>JANYDL010000032.1 GCA_025363635.1 Actinomycetes bacterium
CGTCCATTGCCTTCAGATTCAACAACACAGAGAGTTCCAGATTCAGCGATGGCAAAGTTCGCTCCACTCACCGCCATACGTGCGCGCAGGAAACGATTGCGAAGGTGTGCTCGTGCAGTCATTGCTAATTCGCGTGGGTTATTGCTAAGCCCTTCGGGGGCTTCAGCAATCTTTTCCACGAAGAGATCGCGGATTTGATTGCGATTCTTATGGATAGCGGGAACCAGAATGTGGGAGGGATGTTCATCCGCTAGTTGCACGATCAATTCTGCTAAATCGGTCTCTTTGGCTTCAATGCCTCGCGCTCCGAGATATTCATTGAGACTTATCTCGTCGGTGGTCAAAGACTTCACTTTAACGACGGAAGTGATTTTGTTTTCAACCGCGATACGAGCGACAATCTCGCAAGCCTCCTGCGAATTCCGCGCCCAGTGGACATGACCTCCAGCAGCAGTGAATTCCTTCTCGAATCTTTGCAAGTGAATGGAAAGATTGGAAAGCGATTCCATTTTGATGTCATGTCCTGCTTGCCGTAGGGCTTCCCAATCATCTACTTCGGCGACAACTTTTGCCCGTTTGTTCCGAATCGTCGTGGTAGCACGAGCCAGATTGGTCCGTAATTGAGTGTCTTCCAACGCGGTCTTCGCCAAAGTTGGGAAGGGCAGTGAGACCCCTGAATATCCCTTAGCCATCTGTGCTGGCCAATATTTCTGCCAAGTGGATGACTTGAGTCGAAGATTTCTCACGTTGAAGTCCACCACCAATATGCATCAAGCACGAATTATCTGCGCTGACAACATATTCCACATGAGTAGAGTCGATGTTGGTGAGCTTATCCGAGAGCATTGCACCGCTGACATCGGAATTCTTCACGCTAAAAGTGCCTCCGAAACCGCAACAGCTCTCCGCGGCAGGCAGATCAACTATTTCGATCCCACGTACTGCTTTCAAAAGTTGCTGCGGTTTGTCGCCCAATTTAGCCACACGAAGTGAGTGGCAGGTGGTGTGCAAAGTAACTTTGTGGTTAAAGGTTGCACCAACATCGCTCACCTTAAGAATATCAATCAGGAATTCAGAGAGATCAAAGCATTTGGCAACAAGTTGCAGGCGATCCTCATGTTCGCGCAAGGAACCAATGCAGGAAGCAGAAGGCGCAACTATGTAATCGCAGTCTTTGAAGTTGCGCTCTACTTGATCAACGAGAGGCTTTGCCAAATCGGGATAGCCCGAATTGATATGCATCTGTCCGCAACACACTTGTTCAACATCGACAATTTCAACGCCAAGTCTGACTAAAAGCGCGCGAGTAGCTTCCACCGTGCGCGTGAAATAGACCGTGTTGATGCAGGTTGAGAAGAGGCCGACCTTCATGACCTAAGAGTAATCAGAGAATCGAGACGGTGTGCGCGTCGATGAAGTCCCAGTCGTATTCGATGCAAAGACCCTCCCCAACAGGGGCCATGACATAGCCGTCTTCAATAGTGAGTTGGCTCTTAGTTCCAAAATTAAAGTCGTCGAAAGGAAAAAGAGTTTCGAAGAATTCACAATTGACCATTGCTAGGGATGGGTGCAATTGGATTTGCTCCATTGCATGATAGATCGTTGTATGAAGTTCACACTGCACGCCGAAGGCTTCCGCGACATGGGCGGTCTTCATTACCGCCGTAATGCCTCCGCGCCATGAAACATCGGTCCGGACAATGTCTACGATGCCTTCTTTGATGCAATATGCCGTTGAGTAATGTGCACCAGCCAGAACTTCTGTGCCACAAATCGGAATGTCTAATTTCTCGCGCAATTTCTTCAGCCCGTTGAAATTCACGTCGAGCAGTGGCTCCTCCAGCCAGCGATAATTCAATTTCTCGAGTTCGCGACCGACCTTGAGCGCTTGTTCGTAGGTGTAGGCGATGACAGGATCGGCCATGAGGGTGAAATCATCACCCACCGCTTCTCTTACCGCGCGATAGCAAGCAATATCGAGATCCACTTCACCTGGTGGGTGAAGTTTGTAGCCCTTGTAACCTTTGGCCTTGACCGCGAGCGCTTGTGCAACGTATTCATCTGGTCCGGGCAGAAACATTGAACTCACATAGAGTGGAACTTTCTCGCGAGATGCACCCAGTAATTTGTACACCGGCTGATGGGCCATCTTGCCCACGATGTCCCAGCAGGCATTATCAAATGGAGCATATGAATAAATAGGAACATGGTTCCAGCGTCGATCAAAGAGCTCGAACTCCTTCATATTTTTTGCCGCATTATGAGGACTACGACCAAGAAAAAAGGGTTTGACTTGCGACATGGTTGCGGCCGCAACCTTCGCATCGAGGGCCCCAAATCCAAATGAAGTGCCCGTAACTCCATCGGATGTGGTCAAAGTGATTACGGTGAAATCTGGGCGAGAGCCACCAGGCAATTGCACTGCTGACACTGCGTCGAGTGAGTTGAGTTCATCTCCTCCGCGACACGCACGGATTTCTATATTGGTAATCACCGGTGATGACATATCTTGCTCCCTTTTCGAATAGCCAAATCCTATAGGATCGGACATTACTTCAAAGTCAGAACATCTGTCAACGATCAACTCTCGTTAATCGCCTGCGCAGCTGGTGAAAAACGGCGAAGTGAAGATTCAATATGTTTGTGCATTGCAGACTTCGCAAGTTTGCCATTCTTAGCCAATATCGCTTTTGTGATTTCTGCGTGTTGCTTAATCGCAAGTTGACCTGAATCTGATTGGTAATACTGCTCAAATAAATCCTGTACAAACTTCGAGCGAAGTTCTGGCTCAATGAGCCCTTGTTTGGAGGCGACAAAGAGACGAAAGAGATGCAGATGGCAATGGGTCCTTTCAAATGATTCAAGGAGGGATTGATTGCCGGACATTCTCGCGACAAGGCTGTGAAAGCGAGCATCATGTTCTGTCAGTGCCTCAACTTGATCGACATCTTTAAACTTGAGTGCCGTTTGAGCGCTATGCATCTCCGCTTTCAAAGCCGCAGCACCGACCGCATCGATATTTTTTGCAGCTTGTTCTGCCGCCCAAGGCTCAATGAGAAGGCGAAATTGAAAAAGATCATCAAATTCTTTAAGAGTGAGCAAATTGGTAGCCGAAAAACCTTTGAGTGGTTCCTTTGCGATGAGTCCTTCAGATTCCAATCGCGCAAGGGCTTCTCGAATAGGTGTCTGCGAAACTTCAAGACGTACGGCGAGCGCATCAATATTTACCCTTTGGCCCGGTGCAATCTCATGGCTAAAAATCATCGCTTTGATCATCTCGTGAATTTCATCAGAGAGAACAGAACGACGAGGAGTCTTCTTGGCAAGTGGCTTCGGCACGAGTCGCAGGTTAGTCCTTCCCTGAGCCTTTGACATAGCCCCTCCGCCGTCTCATGGTGATTTTCTAGTAAAACTATTTGGGTAGCCTCAAACCAAACATGCCACCATCTACGGGCAAGATCGTTCCGGTAGTGGAGGCTTGTTTCGGACTGGCAAGATAAAGAATCGCGCTCGCAACTTCAGAAGCGGTGACAAGACGACCAAGAGGTTGCCTACTTTCGAGTGCTGCCCGTTCATTTGTGGGGTTATCGGCCTTGGAGAGAAGGCGGGCAACCCACGGAGTATCTGCAGTGCCAGGATTGACACAATTAACTCGGATTCGATCTCCAATAAAATCAGCCGCCATGGCCAGAGTTAAGGACATGACTGCGCCCTTGCTGGCGCTGTAGACCGCGCGCATGGGAAGTCCTGCAGTCGCAGCGATCGAACAGGTATTGACGATTGAACCGGCTTTAGATTTGCGTAAGAAAGCAATCGCGCCTGCAGAGACTCGACTCAGCCCTACGACGTTGACGTTGAGAAGATTGAGCCATTCCTCGCTCGTGGCATCGAGGATTGTCCCGATTGATCCAATCCCTGCGTTATTTGAAACTATGTCAATCACTTCCGTAGTTTCACTTACGACTTCAAAGGCATTTCTTACGCTGGTGTCGCTGGCGACATCACAGTAGATCCATTGAGCCACCGCTGACATCTCGCCTTCGGCGATATCGAATCCGTACACGTGCGCACCTGCTGCATGCAGCGCCTGAGCAACCGCAAGACCGATGCCTGAACCTGCTCCGGTCACGATAGCCTTCAGTCCAGTGAATTCAGTTGTCATCACTGTCCTCCCATCTCGTTGGTTGTCATGGTCTAACTGATGAATGTGTCATGGAACTTGTGCGGGCGTGCTCTCTTCCTTTTTCTGAACTCCAATATGTTCCATGTGGGAATTCAAAAGTGATAATGCTGGACTCCACCATCTGCGCCCCAGAGCCAGGTTTTTTTGGAGGTAGATAAGCGCCATTGATTACGTTGGTGGGCTCGATAAAGTGCTCATGCAAGTGATCCACATATTCGACGACTCTGCGGGAATGATGTCCGGATACAGCCACTGCATCAAACATCGCAAGATGTTGAACCACTTCGCATAATCCGACTCCGCCTGCGTGAGGACATACAGGTACTCCGAATTTAGCCGCGAGAAGAATATTTGCGATGTTTTCATTTACGCCCGCAACTCGCGTTGCATCTATTTGCATGACCTGAATCGCCTGGCTTTGTAATAATTGTTTAAAGATAATTCGCGAGCTTGCGTGTTCGCCTGTAGCAACTCTCGTTGGCGCAACTTCTCGCGCGATTCGCGCATGCCCTACAACATCATCAGGATGGGTCGGCTCTTCAATCCATTGCAGGTCAAAGGCTTGAAGCGCATTCACCCAATCAATCGCAACATCTACATCCCATACTTGGTTGGCATCAATCGCGATCGGAAAATCGGGACCAACAAGTTCGCGAATCTTTGTGAGTCGGCGACGATCATCAGCAAGGGATTTCCCACACTTATATTTGATGAGAGAAAAGCCTGAGTCAATTGCCTCCTGAGTCAATCGCAACATCTTTTCATCGGTGTAGCCAAGCCAGCCCGGCGTCGTGGTGTAAGCAGGCAGGCCCTTTTCCAACAAAAGCTCTGTGTTTTTCTTTCTATCGGAGACGCCATTCTGCAAAATTTCCAGCGCTTCCTGTGGAGATAGAGCATCGGAAATGTAGCGAAAATCAACCGCCGCAATGAGTTGTTCAGGAGACATCTCTGACAGAAGTCTCCACAAGGGGACTCCGCGAGATTTTGCGAAGAGATCCCAGAGCGCATTAAGAACTGCACCCGCCGCCATATGGAAGACGCCTTTGTCGGCTCCTAGCCAACGAAGTTGACTGTCTGCTGATAATTCGCGTGCAATATCTCCAATATGTTCAAATGCATGTTCTAGTTCTAACCCCGCAATTTTCTCCGCCATGATTTCGATCGCTTGCACTTGTACGTCATTTCCTCGCCCGATTGTAAAGACGAAAGCATCTCCACTCATGGCTGGATCTGTGGTTTCAATGCGAAGACAAGCGGCCGAATAATCAGGATCAGCATTCATCGCATCGGAACCATCTAGCATTGCAGATGTTGGAAAACGAACATCAAAAGTTCTCATACGAGTGAAAGATATTGACATGTTGCTTACTGGACGTATTTCTCTAGGCCAACTGGTACACCGAACTCTTTCCATTGTCCTTCATAACCCACACCGGGATCTCTCGGTGCATGCACCAAGCCATTGCTATCGACATACGACTCGCGAGTTGTTGGATTACCCCAGACGAGGGATTCGTAGTAGGTATTGTTCTTAATGGCCATACATAAATGCGCGCTCTCTAAGCCCATTCCGTGGACTTCAGCGCGTAGGTGATAAGCATCTGCGAGGTGAGCGATGCGCATAGCACCAGTAAAGCCACCGCGTAAGAAAGTACTCGTTCGAAGGGCTGACGCCACACCAGTGGCGACAAAATCACCCGCACTCATATGTGCGCCGTCGGTTACTTCTCCTAGTAGAAGTGGAATACGAACTCTTTCTCCTAACCACTTATACGCAGTTACGCTAAATTCGCGCATAGGCTCTTCGTACCAGAGAAATCCAGCATCATCGAGTGCGTGACCTAGATAGACCGCATCCATGAGATCGAATCCAGCGGAGCCGTCATACATCAAAGGAATGTCATCGCCAACGTGGGCTCGAAGTCGTCTACCAAGTTCGGCATCTTTCTTGGCGTCACCAAAAGCATGCAATTTGATCGCGGGATAACCGAGTGCCAGACATTGATCTGCAATATCTAAAAATTCTTCAATAGAGCTATATGTAACGGTTGAGGCATAGGCTTGGATCGATTCGCGAAAGCCCCCCAACAGTTGCCAGACGGGTAGACCCGCGAGTTTGCCTGCGATATCCCAGAGCGCTACGTCAATTACGTGGGTGAGATTCACAGCAAAACGCTCAATGCGATCTAACTCCCATACTCTTTCCCAGAGGTATTCACGGTTGAGTGGATCTTGGCCAATCAGCTCTGCGCGAAAGCGACGATCGACATAATCCTTGAGAATAGGGCCTCTTCCCACTGGCGCAAATCCTGTTATTCCAGCGTCGGTTTCAATCACGAGCCAGCCAGCAGTGATCGCCCCATCTGATCCCGGTAATCCTTTTCTCCATACGAAGGCGGGGGAGAATGCGGTTTTCTCGACTAAAACGACCTCTACTTTAGTTATCTTCATTCCACAAGCCCTCTTCTCGTATAACTTCCCGATAACGCTTCCTGGTGGCCCCTGAGGCTTTGCGCTCAAAACCGTCGGGCCCTGACATCCGACACGAAAAACTTTTTTGAAATACTATACGAAATAGTATTTCCGACATAGTATTCCCGCAACTGGTCAGATCGGCAAGAGGAAAAGCTGACGCCAGACACGAAACGGGGGATACCTTGAAACGAAAGTATTCAGTGATGGCAGTTGCAACTGCTGTTGTTGTCGGTGGCGCAATGGTCGCACCAATAGCAGCACAAGCGGCTATTCCATCAATCACAATCTGGGTGGATGCACCTCGTCTACCTGGCGCAAAGCTCTACGCAACGGTCATGACGGGCAAGGTCAATGTAAAAGTTGAACTTCATGGACAAGCGGATTTGCTCGCAAAGGTTCAGCTATTCAACCGCGTAAAAAAGGGTTGGCCAGATGTTGTATTTGGCCCACCAAATGACGTGGCGGTTTTGAAGAATCCGTTGATCAATAACGCATTGAACTTAGACAAGTTGCTCACACCGGCTGAAGTCGCAAACTTTGGACATGGTAATGACTGGTGCAAGAGTGCTACCGGTACATACTGCGTTAAGAACGACCTTGCGCAAACAGTTCTTTGGTATGACACAACACTCTTCAAGCAATTTGGATACACAGTTCCAACAACAATGGATGAGTGGGCAGCACTTGGTGCAGATATTGCCAAGAATCACCCAGGATACTCACTCGGTGCAGTCGGAGATCAGGGCTTCTACGCTTCATATCTTTGGCCATCACAGTGCCCTCTTAACCAGGAGAAGTCAGCGACACGTGTTGTCATTAACACGGCTAGCCCTAAGTGCACACGTGTTGCCAAACTGCTTCAGCCACTAGTTGATAGCGGCGTTCTTGATACCCGAAGCTACTTCGATGCAGGGTATGTAAAAGATGTAGGACAAGCTGGAAAGATCGTTGCAAATATCGGACCTTCATGGTGGGGCGAGTTCGTTCTACGTCCAGCAGGTTCATTTGCAATCCCAGCTGGCCACATTGCTACAGCTCCAATGCCAAAGTGGGCAGGCGAGTCTGTTGCATACTCAGGTGAATGGGGCGGCGGTATCTACACCGTATCTCCACACTCCAAGTTCCCACGTCAAGCACTTGACTTTGCAATCTTTATGGTTGGCGACAAGCGAAATCTTGTTACTGTCAAGAACCCAGATGGAAGTTTTGGAGCCCCAACATTCCCAGCGTATACGCCTGGAAATGCGCTTTGGAAGGCAAAGGTGTCGTCAGATAAGTACTACGCATCTAATCCTTTCCCAGCAATGCTTACGCAGTCATCGAAGATCTTCCCTGGTGAGAAGCCAGTTCGTTATGACAGCAATGGCGCATGGGGAGCCGCTTTCGCACCAGAAATAACCAAGAGCAAAAACCTTCAGAAGGCAATCGATGCCTATGGGGCTTATGTCTCTAACCTTGCGCAACAACTTGGATACGAAGTAACCAAGTCTTAATAAGTCCTTTCAAGGGCTTATGCAAGGAAGTTAGTTACTTGTAGGGGGACGCGAGCCAGGTTGTTTAGTCGAAAGACTAAACAACCTGGTCTCTCCTAAGAGTGATTCAAAAAGTTATGTCGCTAATCGGAGGGCAATTTATTCATGGCTAAAAAACAACACTATAAGCACAACAATGGCGCCATGTATTTAATGTTGTCACCGTATCTACTTCTTCTTTTCTTTTTTGGAATTCTTCCTGCGATTATGGGAGTTCTTGAAATTCCTAAACCGTCTATGGCAAATGCGAACGGTGGATGGGATGCATTCAAGATAGTTATTCATGACTTTAGATTTGGACCTGCGCTCAGGCATGTACTTGGATTTATGGGGATATTTGTTCCTCTCATGATTTTTTTCGTCATAGGCATGGCGCTGATGCTTGATATCAAACATAGCCCGTGGAAGAAATGGTTGCGGATGGCCTACATCGTGCCAGCATCAATTTCTGGCGCAGTTGCTGTTTTGGTTTGGTATGTGATTTTGCAACCGACGTTGAGCCCAATAAAAGGCGTTTTGAGATATTTTCACATTACGGAGTCCAGTCAGATTTGGCAACAACAGAATCTTGTTTACATTCTTGCGATTATGGCTTTCTTTGCCGCAGCGGGTAACTGGATTCTCATTCAGTACGGATCCTTGCAATCTATTTCAACTGAGGTACTCGAGGCCGCGCGCGTAGACGGTGCCTCAGTTTGGCAAACCGCAATTCGAATCAAATTACCCTTAATCAGTAAGTACATCGTGTATATGAGTGTTCTGGTCTTTGCTGGAGGTCTGCAAATTTTCGTTGAGCCTCAACTTCTCAACGGCGGTATTTATCAAGGAATCGCGGATTCATGGTCCTTTGATCAACTCAGTTATAACTTGGCATTTATGCAAGGTGACTTTGGTGGTGCGTCAGCGCTTTCAATTTTGCTATTGATCCCAAGTCTTTTAGGTGCGTTACTTGTTATTTTCAAGACAGATATGTTTGAAGGCGCGCAAGGCCATATCAAGAAAAAAGATGTAGAAATAGTGGGGATCTAAGATGTCGACAACGCAAACTGATCCAAAAAGAAAGTCATTAAAGAAGGTTGGCAGAGTACCGGCCAGCAAGATGCGACATCAACATCCTTTCAGCACTTTCCTGGTAACGACATGGCTCGTATTCTTCGCGATACTCAGTTTGATACCCATGATTTGGTTGGTGTTGGCACCCTCAAAAAACGACAAAGAATTGTCCTACCGGAGTCCTTACGCATTCGGAAGTTTTAAGGGCTACCTCAACGCTTGGAAGCACCTCAAGTATTTTGACAATGGCGTGATCGGTACGTGGCTCTTTAACTCCATTTGGTACACCGCTTCGATCGTCATCATCGCGACGATCACTGCTGCTCTCGCTGGTTTTGTTATTTCAGCATCAAATATTCGTTTTAAGAGGACTTTCCTCATATCGACTTTGATCATGATGCTTGTTCCGCCAGTCGCACTTGTTATTCCTCTCTTCGTCGAAATGGATAAAGTGCACTTGGTGGATAACCCATGGTCGGTGATCTTGATTTCGTCGCTCTATCCCTTCGGAGCATTTCTGGCATACATCTACTACACAACGAGTATTCCAGCAGAGCTCTATGAGTCAGCACGGCTAGACGGTTGCAATGACTTTAAATTGTTCTCGAAGATCGCACTTCCGCTTTCGACGCCACTGATTTCCCTCCTAGCTTTCTTCGCCTTCATTGGTAACTGGGCTAATTACTTCATGCCGTATGTAATGTTGCCCTCGAGCGAGCATTACACCCTTCCACTTGGTCTTGGTTTCCTCTTTCTCTCCACGCCTGCAATTAATCCCGGAGTAGGAGCCACTTCGGTTCCTATTTACAAACCGGAGATTGCACTTGCAGGAGCGCTCATCGCCGTCCCGATCATGATCATGTTCTTGGTGTCGCAGAAACGGCTCATCCGAGGAATGCTCGCTGGATCGATTAAGGAGTAATTCGTTGGCCATTCATCCCCAAGCGCAAGCATTTCTTGATTTAGGTGCCGCCCTCGGCCTTCCTGATATTTCAGAAGCGGGGGCATATGCCGCTCGTGCAAACGGTCATTCAGCACGAGACTTATCTGGACCCATCGAAGGCGGCGTAACGATTGAGAATCCCTACTTCACTGGACCAACCGCAGATCTGCCTTTACATGTGTACACACCTGTGGGACCTGGACCATTCCGTGCGATGGTCTATTTTCACGGAGGTGGGTGGGTAGTCAATTACATCACCAAATATGACGCTCAACTTATTTCCTTGGCTAAGAAAACAAATTCAGTCATCGTCTCCGTTAATTATCAAAAGGCACCAGAGCATAAATTCCCGATTCCGTTTGACGACTGTTATGCAGCACTGGAGTGGACATTTGCGAACGCGGCCACATTAAAAATTGACCCAACTAAAATTGGCGTAGGTGGGGATAGCGCGGGTGGAAATTTAGCATCAGCGGTTGCCCTAGCAGCGCGAGATCGTGGAGAGATCAAACTTGCATATCAACTTCTTATTTATCCATGCAACGGACCTGAGTATGTTCAGGATGGTACAGTGCCAAATGCCGAAGGCTACGGTTTAACTCAAAGAGGTATGGCGTGGCTTTGGGAGCAATATCTCAACGGGGATGCGGATAAGGATCATCCCTACGCAGTTCCTCACGCAGCATCTTCATACGAAGGCTTGCCTCCGACCGTGATCATCACTGCTGAGTTTGATGTTCTACGTCTTGATGGCATCGCATACACCAAGAAACTTCAAGATGCGGGGGTGAATGTCGCATATCGTGACATGGAGGGAATGATTCATGGTTTCTTCAATTACGGAAAATATATTGATGAGGGCATCGCCATACGTGACTATTTTGCGGGTGAAATAAACCGAATTTTGAGTATGTAAGTGGCGCTTGAACTCCTTCGCGGGATGACGTGGGATCACCCACGTGGTCTCGATTGCTTAGTTGCGTCGAATTCTCTCCTTGTAGAGAAATATTCTACGAGTGTTGAATGGGAGGCGAGGAGTTTGCTCGCCTTTGGTGATCAGCATATTGAAGAGTTTTATC
>JANYDL010000049.1 GCA_025363635.1 Actinomycetes bacterium
GGCGGGTGATATCTGCGTCGATAGTGTTCAAGTAGAGATTGGCGTCGGTCTTCGTTTTGAATGTATCGGGTGCGTTGTAGCGAACTCTATCTATGGAGTACGAGGCTTGGAAGCGCCCTGAGGGCAGTTTTCTAACCGCTCCGAATGATCTACGGGTGCGTGATTTTTGTGTCATCTAGAACCCCTTAGAGGCAATATTTCGTGCAACCTGCGTGCAATAGCGTACAGCATAAAGGCGTATATTGCTGGTCGTGGGTGACAATGCGGAGAACCAATAAAATGTGAAAAAGCCCCGTAACTAAAGGACTTTACGCTCTGAAGTTATGGAGCGGGCGACGGGAATCGAACCCGCGCTGTCAGCTTGGGAAGCTGACGTGATGCCATTTCACTACGCCCGCAGTGGCTTATTGGGCAAGCATAGACAGAGAGAGTAAAGTCGCCAACTATGTTGCTTAGTGATCGCGATATTCGCGCAGAGGTGAAGGCCGACCGAGTTCGCGTTGAGCCATTTGATGAAGGCATGATTCAACCGTCGAGCGTCGATGTTCGGCTTGATAAATTTTTCCGGGTTTTTGAGAACCATAAATACTCAGTTATAGACCCTTCAATTGAGCAGAATGAACTTACCCGAGAAGTTGAAGTTGGCCCTACCGAATTCTTTATTCTTCATCCAGGAGAATTCGTGCTGGCTAGCACCTATGAGGTCATTTCACTTCCAGATGACATCGCTGGTCGCCTTGAAGGAAAATCGTCTTTGGGGCGATTAGGTTTACTTACTCACTCGACCGCGGGTTTTATAGATCCAGGATTTTCTGGGCACATCACTCTGGAGCTTTCCAACGTGGCCAATTTGCCTGTGAAACTCTTTCCTGGCATGAAAATTGGTCAACTCTGCCTCATAAAACTCTCATCTCCTGCTGAGCATCCATATGGTTCGGCTCTGTATGGGTCTCGTTATCAAGGTCAACGAGGACCGACGCCAAGCAGGTCATGGATGAACTTTCACCAGAGCGATATTAAGTAGTCAGCGGGGCGCGTAACTAGGGTAAATTAGAGCCATGTCCACAACCATTCTTGTTCTCGTAGTTTTAGTCGTCGTTGCGCTCTTCGTTGTTTCACTCTATAACCGCCTTGTTCGGCTCAATGTCAGCGTTGACGAGGCTTTTGCACAGATTGAAGTGCAACTCAAACGTCGCTCTGACTTAATTCCAAATTTAGTAGAAACAGTTAAAGGATATGCATCTCACGAAAGCGCTACTTTTGAAAAAGTAGTTGCTGCTCGGGCTAAAGCAACCACTGCAACAACTGTTGCCGATGTGGCGGCTGCAGACGGGATGCTGACGCAGGCTCTTCGAGGCCTGCTTGCAGTGGCAGAGGCATACCCAGACTTAAAGGCGTCCACAAATTTTCTCGCTTTGCAGGAGGAGCTTTCGACCACGGAAAATAAAGTCTCCTTTGCTCGTCAGTATTACAACGACAATGTTCGCTCGCTTAATACAGCGGTAAAGACTATTCCGACTTCACTTTTTGCCGGTCTTGCAAAAGTCAGTTCGCGCCCCTTCTATGAAGTAGAGGATCCACAGTCCCGCCAGGCACCAACGGTTAAGTTCTAATCCGCGTCAATGGCAGGGGTATCTTTTCGCGCTTCCGAAGCTGCAAATAAAAGAAAGACCTATTTTTTGTTGGGGAGCATGGGGCTCCTGGTCGGCCTGGTCGTCTACGCAGCACTCACATATTTTGGTCAAGGTACCGCGGGAATAGTGCCGATTGCTGTAGGAATCGCCTTAATATCAATTTGGGGTTCCTATTATTCTTCAGACACTCTTGTCATGAGGATGACGGGGGCGCGGGAGATTCAAGCCAGCGATAATCCCAATTTATTCAATCTTATTCAAGAAGTGACAATTGCTAGTGGGTTGCCTATGCCGAAGGTCGCGATAGTCGAGGACGAGGCTCCAAATGCATTTGCAACTGGACGTAACCCAGAACATGCGGTTATCGCTTTCACGACAGGTATTTTGAATGTGATGGATAGAGATCAACTGCAGGGTGTGGTCGCGCACGAAATGTCCCACGTCGGCAATCGAGATACATTGGTTTCTGCAGTCGCGGCGACGACCGCGGGTGCAATTGCAATTCTGAGCGATATCTTGACGAGAATGATGTGGTTTGGCGGGGGTCGTCGAGATAGTCGCGATAATAATTCCAATCCCGTTGCACTCGTACTATCACTAGTTATTTTGATACTTGCTCCAATTGCAGCCCTTCTTCTTAAATCCGCAATCTCTCGAAGGAGAGAGGCGCTCGCGGATGCAACCGCAGTTGCCTTTACGCGAAATCCTGCGGGCCTGCGTTCTGCTTTAGAAGTTCTTGCTGCAGACTCAACTGTGGTGCGACAACGGTCAACTGCGGTGGCGCATATTTGGATCGAGTCTCCCCTTGACGGCAACTCTGTTTCAAGACTTTTTGCTACTCACCCGCCGATAGAAGAGCGAATAGCAGCACTTCGTGCGATGGAGAATTTGGGTCCAAATACTTTGAACGGTTAAGAGGAAATAGGGAAGAAAAGGGTGAAAGTAGCGCCTTCGCCTTCTTTTGAAGTCACGCTGACTCGTCCGGCATGGGCGCGCATAACTGCATCGACAATCGACAATCCCAGACCACTTCCTTCATCCTTTGTACGTGCACGTGAAGGATCAGCGCGGAAGAAACGTTCGAAGATTCTTTCTTGGTCGCTTTCACTCAATCCAGGACCTCTATCAGAAACCGAAACGGTGGCACCTTCGTCAGAGAAAGCAATAACAACGGAGATCGGCGTCCCCACTGGAGTGTGCGTTCGCGCGTTCGCTAACAGATTTGCCACTACTTGATGAATTCGATCAGGATCCCCAAGAACATAAATTTCATCTGCCGGTTGCTCATATGTGATGGGATGTTGAGGACCTGCGGCTCGCGCGGAGGCCACTGCATCAGCAACGCTGGATCCAAGATCAACCGGAACGCTTGTTATTGCTCGGGCTTGATCCAAGCGCGCGAGTAACAGTAAATCTTCAACTAGGGTTCCCATACGTACTGATTCTTTTTCGATACGCGAAATCAGTTCTTTTGTTTCAACTCCTCCTTGTACTGCTCCTTGGCGATGTAATTCCGCGAAGCCACGGATGGCAGTCAATGGTGTTCGAAGTTCATGGCTCGCATCAGCAACGAAACGTCTTAATCGGCTTTCACTTTCTGTTCGTGCAGCGAAAGATTCTTCAATGCGTGCGAGCATCTGATTGAGTGAGGAGACCAGTCTTCCAACTTCTGTATCTGGCTTCGCTTCCGGAAGGCGAGCTGAGAGGTCGCCAGAGGCAATGGATTCAGCAGTTGTTTCCACCGCTTCCAAGGGTTTGAGCCCAATGTCGATTACTTTTCGGGAAGCCAGCGCGATGAGAATTAGTGCAATCAAACCAATGAATATAAAGAGCATTTGTAGTCTGTGTACCGTTTCATCTACGTTATCGAGAGACTGTGCGACGACGACACTCCCAATTGCTGAGGGAAGGACTCTTGCCAACACTCGGAATTCAGTACCTTGTGTGTTAAGAGTGAAAGGCATACTTTTATGTTTCAAGACGATTGCTGGCGTGAATCCTTGAATGTATCTACTTACTGCTTGCGAATTTAGATCGCCACCAACCACTCCTACAATATTTCCACTTGCATCTAACAGCGTAACCGACATGGTTGTCGGAACCTGACGAAGGGGACGCAGCGGCGACTGTGCTTTCGAGGCGGTACTTGGTGGTCGATTTGCATCGTCACTTTGAACCGAGGCCGCCGATGTTTGGTCAGGAGAGATTCCAGCTCTATCCAGCCTCAATTCGGAGCCGCCCGCAACGCTGCTTAGTTGGCCATCCACCTGATTGACAAGAAAATTGTGTAGCGATGTTCGCGCAGCGATATCAGAGGCAATGAATCCAAGTGCGGAAAGAAGTACGACCCCAACAGTTAATCTATTCCTCAGACTCCACATAGAAAGTGGCGTGGAGACTTTTCGAAGTGGAGACGCCATTATACGAGTGAGTGTATTAGGAAAGTGAAGTTATTTCTTAGGAGGCATCCGCAAGCGGTAGCCGACTCCACGAACCGTATGAATCAGTGGAGGATCGAAAATGTCTATCTTCTTACGCAGGTAAGAGACATAAGTTTCTACAATTCCTGCATCACCACGGAAATCGTATTGCCAGACATGATCAAGTATCTGCGCCTTTGAGACGACACGGTCTGCGTTGATTAAGAGATAACGTAACAATAGAAACTCGGTGGGAGAGAGATCAATGAGTTGACCAGCCCTTCGGACCTCGTGGAGACCTTCGTCGAGCTCGAGATCTGCGAATCGAATTTTTTCGTCGTCAACTGACATTTCGATCGCGCCGGTACGTCGTAGGAGCGCTCGCAAACGAGCAACCAATTCTTCAAGACTGAAAGGCTTTGTCATGTAATCGTCGCCGCCAATTGTCAGCCCGGCCACCTTGTCATCCATTCCATCCTTAGCGGTCAGGAAGAGAACGCCTACATTGTGGCCTTCGCTGCGGAGTTGGCGACAGACTTCGAATCCGTCCAGATCAGGCATCATGACATCGAGAACGATGGCATGGGGATGGAACTCTTCGGCAACCTGGAGGGCTTGGGCTCCATTCGCGGCGGTCCGCACCTCGAATCCCACAAAGCGCAGACTGGTAGAAATCAGGTCGCTAATACTGGATTCGTCATCCACCACCAGGATTCGGTGGGTAGTGACTTCCTTGCCTTCGTGCATTACTTCACGCTCTTTGAGAGTCGTCATGTGAATCACCTCTTTCCCACATACTCCACCCTAAAACTGAGAATTAACTGAGAAATCTCTCAAGAGCGCCTCGGGATTTTCAGCGAAAAATTAATTGCTGGCCTTGACCGAGCGTAGAAGAGCCTGGGCGACATCAAGAACTTCGACCTTGCTCTCCTTGGACATTATGCCATCTGCGACCATAACTCGGCAGAAAGGACAAGCGACTGCGACCTCTTCGGCTCCAGTCGCAAGCGCCTCATCGACTCGATTGATATTGATTCGGGTCCCAAGTTTTTCTTCCATCCACATTCGCCCACCGCCACCACCGCAACAAAACGATCGCTCCTGATTGCGTGGCATCTCGATGATTTTCACACCCGTGGCCTCGAGAAGTTCGCGAGGTGGTGAATAAATTTGATTATGACGACCCAGATAGCAAGGGTCATGATAGGTGAGAGGCTTCGTACTTTTTGTTACCGGTTTCAATTTTCCTTCACGCACTAACTGATTAAGAAGTTGCGTGTGATGAACCATGACCAATTCAAACCCACTTTGGGCGTAGTCCCGACCAATGGTGGTGAAGCAGTGAGGACAGGTGACGACTATTTTCTTTTGCCCCTTCTCTGGACGAGAAGTAAAAACTTCTTCGAACGTCGCGATGTTTTCTTTCGCCAAAATTTGATACAAGAATTCATTTCCTGCCCTTCTTGCAGGGTCCCCCGTGCACGTTTCTTTTTTACCTAATACCGCAAACGAAACTCCTGCCATATATAACAACTCGGCAACAGCCTTTGTTGTTTTCTTGGCACGCTCTTCATATGCGCCAGCGCACCCGACCCAAAATAAATACTCGACATCCTCTGGCAACTCTCCTTCAACAACCCGAATTGGAAAATCACACTCGGCAATCCATCCCTCACGGTCATTTCGATTAGCGCCCCATGGGTTTCCTGAGTTTTCAAGATTGCGAAATGTTCCACTGAGTTCGGATGGAAATTCTGACTCAACAAGTACTTGAAACCGTCTCATGTTCACGATGTGATCGATATGTTCGATGTCCACAGGACACTCATTTACGCAAGCGCCACAGGTTGTACATGACCAAAGAACATCGAGAGAGATAGGTGCTAATTCCCCAACCAGGGCTTCATTTTCAACTACCTTGGCCATCGCATGATCACGCATCGCCATAATAAGCAATTTTGGCGAAAGTGGCTTATCTGTATGCCAGGCAGGACATTGAGATTGGCAGCGACCGCACTCAGTACATGAGGTCATGTCGAGCAGACCCTTCCAAGAAATATCTGCCCGAGTACCCAACCCAAAGACATCGTCTTCGGATGGGTCATCAAAATCAATTGCTTTACCGTGCGAGAGCATCTCCGGAAGTTCACCGAGGGAGTTTGACCCATCGCTATGGCGTTTGTAATACACGTTGAAGAATGCGAGAAAACGGTGCCAAGCGACGCCCATCGTCAAGTTAAGTGAAATAACTATGAACCAGAGCATTGAGACAACGATTTTGATTGCCGCAATAATTTGAATCGAATTCAAGATTGTCTGTAGGGGAAGTTCTTTAAAAATCAGGACGACGCGCCAAGTAAATGGATAGTGCCAACTCCATTCGGTGTCATTTGAAAGCGCACCTTCTAGGCCGCGAAGTGCAACGACACAAAATACAATGGCAAGAATCGTTGCTTCAACGTAATACGCCTTGAGAGATCCAGAACCAAAAAAGCGAGACTTTTTCCCTTTGCGGGAAAACCTTGTCACTTGGCGAATACCAATGAGGGCCACGATCCCAATTCCCGTGAAAATCGTGATGAGTTCTGTGATGTATTCATATGGAATAAAGTTGCCAATAAGCGGAAGAGTGAAATGTGGATCAAGCACCTGGCCATAAGCTGTAACGAGCGTTCCAAACAATGTAACAAATCCGACCATTACTCCCCAGTGAGCAATTCCAGTACCGGTGAAATTGAGCATCTTGGTATGACCGACAATTTCGCCAAGCATGTGTGCAAAGCGTGAACCTTTATTTTTGTTACGAGTCGGGTCGGGTTGACCTTTTCGATAAATGGCCACTAATTTTCGCCCGTTTACGAAAAGGAGAGTCAGAGCCACCACGGTAGTTCCATAGGCGATAACTGGAAGTACGAGATCTAACCAATATGACATAAGCACGAGGGTATC
>JANYDL010000069.1 GCA_025363635.1 Actinomycetes bacterium
CCACCATCTACGGGAACCGTAATTCCGGTTACGTACGAGGAAGCATCACTCACTAACCAAATTAAAGTTGACGCCAATTCCATCGGATCTCCCAACCTTCCGGCCGGAGTGGACTTAATGACAAGATCAACGATTTCCATAGGAAGTTGATCTGACATCTCTGAGGGGAAGAAACCCGGAGCAAGTGCATTAACACGTATCTTCTTTCGCCCAGTCCATTGAGAAGCCAAATCTCTCGTTAGACCGATTAATCCAGCTTTACTCGATGCATATGCCGCTTGAGGTAACCCACCGGGATGAAGTCCCAGAACGCTAGAAATATTCACAATCGCGCCGCCATTTGTGGCTGCCCTCGCAAATGCTTGAGCCATCCAATATGCACCCATGAGATTGACGTCTACAACTGAACGAAATTGCTCCGGGGATTCTTTTGTTGCTGGAATTGCCGAACCAACTCCTGCATTGTTAACCAAGATATCCACTCTGCCAAATTTCTCCATTGCCATTGCGATAAGTGCATCGCATTCTTCGGGTTTGGTTACATCTGTAGTGAGTGCTGCATACTGTCGCCCCGCCGACAGAACGAGTTTTCCCGTTTCCTCCATGCGTGCGGCACGCCGAGCCCCCAGCACCAGGTCGGCTCCCGCTTCTGCAAGTGCTTGAGCGAATGCAACTCCTAAGCCGGAGGATGCGCCCGTAAGAACAGCGACCTTCCCATCTAGTCTGAATCGATCAAGAATTCCCATGACGCTCCCCTTTTCTCATCGATTATGCGTACCGTACTACCATGGAATTCAATCTAAGTGATCGCGCCAATGAATATCTAGAACGTTTGCGCGACTTCATGGAAAGCCAAATATTTCCCAACGAAAATGCGATCGTCGCCGAACGAGTAGAATTGATAGCGGCCGGTAATCCGCATGCTCCTTCGCAGATCATTTATGAATTGAAAAAGTCTGCGCGATCACAAGGTCTGTGGAATCTATTTCTTCCTGATTCCGAAGAGCCCAAGCACGGCTTATCAGTGACAGATTATGCGCCACTTGCTGAATTAACTGGGTGGTCTCCAGAAATTGCACCAGAGGTTTTGAATTGTTCTGCCCCTGATACTGGCAATATGGAAGTTCTCCATCAATTTGGAAACCAAGTTCAAAAGGAGAAATGGCTGGCCCCCTTGCTAGATGGAGAAATCCGATCTGGATTCGCTATGACGGAGCCAGATGTGGCGTCAAGTGATGCACGAAATATTTCTACAACAATCACGCGAGAAGGTGACCACTACATTATTAACGGCCGAAAATGGTGGACTACGGGCGCGATGGATCCACGGTGTGAAATTTTGATCGTCATGGGAAAGACCAATCTAGATGCGGATTCTTACCATCAACAATCCATGGTTCTCGTCCCTGTCGACACTCCCGGTGTCACCATCTTGAGGAACCTTTCGATTTTTGGATACACCGATGCCCATGGCCACGCGGAAATTTCCTTCGATAATGTGAAAGTACCCATCGCAAATCTGATTGGCGTCGAAGGCTCTGGCTTTGAGATCGCTCAAGCCAGGCTCGGTCCTGGACGCATTCACCACTGCATGCGAGCCATTGGTATGGCGGAGCGGGCGCTCTCACTCATGGTGCAGCGATCAACACAAAGAACCGCTTTCGGAGCCAGACTTTCCGAACAAGGTGTCGTGCAAGAGTGGATAGCCGTGTCGAGGATTGAGATTGAACAAGCACGCCTCTTGGTACTTAAGGCAGCGTGGATGATCGATACCGTTGGCGCGAAAGAAGCACGGAAGGAAATCGCCGCAATTAAAGTAGTCGCGCCAAGGGTTGCCGAAGCCGTCATTGATCGAGCAATTCAAACATTCGGTGGTGCTGGGGTTAGCCAAGATACGCCCCTTGCCGGAATGTATGCAGCAATCAGAACTTTACGAATAGCAGATGGTCCAGACGAAGTGCATCTTCGCGATATTGCTCGTCTTGAATTAAAGCAACATCAGCAAGCGAAATCGTGACGGCTGATTTAACCCCCGTACGTGCAGAGGATGCATTCGACGTGGGAGCCGTTCACCGCTGGCTCTCGCCACAAATCACCAAATTAGAGGCACTCCCTGAAGTATCACAATTTCGAAGCGGCGCTTCAAACCTGACTTACTTACTTCGCTATCCCGAAGTCGATTTAGTCCTTCGCCGTGCGCCCCTTGGTAGAAAAGCCAAATCTGCTCATGACATGAAACGCGAAGCATTGATTCAGAGTCGATTAAGACCGGTACTTCCTTATGTACCCAGAGTTCTTGCAATCTGTGATGATCCATCGATCCTCGGCGCAGACTTTTATGTAATGGAAAAAATTGAAGGCTTGATTCTGAGACGAGAAGCGCCTGCGGAACTGTCCGCTCGTGTACACGACGTCGAAGCCATTGGGGCCAACACAATAGGTGGTCTGGTCCAACTCCACCAGATAGATCCTTCTGTTTTGCACGAATTAAATAAAGGTGAAGGCTATGTAACTCGACAGGTAGATGGTTGGTCTCGACGTTACCGCGATGCACTTACTGATGATGTTCCAGACGCTGAGAATCTGATGAGATGGCTCCATTCGCATCAGCCACGCGATGTCGCATCATGCGTTATTCATGGTGATTGGCGACTCGACAATATGGTTTTCAATATTGATGACGAACCACAATTAGTGGGAGTACTGGATTGGGAATTGGCAACCATCGGCGACCCACTCATGGACCTAGGTTCAGCGATGGCTTATTGGATCAATGAGGATGATGAAAAGCATTTTGCGGCAATGCGCCGTCAACCCAGCAATCTTCCTGGCATGCCAACACGTGAGGAGTTCATCGAAGAATATTTGAAAGAATCTAACTGGAATTGTGATGATTTCACATTTTATGAAATCTTCGGACTCTTTCGATTAGCGGTCATCGCTCAACAAATCTGGGCTCGGTACCGTGCGAGCCAAACCTCAGATCCGAATTTTGCAAATTTCGGAGAAGGGGTCAGGACGCTGATCAACCGTGCAGAATTATTGAGTAAGAACTAATTGGGCAGGAAGTATTTCCCGTATTTGATGATTATTGCCAACACGATAACAGAGTAGATGGCAGTGACGACGACGTAGTCCCGACCTTTATCCAAAAAGTCCGAAACTTTCTCGTACCTTTGCTGCGGCAGTTTGAAAGTATTTTCATACAAATTCACCCTCAACATGGTGGAAAAAACTGTGACGGTCGAAATCGTGACTACAAGGCACCAAGGGCAGAAGGCCTTGATAACAAAGAATGACTGTGAAAGAAGCCAGAGGGCAAAAGCCAATCCGATTGCGTAAATCGCGAGTGCTGTCTTGAGAAACCATTTCGGAAATTTGGTTCGTCCCAGCCCTGCAACTGCCAATGTTATGACCACCGGTTCGCAGATCAGACCGATGAAAGAATTGGGAAAACCAAGCAAATTTGATTGCCAAGAGGACGCAACCTTCCCACATGAGACAACTGCATTAATGTCACAAAAAAGTTTTGAACTTGAATTCTTCGCGAGGGTAATGGCATCAACTGAAAGTACAAGTGAAGCGGAAAGGCTCATGAAGGACGAAATAAGCATCCATAAATATGTGCTCCGATAACTTCGCGTCGCAACTTCCTCTACTCCATCAAGCATGTTTCTAAATCCTCTCCGAATTCCCGTTACTGGGAAATGAGTACTGAGACCTCAAGAGTGAGTCTGTACGAAAATCAACGAATTCTCAAAAATCAGATCGGAATCGTAATCCAAAGTCGCGACGTGATAACTATTGAGTAGTTCGACTCTCTGCTTTTGAGTGGACCCAATTTCATCCATGATGATTTCTGTATTCGAAACTGGAAGAACATGATCTTCGACACTATGAAAAAGAAGTAGTGGCGCTTTGATCAAACCCAGAGTCGATCGAGCGCTTTTAAGAAGTTTGCCGAGTTGTACAACCCCCTTTGTTGGAAGCACGTCGTAACCAAATTCGGTGATGCCGGGACGCTTTATATCGTCACCGACAGAGGGAAGCCCTTTTTTGAACGCTGCCACCAATGGCGCAAATTTCGCCGGCAGGCCTGGGATATGAATCATCGGGTTTACTAAAACGATCCCAGCGATTCGATCCGCATGATGCGCGCTTACATAGGCAGTCGTGCCGCCACCCATTGATAATCCAAAGATGAACACTTTGTCGCACGTCTTGTGCAACTCATCCAGTTCCTCGACTACACGATTTGGCCATTCCTCCCACGAAACTGCATTCAAGTCTTCCCAATTGCGCCCATGACCGGGTAACCGTGGCACTCGCACCGTGTACCCGCG
>JANYDL010000101.1 GCA_025363635.1 Actinomycetes bacterium
GCGAATAGTCCGCAGCAGAATTTACCCAGCCTAAGCCAATTCCCGTGATGCCAAAAATTGTCGCTCCAAGAACTCCTTGCAGATTTCCAGAACTTACTTTTGTAACAGCGCTCCAATCAATGTGAGAGATCGTTAGAGAGATATACCCCAACGTCATTACGACGGTCGCGATCGTGAGCCATTTTTGAATTCGCATAATGACATGGAAACCAAGAACGCCCCCAAAAACAGTTAAAGAAACTGCCAATGCAAAACCCAATATGCGTGAAAGATTATGATCAATATGTCCAATTCGGTTGAAAACTGTCTCTGTCGCCAAAGTTGCGAGTGAAACTAAAACCGTCTCCCAACCTACGAAAATTAGATATGAAAGGAGTCCTGGGACAATATTTCCGCGCACACCAAATGCCGCTCGTGAGAGAGTCATGGTAGGAGCGTTCGATCTCTTGCCCGCAAGCGAACTGACTCCAACAAGGAGGAAAGAGAGAATGACACCAAATATGGAAGCAATAACCACTTGCCAAAACGAAATCCCGAAACCTAAGAAGAAGGCTCCGTAGGAAAGGGCGAGAAGGGAGACATTCGCACCACACCAGGGCCAAAAAAGGGATCGTGCGCTTCCCTTTCGCTCACTTTCCTTGATGAAATTGGTGCCATTTAATTCCAGATTCACATTTTGCACGCTGTACTCCTAAATTCTCTCCGTACTTGCTTCTCTCCGACAACCGTTTAGCAAACCCACAGCCTACTGCTCCATGCTCCACAGACGACGGCCATCAGTTCAATCAGAGTATCCTGTCGCACCTATGGCCGCGCTCAAGGGAAGAAGGAAGCGAGAGCCCATCTCGCCCTTCGATCACATCCCTTTTGTTGACCCTGAAATTCCTACTATTGATTCCACTTTCTCTCTGCTCTGGTGGATTGCCTACAAGCAGAAGCGACTCATTTTGACGGGTGCCTTTTTCGGCATAGTGAGCACGGTGGCGCTGGCGATGATGCCAGGATTACTGGGTCATGCGGTGCAATCGATTGCAGATCATGATCAAAAATCAGTGAATCGGTGGGCCCTTTTGATCATCGGACTTGGAATCGTCCAAGCGGGAACCGGAGTAATGCGGCACAGACGCGCAATTAGCAGCTGGATCGTTGCAACGACGCGTCTCAAACAAATTCTTGCGCGCAAGGCAGCCGAACTCGGAGCCGATTTGCCCCGCCTAGTTACTACTGGAGAAGTTGTATCGGTCAACAACAATGATGTCGAGCGAATGGCTCGCGGCTTTGACAATATTCCCAGACTCATCGGGGCGGTTGTTTCGTTCATTTACGTCACGATTCTATTAATCAGTTCCTCATCAACCATTGGGATTCTTGTTGTTATTGCAGTCCCCTTAATGAGTTTAGCGATGACTCCAATCATCGGTCCCCTTCAGACTCGCGAGAGTGAACAACGACGCCGTTTAGGAATTGCATCGAATTTAGCGTCCGACACGGTCGCTGGGCTTCGAGTGCTTCGTGGTATCGGAGGAGAGAAAGCTTTTATTGATCGATTTAAATCAGCTTCTCAAGAGGTGAGAGCCGCTGCTGTGCTGACTGCAAAATCCCGGTCGCTTCTTCAGGCGCTACAAATAGTGCTTCCGGGAGTGCTTGTGCTTGTAGTTATTTACGCCGGTGGAAATCTTGTCGTGTCAGGTCATATGAAAGTTGGAGAACTTCTCTCCTTCTATGGCTATAGCGCTTTTCTTGTTCTTCCAATTCGCGTCATGCTTGAGACTGCACAACGGGCGACTTCTGCTGCTGTCTCAGCAAGGCGAGTCATCAAACTTCTGCAAGTCACGACTGTGACTCAGTGGGGAAAGAATGAATCTCCTGATTCACTCGCCCTGCTAGTAGATCGCAATTCCGGCCTCGTAGTACATCCATTACAACTTCTCGTCGTAGTGAGCGATAGCCCACTCATCTCTGATGATCTCAGTGAGCGACTAGGTGGATACGAAAAGGCCGATGAAGTAACTTTAGGCGCGCTTCCCTTATCCACCTTTACTCGAGCAGCAGTTCGAAACACGATTTTTGTACACGAGAAAGAACCGGCCATTCTTTCTGGAACTATAGGTTCTATCTTTCAGGTGAAAAATTCTGGCCGAATCACTATTGAGCAAGCAATTGAAGCGGCCTCTGCGCAAGATATTTTGGATTCTCTTGACGGAGAAGGTATGAGCGCTGAAGTAGTAGAACGAGGTCGAACGCTCAGCGGTGGGCAGCGTCAAAGATTGGCTTTAGCACGTACGCTCTTTGT
>JANYDL010000028.1 GCA_025363635.1 Actinomycetes bacterium
GAAGAATAATTCTTGGAGACCCAAAAATCAGATTAGACTTAGCAGATGAAGTTCATCTTAGCGCTGGGCGCATTTGCGCCACCTATCATTCTCGTAGTACAGACAATTCGTGGAAGAGCGAAGATTCGATGCTGTTCTGGCACTTTGAATGTTGAGCAAGATTTACGAATGAAAACGGAAGATATTTGACCCAGGTTTTTGGTCAGCACGTCGGTAACTGTGAACGATCTATTGAAACCCGATTGCAGAGATCAGGAATTCGCCTTCCATCTCGCGCGAACGGAATGGACCTCAATCTCTCGTGAATTTCGCGGTCTCCATGTGACCGGAGTTATTGGGGGCGCTCAGAAGCCTGGACTTACTTGACATGAGGGCCAAGCGTAGTAATCTCTATTTACTTGACTGTAAACGATTACAGTTAATCGATTACAGCAAATAAGGAGGTAACCAGATGCGATCACCGACTATAAGTTCAGTAGCGCTACATGCAGGCGTCTCGGTTGCCTCGGTCTCTCGAGTGATGAACGGTTTTGCGGCGCGGCCCGAAACTGAATCAAGAGTTCGCGCGGCTATTGCAGATCTTGGGTACCAACCTAATTCTGCCGCTCGTGCCCTCAAAGTGCGTGAAAGTGATCAAATTTGTCTTTCCTTCGCCGATATCGGCAACCCAGCTTACGTATCAATGACAAGAGGAGTCGGACGCGTTCTTCATGAATCGAAATATCGACTCGTTCTTGCTTCCTCTTTTTCAACGGTTGGCGAGATTATTCAGCAATTAGAGAGCATGGGACGAGGATACGCCGACGGGCTGATTATTTCACCAATCTATTCGGATCCTAAGATTACTGAATTGATCTCGCAACTTAAAATGCCGGTAGTGCTTATCGGGACATTGCCCACAGGCTTGGACGTCGACAATGTGCATATCGATTCTTCGCTCGGAATCAAACTGGCTGCAACTCACCTTAAAGAAAGAGGCCGATCAAAGATCGGCCTTCTGAATGGTCCATTAAATACAAATCCAGGTCGACGTCGTAGTGATGGTTTCCGAAAAGTTCTCAAGAATCTAAGACTGGAAATCGTCGAAGAACAAATGATCCAAGCTGATGATTTCACTTCGCAATCGGCATACGAAGCAATCAGTAGGTACCCATTGATTTCAGAGATCGATGCCTTGATATGCGGAAACGATCTCATGGCCGCAGGCGCACTTCGATTTCTTTCTGAATTAGGAATTGATGTGCCAGGGAAGATTGCGGTAGTGGGAATTGACAATACTGAACTTGCTTCTTTGGTAAAGCCAACACTTACTAGTGTTGACCTTTTAGCAGAATCACGCGGAGAGCTTGCGGCGAATTTACTACTTGATCGAATTGCTAACCCGAAACGTGCTTCGAAAAAAATTGTTGTGCAACCTAAACTTATCGTGAGGAGTTCAACATGACGGTGAAGGAACGTCCTCGCATAAAGCCCAAAAAAGCAAACCAGAAAATGTATAATAGGGGCGCATGGGTCTATGCGCTTCCAGCATTCATCCCACTTGTTTTTCTGAGCGTCTATCCATTGACAAAAAGCATATGGACTGCCTTTACAGATCTTGAAGCTGGACTGTACTTTCACCCTCGGTTCATTTGGTTTGATAATTTCAAACGGCTCTGGGGTGATTCCCTTTTCTGGCACTCTTTCAATATTGGTGTGATTTGGGCAGTTTCATGCACCCTACTTTCGTTAGGACTGGGCTTTGGACTTGCCCTCTTACTCAACCAAAAACTGCGGTTTTTAGGTCTAATGCGAGTCCTTTCCCTTGTTCCATGGGCGATGCCACCAGTCATAGTGGCAATTATGTGGTCAATTCTTCTCAACCCCGCCATCGGTCCGATACGAGCAACCTTTCACTTCCTACATATTCCAGGTGGGACCACAAATTGGCTTGGAGATTTTAATACTGCATTTCCTACTGTCGTTCTCATTGGCGCCTGGGTGGGGATGCCGATCATCACGGTGTCAATTCTTGCTGCACTTCAAGGAATTCCTCAGGAAATCATCGAAGCAGCCACAATTGACGGTGCAAATTCTAGGCAACGATTTAGGTATGTGACTCTTCCGGCAGTAAGGGCGATCACTACCGCCCTCGTAGCGTTGAATATCATTTGGAATTTTAACTCTTTCGGACTTGTCTTTGTCTTGACGGCAGGTGGCCCAGGCGGAAAGACATTTATGCCCGCATTGTTTGTCTATAACGAATCTTTTAAGTACGGAAACTTCGGTTATGCGGCGGCGATGGGTGTAGTAATGATGCTGGCCGTTCTTGGGATGCTCGGCGTATATCTCAAGGCCAGAGGAAGACAGGACGACAAGTGAACGCGCAACGGAAAATCAAACCTACGCTGGTGCTCACGTATTTCGTTGTCATCGGTTATGTTATTTTTTTAGGGTTTCCATTCATATGGATGTTTACGACTTCGTTGAAGTCGCCAATGGAATTGCTCTCACTCGATCAATCATTGATTCCGAAACACATTTATTGGGAGAACTACTCGGTCATTATTCATAAGCGTGGGCTAGTTCATTCTGCCTTAAATAGCTTAATTGTCGCCGTTGTTACTATGGTCGTAACAACCATTATTGCGATCCCCGCTGGTTATGCGATTGCGCGTTTAAGAAGAATATTTTCAAGGATGGCTACGGGATGGATTTTGGTGAGTCAGGTATTTCCACTTTCACTCATCATCATTCCACTATTCATTGCAGTACGTAGTTTGCATTTAATTGACTCAATATTGGGACTCATAGTTGTCTACATCGTCGTGAACTTACCTTTTGCGCTCTGGATGTTACGTGGATATGTTGTTGGCATCCCGGTCGATCTAGAAGAGGCCGGTGCCACTGATGGTGCCTCTTCTTTCCGAATTCTTAGATCTATTGTTCTCCCGCTACTGGTTCCCGGCATCGTTGCAACCGCTCTCTTTACTTTTCTAACGTCGTGGAACGAATTTTTCTTTGCACTGGTTTTGATTCAATCGACGGGGAAAGAGACACTTCCCCTCAATCTGGCGCGATTTATGGGCTCCGAAGGCCAGGTTCTGCTTGGTCCGCTTGCGGCGGGAGCATTTTTG
>JANYDL010000088.1 GCA_025363635.1 Actinomycetes bacterium
GTCGGCAGCTTGGGGCATGGTATAGATTTGTAGGTGTATACATTGAAAACGGTCGTTGGCGGCGTCTCCTGAGCAGACCCGATTTGGCTGTGGGTATGTATGTGTTGCGCTTCATGGTGGCTTTGGCCTACATCAAAGTGAAATGGCAGCGGAAACGGCGGCCTGTGACTGCTTTAACGTAGGCTTTCGAATTTGAACTTACATTAGAAAGACGTCATGCCCAATTTGCACAAAGTCAGAAAGATTGAGCTCCTCGGACGGCACACATTTCGGGTCGTGCTTGAGCGCAATGATTTTAAATTCACGGCCGGCCAATGTGTCAACATCGGGCTTCCCGGGTCGGGCATCAATCGCGAGTACTCGAGTTACTCTTCCGAAACAGCTGACGAGCTTGTTTTTCTGATTCGCGAAGTCGAGGGGGGAACTGTGACCCCCGCACTCATGAAATTGAAAGCGGGCGATCAAGTAGAAGTTGATGGCCCTTACGGCGAATTTTGGATTCGTACTCCCAATGATGGGCGCAAATATTATTTCATCGCCTCGGGAACCGGCATCGCGCCTTTCCATTGTTTCGTGAAGACCTACCCCAAACTCGACTATCAAATTATTCACGGAGTACGCGCGGCCGATGAGCAGTACGACCGCGCCGATTTTGAGGGCGGCTCTCGCTATGTTGGCTGCGTGAGCCAAGGAACGGGCGGCGATTTCAAGGGCCGCGTCACCGGCTATCTAACCGAAAAAGGCGTCGATAAAAACGGCGTCTATTATCTATGCGGTAACCGCGGCATGATTAACGACGTCTACGATCTGCTGAGAGAAAAAGGCGTCGGCGGCACGAATATCATTACTGAAACTTTCTTCTAGACCTTCAATCTAGCACTGGGAAGGACCCACGCTATGCGCATCGCGATTTCTTATCCACCGATCGTCAATGCCCGCGGCCAAAAGGCCATGGTCTCGCAAAACCGCAATGTGCAGTTTTTCCAAAAGCCGACCTATTTGCTGCCCGTGACACATGCACAAGCGGCGACCTGGATTCGGGACTTGGGACACGAAATCTATTGGGACGATGCCAATGCCCAGCTTAAGACCTATGACAAGTGGTTGAGCGATCTCGTCGCGTGGAAGCCTGACATGGTGATCTTTGAGAGCACCACGCCGGTGATGAAATTCTACTGGAAGACCACCAAGCAGCTTAAAGAACGTCTACCCGAGACGATCACCGTTATGACTGGCTATCATTCCATGCGGATGCCAGAAGAGACTATGACGGAGTCCGCGACGGACATCGTGTTGCGCAGTAATCACGCGGATTTTGTTCTTTCGAAGATGATTCCGAAGATTGCGGCGGACCGAGCCAACTGGCGTAGGACTCTGGAGCTTGAAGGACTGGTTATTCGCCAGACCGATGGATCGCTCCGCAAAACAGGGGATTTTCGTCAGGTTGAACCTCTCGAACGCTCGCCCTTGGTGGATCGTGACCTCGTTCGTTGGAAGGATTACGCCTACGAAAATGGCAACTTTCTTCAGACTCCTGGAACTTACGCAACGAGCGTCATTCGAGACTGCATGTTCGGCAAATGCACGTTTTGCCGTTATAACGGCCCAGATTTGACCTTTTCGGTCATGCCGGTGAAACGCAGCCTCGACGAGTACCAGACACTTGTTGAGAAGTATGGGGTCAAAGAAATTTTCGATGACTCAGGTGTATGGTATCGCGGCAAAGAAGCGCGCGAATTTGCGCAAGGCATCATCGATCGCGGATTGCACAAGAAGGGCTGTTACTTTGGCTTCAATACCCGTTTTGAATATCTCGATGAAGAGACGATCAAGCTTTTAGCCAAGGCAAATTTCCGCTTTGTTTTGATCGGTCTTGAAGCTGCGGACGACGAAACGTTGCAACGCCTGAACAAGGGTTACCAAATTCAGCACGTCGAAAAGTGCCTGAAGTGGCTGACCCAATACGGCCTCCACCCACATCTCACGATCATGGTGGGCTACTATTGGCAAACCCAAGAGCAGCTCGACCAAACGGTCGCCTATGTTCGCAAACTCATGCTCACCGGATTGGCGCGCACGCTGCAAGTGACGCTCTGCACGCCGCTCGATTACACGCCATACCATAAGGAGTGCATCGATAAGGGTGTGCTGCTCACTCGCGACTATGACGACCATGACATGAGCAAGCTCATTGTTAAAACGCCGATGTCACACGACCAGTATTACAAAGCCGTTCGCCAAATGTACTCGCTGGCGTTCCATCCCCTTTTCGTTCTGCGGCAAGTACGCTTTATGATGGGGTTCAAAAAGCGGGACTGGCAGTTTCTCTTTACATACGGCATGCGCGCCATTCGCCGCGTGCGACAGCACATTTTCAACTTGACGGTGAACGAAGGCAAACCCGTGCAGGGCTTGCCCGCAGCATCGGCTCCTCGAGCCAATAGCTAGGGAGAAGAGACAGGCGTGGGTTATTCAATCATTGTCCCGGTCAAGGCGATCAACGACTACATCCGTGAGTCGATTCCGATCACCTTGCGCTTGGATTACCCTGATTTTGAAATCATTATCCTGCCCAATGATATGCCTGATGTGATCGAGGACTGTGTTAAGGACCCACGCGTTCGTATCATTCCTAGCGGTCGGGTAAGTCCGGCTGTGAAACGCGATATGGGCGTTGAGCATGCCAAATACGAAAATCTTGCCTTCATTGACGACGATGCCTATCCACGGCCTGATTGGCTGCGGATGGCGGATTTAGCATTTGCGGTGAGCAACGCCGACTGTCTTGGTGGT
>JANYDL010000046.1 GCA_025363635.1 Actinomycetes bacterium
CGCTCATGATCCAAAGTGCGACGCCCGGCCGTGTAGACGGATGGGTGTTCTAGGATCATCAAAGTATTTGGACGGATCCCCTCGGCCACCTCGCTATGGACAGTGCGCTGTATTTGCCACGCTTTTTCGTAATCAATCAGCCCGGTTCGAGCAAATGCGATGGGTGACTCGGAAGATGAGAGGACTGGCACCTACCTAGCCTAAAGGTAGGCTTGGGCTCTGAAATCCATTCGAGCCGTATTTTGTAGCGCCCCAACGAAAGGTCACTTCAATCGTGTCAAACACCACAAGCGCACCGCTCAATCCCACAACTCAGCAGGCTCCCAAGCAGGGTTTTCGCCGCCCGATCTGGGCCGCCATTCTGGTCATTTTCCTATGGTTTGGAGCAAGCGGTGTTTTTGGACCCCTCTTTGGAAAATTGACATCAGTCCAAGAGAACAACAATTCGGCTTTTTTGCCGAGCAGCGCTGAATCAACGAAGGCTGCGAAGTTGATTGAACAATTTTCCAACGCGGATAAGACCCAATTGCCGGCTCTGGTTTTGCTCGAAGGAAAGGTAGATGTTGCGCGGTTGGCACTCATCAATCAACATTTGCTTACGTTGCCTGCAAAACACATTCGGTATTTGTCAAAATACAAAGGGACCTTTGATACGGGAATTCCTTTATCAAAATATCTTTCATCGACAATTCCTTTGACCGCATATCCCGCACCCGATGGAAAAGCGATTTTGGTAAATCTTCCGGTGCTTTACACCGGCGCAGGTGTCACATTGGATAACGGCAAACCCGTATTGACTGCCATGATCAAGACTATCCGTGACGACATGGATGCGTGGGGGCAGAAGTACGGATTCGTAAGTCATGTTACGGGGATCGCTGCACTCATCAGCGATCTCTTTGGCGCATTCGGAGGTATCGATTCGAGTCTGCTCCTCACAACATTGGGTGTTGTCTCTTTCATTCTGATTTTGGTTTATCGATCACCAGTGTTGTGGATTCTGCCTTTGTTATCGGCACTTTTTGCCCTATCAACTGCGGGAGGAATTATCTATCTTCTCGCAAAGCAGAAGATCATCACTGTCAACGGTCAGTCGCAAGGAATATTAACGATCCTCGTTTTAGGTGCGGCGACAGATTATGCACTCTTATTGATCGCACGCTATCGAGAAGAATTACATCACCACGAATCTCGTTTTGATGCGATGCGCACTACCTACAAAGGGGTGTTCGAACCGATTCTTGCATCGGGGTCAACTGTCGCGGTGAGTTTGTTGGTTCTTCTGTTGAGTCAACTTTCAGGCAATCGAGGACTCGGGCCCATTGGAGCCATCGGCGTTGTCGCGGCAATGTTTACGATTTTGACTTTCTTGCCAGCATTGCTCGTGGTCTTTGGACGTTGGATATTTTGGCCACGCATTCCGCGGTTTGATGATCTTGATGCGAATCTGACCGGCTTGTGGTCGAAGGTTGGCAGGACTGTTGCAAAGAATCCAAGACGTCTTTGGATTATTACGGCTGGAGCGCTATTGGTTCTTGCAGGTTTTGCCACAACACTTGAGGCAAATGGGCTTTCTACCGCGCAATCTTTTACTACGCGCCCTGAATCAGTTGTCGGGCAGGACCTTCTACTCAAGCACTTCCCTGGGGGACAGGGAGAGCCCACCGAAGTTGTCGTAAAAACCGCGCAAATAGAGCAAGTTTCTGCTGCTTTGCGCAATGTCAACGGAGTGACAAGTGTGGAGGCGATGAAGGATCCTGCTACCGGCGCTACAAAAGAAGTCCGTGGCATGGCGATTTTGGATGTGACCTTGGCGCAGGCACCGGATTCTGTAGGAGCACGTGATGTAGTGCCACGGATCCGCACCGCAGTTAAGGCAGTGGATGCCTCGATTTTGGTAGGCGGGAGTACCGCCGTCTACTTCGACGTGGATCAAGCATCGAGGAGGGATAATCGAGTCATTATTCCTATCGTTTTGTTACTCATCGGAATTATCTTGGCGCTATTGCTTCGAAGCATTGCCGCCGCTGCACTATTGCTCCTCAGCGTCATCCTGTCTTATGCAGCGACACTGGGCGTGTGCCAATTAGTCTTCCATAACATATTCCATTTTCCTGGGGCCGATACATCATTCCCGCTCTTTGCCTTTGTCTTTCTCGTCGCACTTGGCATCGACTACAACATTTTCCTCATGACTCGTGTGAGAGAAGAGAGTGGAAAGATTGGAACTCGCGCTGGCGTGATCAAAGGACTTACTGTTACTGGTGGAGTCATCACCTCAGCAGGAATCGTACTTGCGGCCACTTTTGCAGTGCTCGGAATTTTGCCTCTCGTATTCTTGGCCGAACTTGGCTTCGCCGTTGGTTTCGGAGTTTTACTGGACACGATTATCGTCCGATCACTTCTCGTCCCATCACTAGTTCATGATATCGGAAGCAAAGTGTGGTGGCCGTCGAAATTGCAAAAACTCGAATGACCGATTCCTCTGACCGTATATTGCGAGTAGGTATCGCTGGGTATGGATTAGCGGGACGGATTTTTCATTCAAGGCTTTTGCTCGGCGCAGGATTTGAAGTTCATGGTGTTCTCACTAATGACGCAACTCGAATCGAACAAGCGCGCCGTGATTTTCCAGCCGTCACAATCGCCCCAAACATCGAAGACCTGGTGAGTCTTCCTTTGGATTTAGTGGTGATTGCTTCGGCCAATTCTGTGCATGCTGCACAGGCGATTGTTGCGTTGAAAGCTGGAATTCCTGTAGTGATTGATAAACCCATGGGTCGGACACTTGTCGAGACTCAAGCAATTATTGATGTTTCAAGTGCAACCGGCATTCCCGTGACTGTCTTTTATAACAGGCGATGGGATAGCGATTCGCTTACGATCAAACGGGTATTAAACGAGGGGTTACTTGGAAATATTCACCGTATGGATTCTCGCTTTGAAAGATATAGGCCTTCTTTGACGCCTGGGTCATGGCGCGAACATTCTTCGGCGGAGGATGGAGGAGGCTTATTGCTGGATTTGCAAACTCACTTACTTTCCACCGCCTTGAATCTTTTTGGTCCCGCCACTCTTGGCTATTCAAATGTCAAATGCATTAGAGGTGCGGCCGACGATGATGTTGTGTTGGTGCTTAACCACTCACGAGGAATCGACTCCTATCTGAGTGCGAGTTCAGTAGTGGGTTCGCCAGGACCTCGCGTTAGGGTTCTAGGAAGCCAAGGTGCCCTCATCATTCATGAGTTGGATCCGCAAGAAGACTTGTTGCGCAAAGGAGAAATTCCGCGCGGAGGTATGTGGAACCAACCCACAAATTCGCGTGCATTTCTACATCGAGGCGATGAGGTTATGGAAATCGAATCCGAGAATGGCAATTACGCTGAGTTCTACACGCTAGTTAATGGTGCGCTACAAGGTCGCAACTTATGGCCAGTCTTGGCTTCGGATGCACTTGAAGTAGCAAAGATAATTGATCAAGCCAGAGCGGTCTTGCTTGGCTAAATAGGTGTCATTGAATTAATCAACGAGCGCTGAAATTGCGGCAGTAATGTGCGGATAGTCGAAAACGAAACCTGCACTTGTAAGTGCCTCGGGCATTACTCTCTTGGATCCCAGCATTTCACTTGAGAAGCCACCGAATGCCACTTTGAGAGCGATCGAAGGTACTGGAAAGACCGCTGGGCGATGAAGAGCGCGAGCGAGAGCGGCAGTAAATTCCTGATTAGTGCATGGATTTGGGGCGGTGAGATTGATTGGACCAGCAATTGAATTTTCCAGAGCGAATGTTATTGATCGAATAACATCGTGCAAAATGATCCAGGACCACCATTGTTTGCCTGAACCTAAACGTCCGCCCACCCCAAATCTAAAAAGCGGAATCATTCTTCCCAGTGCTCCGCCTGTTGGATCTAGCACCAGTCCTGTACGAAGTTTTACAGTGCGAACATCGCCAGCAAGATCAGCAGCGTTCTCCCATTCTCGACAAACAGTTGCGAGAAAATCTTCTCCACCGCGATCGTTTTCGGTAACGGCTCGATTTCCTGTTTCGCCATACCAACCCATAGCACTTGCTGAAATAAAGACCTGCGGTTTCACAGTGGCTACTGCTTGTGCGATTGCGGTGGTTCCTAAGAGTCGAGAATTGAGAATCTCACTTTTGTATTTCGTCGTCCATCTTTTGTCGCCAACCCCAACGCCAGCTAAATGAATGACAGCATCGACACCTTCTAGAGCTGCTAAATCTACAAATCCAGTGGAGGGATCCCAACTAATTTCTTCCGCCGATCCCGCACTACGTCTGACAAGGCGTTGCACGGTGTGGCCTTCAGATTTGAGGTGCCCAACCAACGCTGTGCCGATCAACCCGGATGCACCAGAGACGGCTATGCGCTGCGGAGGCATCATTTAGAGGCCAAGATCTGATTCAAAAGCTCCACCCTCAAGACGTTCTTTGAGGGTCACAAGGAAGCGAGCGGCATCTGCTCCATCGACGACTCGATGGTCGTATGAAAGTGCTAGATAGACCATGGAACGTATTGCAATGGTTTCACCGCCGTCTTCACCTTTAACAACCATGGGTCGTTTCACGATTGCTCCAAGACCGAGGATCGCAACTTGTGGCTGATTAATGATTGGCGTGTCAAAGAGTGCTCCACGACTTCCGGTGTTGGTGATTGTGAATGTTCCACCACCTAATTCATCGGGCGTGATTTTGTTATCACGAGTTCGGGATGCGAGGTCACTAATTCCGCGAGCAATGCCGCCCATATTCAGGGCACCCGCATTGTGAAGTACTGGAACAAGTAATCCGCGTTCTGTGTCCACAGCAATGCCAAGGTGTTCGGCTGCGTGATAAGTAATCTGATCGCCTTCAACCGAAGAATTCACTACTGGATGTTGTTTCAACGCTTCGCAGACAGCCACAGAAAAGAATGGAAGAAAGGAAAGTTTCACGCCTTCTCGAGATTCAAAATTTGCTTTGGCGCGATCGCGTAAACGAGCAATCTTTGTCACATCCACTTCGACTACGGTCGTTAATTGCGCACTGACGTGCAGAGATTCGACCATGCGCGCTGCAATAACTTTACGAAGACGAGACATCGTCACTGTTTGCCCGCGCAACGGCGAGCCACTGATCACAGCCGATTTCCTCGTAGGTGAAGGAGAAGAAACACTTGGCGAAGCAGTTGCAGATATTGCAACTGTAGGAGCCACGACTGGCGGCGCAGGTGGTACCGCGGCGTGTATATCTTCCTTGCGGATGCGACCTCCAATTCCGGTTCCGATCACTTTTGATAAATCAACTCCCAAATCCGCGGCTAATTTACGAACTAACGGTGTTACGTATGCGTCAACGTCGGCAACGTGCGGCGTTGAGGTAACGGCGACCGGTGAAGTGGCAGGTGCTGCTCCCGGTGGAGCGACAAGTGATGGAGCAACTGCTTCTGCAACCACAGGAGGGGCAATTAGAGCAGCGGCTACAGGATTTGCCCCCGCGACGCCAATCAATGCAAGTCGCGCGCCCACAGGAACAGTCGTGTCTACAGGAACATCGATCGCGAGCAATGTGCCGGAAACCGGTGAAGGAATTTCTGTGTCAACTTTATCCGTGGATACTTCAAGGAGCGCTTCATCGACTTCGACTTGATCGCCTACATTTTTTAGCCAACGCGTCACTGTTCCCTCACTCACGCTTTCGCCGAGTGCTGGCATGGAAATCACAGTGCCGCTTGTAGAGATAGCGGGCGAAATAACTGGCGAAATAACTGGCGAAATAACTGGGGCTGCGACGGGGGCAACCGCCGGTGCTGGAGTTGAGGCGCTGGAATCGGCACTTTCCGTGATGATCGCTAATTCGGCTCCCACGGGAACTGTTTGATCTACTCCCACAATAATTTTGCTTACTATGCCGGCGACGGGAGATGGAATTTCTGTATCCACCTTGTCCGTGGAAACTTCAAGGAGCGCTTCATCGACCGCCACGGAATCACCCTCGGCTTTAAGCCATCTGGTGACAGTGCCTTCGCTGACGCTCTCGCCGAGAGCGGGCATCGTTACTGAAAATGTCATCGACTATCTCCTCTTGTCGTGAATGACGGACTATAGAAATCTTTCCTTTTCATTCTTTGCTGGGTCCCATTAGCCGTGCGCATGAAGTGGCTTACCAGCCAGCGCCATGTGCGCCTCACCCATTGCCTCTGAGAGCGTTGGATGAGCATGAATCAAAGGAGCGACATCGTCGGCGCTGGCTTCCCAATTAAATATCAATTGTGCTTCGGCGAGAAGTTCGCCAACGCGCGCACCTACCATATGAATACCAAGCACAGGTCCGTTTTTTTGTGAGACCAGTTTGATGGAACCAGAGGTGCCAAGAATTTGAGCTTTTCCGTTACCTGCCAAGTCGTAATTCAATTCAACAACATCATGCCCTCGCGCCTTTGCTTGAGCAGTAGTTAGGCCGACTGAGGCGACTTCCGGATCCGAGTACGTGACTCGAGGAACCCCGTCATAGTTAATGGGGCGAGGATTTAGCCCTGCGATTTCTTCGGCAACCATGATTCCTTCACCGAAACCAACATGAGCGAGTTGCAAGGTGGGAGCGAGATCCCCAACTGCCCAAATACCTTGAACGGAGGTTCGACATTTGTTATCAACCGTGACGTATCCGCGCTCCATCGCGATTCCTTGTTCTTCATAACCAAGATTGGATGAGACGGGGCCGCGTCCAACTGCAACCAAGAGTAGATCCGCTTCGAATTCTTTGCCGTCTTCGAGAGTAACTTTCACTCCAGAATCAGATACCGACGCATGAGCAAAACGCACGCCCAATTCAAAGTTGATGCCGCGCTTCCTATATGCCCGTTCTAATTGTTTGCTTGAACTTTCATCCTCCAACGCGATTAAATGAGGAAGCGCTTCAATAATGCGGACATCGGCACCAAATGATTTCCACACTGATGCGAACTCAGAGCCGATGACTCCTCCGCCTAAAACAATCACCCGAGCCGGAACGTAGTCGAGAGTTAAAGCGTGATCACTGGTAATAATGCGAACTCCATCAATTTCGAGTCCAGGAAGGGAACGCGCGTACGATCCAGTCGCTAAGACAACATTCTTGCCCGTGTACTTTTCGCTATTTACTTCTACGGTGTTCTTTGAAATTAACCGTCCGTGTCCTTGGACAAAAGTAATATTTCTGGATTTCACTAAACCCTGTAGCCCCTTATGCAAACGATTGATAACGCCATCTTTGTAAGAATTGACCCCATTCATATCAATCGAGCCGAATTGAGCAATGACTCCGTAGTGGGCTGCATCTCGAGTGTTGTCTGCAATTTCTCCTGCGTGCAACAGCGCCTTGGTTGGGATGCATCCTCGATGTAAACAGGTCCCGCCCAACTTGTCGGCTTCAATGAGTACAACTGAAAGCCCGAGTTGCGCGGCGCGAAGCGCACAAGCGTAACCGCCACTTCCACCACCGAGAACTACCAGATCAAATTCAGCCACAATGAACCCTTCGCCCAGAACATCTCCACCGCCACAATGACGGTCAGTAAAAAAACCTAAGTGCCTATCTTGCCAGCCTTCGGGCGACCTCTCGACCCGCCCTTACGTGAGGGATTCGACAAATGTGAGGATGGAACGCAAGGAAACGCCTGTGCCTCCGACGCTTGTATACCCATGAGCAGCGCCTTCGTTATAAGCGGGGCTCGCGATATCAAGGTGAAGCCATGGAAGACCTTCGGGGACGAACTCCCTCAAAAAGAGCCCTGCGACCAACATTCCACCTAACCTCTCACCGATATTAGCTAAATCAGCGACTGGCGAGTCCAGCGATGGCCTCAATTCTTGCGGTAAAGGCATGGGCCAAAAGGATTCGCCTGATTGGTCGGCGGCAGAGAGAAAGAGTTGGCGGAATTCATCGTCATTGGTCATGACCGCACTGGTACGGGTACCCAGTGCAATACCTTGCGCACCTGTGAGCGTTGCTACATCAATGATTCCATGGAGTGGTTTTCCAGCATGTCCGACTTCGACCGCCCTTACCAGTGCGTCCGCCAAAACAAGACGGCCCTCTGCATCGGGGTTGAGAACCTCAACAGTTTTTCCCCCATAAATTGTCACGATGTCACCGGGACGCGTGGCTGTATCGCTAACCATATTTTCGGCAAGTGGAGCCCAGGCTTCGATACCGACCGGCAGTTTTAGTGTCGCAATAGCGAGAGTTACAGCGCAGATTGCAGCAGCACCACCCATATCTGATTTCATGGCTTGCATTCCAAGACCAGGCTTTAAATTGAGGCCGCCTGAGTCAAAGGTGATTCCCTTTCCCACCAAAGCATAGGAGCCCTTTGGATTCGCGGGGGAGTATGAAATATGTAAAAGACGCGGGGGATTAGCCGAACCTTGTCCGACTCCCGTAATCCCGCCATAACCTTGTGCTCTTAATTGTTTTTCATCTAGTACTGAAACTTTGAGTCCTGATTTAGATCCACCTGCACCGGCAATTTCTTTTTTTATAATTTCAACGAATGAAATGGGGTTGAGATGGCTCGGCGGTGTATTAACGAGATCTCGAACCAAGTGGCTAAAAGTGGCTATCACCTCGGAACGTTTTGCAATCGCCTTGGCGCCCTTCGTCTTGGCGAAGGAGGTATGGACAGTGATTTTTGAAATTGGCTTAGAGTGATCACTCTTGGTAGAGCCCATAAAAGTTACAAATGAATACGCACCCAACGCGGCCCCCTCAGCGACTGCGCCGACTGAATCCAGGTCCGGAGTCGGAAGTGAAAAAGTGGCCGAAATGTTTCCATGTAAAGATCGTGATGCCGCGCCGGCTGCTCGGCGAAGCGTCTCATGCGAGTAAGTTGCCTTCTTCTTTCCTAAGCCGGTGAAAACGAGCAAGCGAACCGAGTTTCCCGGAAGTTTTATCACTTCATCGGGATTTCCTGTCGCTGCCATATCTTTCAAAGCAGACAGCAACGATTTTGTATCGAGAGTGATGTCACCAGACTCAATGACAAGGGAGAAGGATCTCCCATCTTTTTTTGCAAGACCTACAACAAGGACTGCGTCATTGACAGCAGTATCGGACAATTTAACTGTTGGCACGAAGACTCCGTTTCTCACTCCTCTACGTCAAGCCTAGGCGATAGATTGAGGACATGAAACTCTCTCCTTTGCATCAACAACACCTTGACCGTAGCGCCAAAATGGCCGATTTTGGTGGCTGGCTCATGCCTATCGACTACCCAGCAACGGGCACCATCGCAGAACACACTGCGGTGCGAGAGAGAGTAGGACTCTTTGATGTCTCTCATTTAGGTAAAGCATCGGTTCGAGGTCGAGGAGCGCTCGATTTTCTCAATCGCGCATTCACCAATGACCTTAATCGCATTTCAGATGGAGAAGCCCAATACACGATGATATGCAATGTCACCGGTGGCGTTATTGATGATTTGATTGTTTACAGAAACTCAGATGAAGATTTCTTTCTTGTGCCGAATGCATCGAACACTTCGGATGTGGTTTCAGCACTTCTCCAAATGTCACACGAAGGCATAGAGATTGAAAACTTGCACGAGAAGTTTGGCGTGATAGCGATTCAAGGTCCGCAATCGAGGGCCGCCCTGGAATCTCTGGGAGTCTTCACCTCCCTTGACTATATGAGTTTCGCTCATGTAGTTATTGCAGGCGCCTCGGTCATCTTGTGCAGAACTGGCTACACAGGTGAGGCCGGATTTGAAATCTTGCCTTCATGGTCGGACGCCGACAAAGTGTGGACGGCACTTGTCGCCGCTATTGCACCTTTCGATGGCGCCGTGTGTGGGTTAGGTGCACGAGATACCTTGCGGACTGAAATGGGTTATCCGCTCCATGGTCATGAACTTTCACTCGACATTACTCCAGTCGAGGCAAGTGCGAATTGGGCGGTTGGTTGGAACAAAGAAGATTTCACAGGTGCAGGTGTACTACGAGAACAAAGGGCGGGGTCACCGAAGAGAAAATTGCAGGGAATTAAGTTTCTTAGCCGTGGAATTCCACGTGCACACATGATTGTGAAAAATTCTGAAGGAGTCGCTGTCGGGGAAGTAACAAGCGGAACATTTTCTCCTACTTTGAAAATCGGAGTTGCCCTTGCCCTGATTTCCCCAGAATACAAAGTTGGTGATCAACTTAGAGTCGATGTACGTGGGACAGATAGCCCCATAGAAATCGTTAAACTGCCTTTTGTTCCTTCTCACGTGCGTTAGTAAAATCTGTACGCAATTTTCTATGCTCAGTAAATTCAATAGGAGAGAGAAAGGCCGCTTTGCGCTGAGTTCTGCGAAGAGCAAATAGAACAGCCGGTCCAGCCACAAGAACGAGAACGGATGTAAACACCGCGCGTGGAACATCCCACGCCATTGAAGATGCAAAATGAAAGATAATGAATCTGTGCAGATTTTCTTGAACGCTGGCTCCAGGCAGGTAGGAAAGCTGAGTTTGACTGCCTATTGCCCATGGCCAGAATTGGAGATCCATGAGTAGACCGAAAAGCAAGGAAGCAAAAATTCCATATAGAAAAAGAATTCCTATTTCCACTTTGCCTCGTAATCTCATCGCTCCTAATCTCTGAGGAAGTAAACCAGCGCCGAGTCCGATCCACCCTGCTGCGAACATTTGATAGGCGAGCCATGGACCAAATCCGCCGGTGAGAAAGGCGGAGAGGAAGAGAGCGAGGATACCTAAAACAAATCCAAATGCTGGCCCAAAAACGCGAGCTGCCAAAATCAGTATGAACCACATCGGTTCAATTCCTACCGCACCGGCTCCCACTGGACGCAACGCGGCTGTAAGAGCGGTCAGGACTCCCAGCAGGGCCACGGATTTTGCGTCTAGGCGCTCATTGCTGATTTCGACGATAAGAATGGTGAGAGCAATCGGGATGGCAATCCAATAGAAGAGATTGTTGTTGAGCCCGTGAAGGTGTGAATGCGCATTTAGAAAGAAAGGCCAAAGAAATCCAAGTGCACTTAAGAGGGATGCGATGGTCAAAGTAACAACGGAGCGTTTTCGAAATCTATAAATATCGGCGGTGTTAGCCATGGGCTAGTTCTTTACTCGTAGAACATCGTTAACCGTAAGCCAAGGTAGAGGAGCCATGATCTTTGCAACTTGCGGAGCGAATGCTGGAGATGAGAGAAGTACCTCAACGGTAGATCCGTCAGCGACAATCTCACCGTCAGCTATGAAAAGAACTCTCTCTCCAACCTCTGCAACGAGTTCTACGTCGTGACTTGCGATGATTATGGTGCGACCTTCTCCTGCCAGTCTTCGTAACAAAATAATGAGAGAAGCTTTTGCGGAGTAATCAAGGCCGCGAGTCGGTTCGTCGAGAATGAGAATCTTTGGATCAGCCGAAAGTACAACACTTATCGCAAGTCCTAATCGCTGACCTTCTGAGAGATCACGAGGGTGGACGTTGGAAGAAATGTTGGGCAGAAGATTTGCAAGAATTCCACTAGTTGTACCAGGGGGCACTTTATTGTCCTTGTCCGCTTGCAAGCATTCGCCCCCAACGCTTTGCCCGTAAAGCAAATCACTCGGTTCTTGCGGAATGTATCCGACTGATGAAATACGAGACGCGCCTTTGAGTTTTGAAGGTTCTTGTCCACAGACACGAATTTCGCCAGATTGTGGCCGTAAAACGCCTGCAATAGAGCGAAGCAAAGTGCTTTTTCCGGCACCATTTCGTCCCATGACTGCGATGATTTCTCCTGCATGAACTTTTAGTGAGATATCTCGCAGGGCAATTTTGTTACCAAAGGCGGAGGTCAATTTTGAAATTGAAATGACTTCTGGCGACTCGTTGCGTGGTGCGCTGGCATGTAGATTGAAGGTAAATGATTCACGAAAATCTTGAGTTGCTCTTCGCATTTCCCGCACAGTTAAACTGACCTCAGGCATTTCTAGCGCTCGTGATAGTTGCACTATGGGAGGCGCAGTGATTGAGTTTTTGAGAATCTCTTGAGGGGAGCCAATTGTTGCGACTCCATCGCCGGCGATATCGATAATCCTGTCAACGAATTGAATGACGCGTTCTAGTCGATGCTCTGAAATAATGACGGTAAGTCCAAGATCATGCACAAGGCGATGAAGTATCGAGAGCACTTCTTCGGCGGCAATAGGGTCGAGTGCGCTTGTTGGCTCGTCTAGGACAAGAACTTTTGGATGCATAACTAAAGCACTTCCAATGGCAACCCTTTGTTGTTCGCCTCCGCTTAAAGTGGCAATGGACCGATCTCGAAGATTGGTTAAACTTAAAAGATCAAGTACTTCCTCAACTCGTTTTCGCATTACATCAGGCGCAACGTTGAGGGTTTCCATTCCAAAGGCAATCTCTTCTTCCACTTTATCTGCAACAAATCCATTGAGTGGGTTCTGTCCGACAATGCCAATGAGATGAGATAGACCGCCCGGCTTTACTTCTCGAGTCGAAAGCCCATTTACAACAATATCTCCGGCAAGAATTCCTCCCGTGTGATGAGGGACAAGACCATTAATTAAGCGCAGTAGAGATGACTTTCCAGACCCCGTCGACCCCATCACTAAGACAAACTCTCCCTCATCGACGGTGAATGAGAGATCTTCAAGAACAGTCTTGAGAGAGTTCGGGTAGATGAGTGACACGTGCGAGAAAACAATCATTGATTGTCCCGACCTGGAGCAAGGAAGAGCGCAGCGATCGCAACGAAGAACGCGAATGCAGGAATGATAATGGCAGCCAATGAAGGAAGCATGAGAGAAAATTCGCGATACGACCAAATACTTGGTCTATATCGTGAACGTTTTCGGCTAAATCCATATCCTCGAGAATCCATTGCCGCTGCAAGGTCCAAAGATCGAGACAATGAATCTTCAAGAAGAGGCAGTGCAAAGCGTCGTAAACTCTTCGACGACTGCCCTCGAAGAGTTTGAGCCTGACGTATTCTGCCTGCGCTTATGACGATTTGGGGTAGCACCGAAGTGGCGATGACGACCGCGACTCCAAATTCGTAAACCATCACGGGAAGTGATCGAAGAAGTCGATGCGGACTTGAAAGTGAAGATGCAGCACCTAAAAGCGCAATGATGGCAGCCAACATAAAACCTTCATGTGCCGTGGCGGAAAGTCTTTCAAGAGTAACAACTCCGCCTATGCGAACACCTGCCATCCATGATGGGAGGGCAACAATTGGAAGGACAAAGAGGGTTCTTCCGTAGGTCGGTACGCCGATCGTGATTCCAATGAAGATCCTTATCACGATTATCCAAAGTCCCATGGTGAGGGCCCAACGAAAACTATTCGCCCAAGGTGCACGCTCGGATTTCTTAACAACAACAACCGCTACTACACCCACGACGGAGACTGCGAGTATGAGTGAATTGGATTTAGCGATAGCGATCGCTAAAGAACCAGCCCAACTCCACCACGCAAGTGGGTGTAGCGTGCGATTGGCCATGAAACTACTTGTTAAGAAGTGCGTTAGGAGTGTTAATTTGCGCGCCACATTCTTTTGCAGGATACGAATTGATTCCGCATATGAGTCCGGAGGCGTCGGCTCGTAATTTCACAACTTTCCCAAGGACATCTATTCCTAAGGCAGTCTTTTCGATGACTACGCATTTTGAAAAGGAACGTGGAAGCGTCTCGCCCTTTGGTTTGATAAATGCACTACCGAAATCAACGGTGATCCCGACGCGTTTTTTACCTGCGATGGAGCGTGTGGCTCCGCAGATGCGCGCGAAATCCGGAGCAATCCGAGGCGTCGCTGCATTCGGAACGCTGTCGCTACTAAAGGTGAACGCCCAACCTTCCATCGACCCATCGGGAATGTTTACGGTGGGTCCAGTCATGGCCATGGCCCAGGATTTTGCGTTGGGGGCGGCTTGGAAATACCCCCAGTAGCGATAACCCTTATCTGCAGCGTGTGCTGGCGAGATAGGAATACTTGTAAGTATTAAGGAAAGTAAAAGAAGAAGCGCTGTTCGTGTTTTTTTCAACTGATGAGTCTCTCTCGTGAGGGAGTCTCACAGGGCGGACCATCCGTCGGAATACCCAATAAAAAAAGCCGCTCGATAGTTCTCGAACGACTTAACCATTGGCGCAAACACTTCTGTTTGGACTTTCGCCCCGCAGACCTCGGCGGGTGGTGTCGATTTCGAGCCTTTGGGCAGGTAATCCGACTTAGCAGTATGTCGCTGCTTTACGGTTGCGGGTCAGCGCCGGACTTTCACCGGACTTCCCCTGATCAAAGACATATTAAGTTGTAGGTGAAGAAAACCACATCGGCGATGGATAATCAATGTCCCACGCTTTTTGACATCGCCCCAGCAGTGTTAGCCTTAAGCGTTCGCTAGAGAAGGAGTGGTTGTCATGGAGTTTCGTCGCCTTGGCGGTTCAGGAATGTATGTCTCAGAGATTTCCTATGGCAATTGGATCACGCATGGCTCGCAGGTGGAAGAAGATGCCGCGATTGCCTGCGTGAAGACCGCCCTTGATGTGGGCATCACGACATTTGACACTGCAGACGTGTATGCCGCGACTCGAGCCGAGAGTGTGTTAGGCAAAGCACTTAAAAATACACGTCGTGAATCTTACGAGCTGTTCACAAAAGTCTATTGGCCAACGGGTTCAGGAAAAAATGATCGTGGATTATCTCGTAAACACATTATGGAATCCTGCCACGCATCGTTGAAGCGGTTGCGCACCGATCATATCGATCTTTATCAAGCCCACCGTTTTGATTACGAAACGCCTCTGGAAGAAACTTTAAGCGCCTTTAATGATCTCATTCGTCAAGGCAAGGTGATGTACATAGGTACATCAGAATGGCGTACCAGTGAAATTGAAAATGCACTAAAAATCCAAGATGCATTTGGATATAACAGATTTGTATCGAATCAACCCCAGTACTCCATGCTATGGCGCGTCATTGAGCAAGAGATCGTCCCAATGTCGCAGGCCGAAGGTATTGGACAAATTGTTTGGTCTCCCATTGCCCAAGGAGTTCTGACTGGAAAATACAGGCCAGGAAAGAAAGTGCCAGCCGGTTCGCGAGCAACTGATAAGAAGAACGGTGCAGAGATGATCTCTCGCTGGTTGCGAGATGAAGTCCTGACTGCGGTACAAAATCTCAAACCAATAGCCGAGGAAGTCGGACTTTCGATGGCTCAACTCGCAGTGGCATGGGTTTTGCAGAATAAGAATGTTTCGTCTGCAATTATCGGAGCGACCAGACCTTCGCAAGTAAAGGAGAATGTGAAGGCCTCAGGAGTTGTACTTTCAGCCACGACGTTAAGGGCTATCGACAAAGTTCTCGGCAAATTACCTGAAACGGATCCTGCTCAGAATATAAGCCCTAATCCTCGAGCATAAACCGAGTAAGTAAAGGGCTTTATTTTCCTTTTTTGGAAGGTGAGACCATCGGCTTGGGCGCTCGGAGTCGCCGAAGTTGAGTAGACCTTGACCATGCATACATGGCCAAACCTTTCGTGCTTGCCTCCGGGAATTTCGCTGCAACTTCTTGTTTGACTTTGCGCTTTAGTACGAACCAATCAACAATGGCCGTGAGCATGATGAAATACATCAATAGAACTGCGATGGCTTGAAGTGCGCTTATGCGAGAAACTAAGAGGACGAGCAGCAAGAGAGGAAGGAAATACTCTCCAACCGAACGTCGACCATCTACCAGGTCGCGAACAAATCTACGTGCTGGCCCCCGATCACGAGCGGGCATCGCGCTTTCCTCGCCGCGCATGTAAGCAGCACGTGCTGAAAGGCGTTGTTGTCGGACCATTTCCTTTTGTTTTGCTCGTTCAGCTTTGTTGGTGGCCGGTGCCAATGAATTCACAACTCGCTTGGCTTCGGCGTCTTTCCTCTTAGGAGTGGCGCGGCCCTTTTTATCCAGATTCTCTTCGCTCATAAGTCGTGACTATAACGCATGAGAATCAAGGAAGAGCCAGCATTCGTTCCAATGCTAATTTGGAGAATGCAGCGACATCGGGGGAAACATGGATTTGATTGACCATGTGCCCGCTGGCAATAGATTCCATCGCCCAGACTAAGTGGGGTAGATCAATGCGGTTCATTGTGGAGCAGTAGCACACGGTTTTATCTAGAAAAACAATTCTCTTGTCTGGGTGTTTTTTTGCTAACCGGGAAACCAAATTGAGTTCTGTTCCGATAGCCCAGGCTGATCCGCTGGGGGAGGCATCGATTATTTTGATTATCGTCTCGGTGGAGCCCACTTGGTCAGATATAGAAACAACTTCATGTTGACACTCAGGGTGTACAAGAATCTTTACATCAGGAATGCGACCACGGACATCGTTGACAGATTCGACGCTGAAGCGTCCATGAACTGAGCAATGACCACGCCAGAGAATTACTTTGGCCTTGATCAATTCAGATTCCGTGAGGCCCCCCATAGGTTTCCATGGATTCCACAGGACGCAATCCTCAAGTGAGAGTCCAAGTGAAAGTACCGCCGTATTTCTTCCCAGGTGTTGATCAGGCAAGAAGAGAATTTTCTCTCCCTGAGTGAATGCCCATTCCATAGCACGCTTTGCATTTGATGAGGTGCAGATGGTGCCCCCATTTTTTCCTGTAAAGCTTTTAATGGCCGCTGATGAATTCATATAGGTCACAGGAATTGTCTTTGTCGCAATGCCCAATTTTTCCAAAGATTTCCAACAATCATCTACTTGAGATTGCGTCGCCATATCTGCCATCGAGCAACCTGCTGCGAGGTCGGGCAAAATTACTTTTTGCTGTGGGCCAGTAAGAATGTCGGCACTTTCGGCCATAAAGTGAACTCCACAAAAAAAGATAAATTCAGCATCAGATTGTGCCGCCGCAGACTGGGCGAGTTTGAATGAATCTCCCGTGATATCGGCGAATGCGATGACTTCATCACGTTGATAATGGTGACCGAGGATGAGGGCGCGATCACCCAGAGCGCTCCGGGCGGCCTTTGCTCGATCGATGAGGTCGGGGTCGCTGGCAGGGGGCAATTCACCCGTGCACGAAACACCTCTCTCACTTGAAAGGTCCGCGCCTCTTCCCAAAAGTAGGAGATCTGTCAGTGCCATGAGGACATTGTGTCCATTTCTAGGCTTTCGTGCGAGTAGGCTCTCCCTGCAATCTGATCCTGAGCGAATACCTCGAACTCTGAGTCCACGATATGGACCAGGTGCCTCAGAAGGAATATCGAGAGGTTTGGGATGGTTCTTAAAAGTATAAACGTACAAGGGAGAGACGCTCATGGAAACAGAGACCACTGCACCGGTTAGCACAATCACGCTGACAGATGCCGCATCCGTTAAAGTCGCCGCACTTTTGTCACAAGAGGGTCGAGACGATCTAGCATTGCGGGTAGCGGTGCAACCAGGAGGGTGCTCGGGACTTCGCTACCAGCTCTACTTTGATGACCGCGCCCTTGACGGTGATGTCACTCGTGAATTTGGCTCTGTCAAAGTTATTATCGACAAAATGAGCGATCCATATTTGGCGGGAGCAACGATCGACTTCGTTGACACGATTGAGAAACAAGGTTTTACGATCGATAATCCAAACGCATCTGGCTCTTGCGCATGCGGAGATTCGTTCCATTAATTCTTTTTTCAATGTATTCATGTATTCACCTACGAGGTCGAGTAATCATCGAGACTTCTTCTTCGATCACTCGGGAAGAGCATGAAGGTTGGGGTCGCGGGGTCCGTAGGTAGGGACCATTTGATGACCTTTCCAGGTAAGTTCACCGACTCATTGGTCGCGGGGTCCTTAGAAAAAATATCTCTTTCTTTTCTTGTAGATGGGTTAGATGTTCGACGCGGCGGGTGCGCTGCAAATATTGCTTTTGGAATGGGCGTGCTTGGATTAAATCCGATTTTGATTGCCGCTGTAGGCCAGGATTGGGCAGATTATGAAGCCTGGCTAAGTAGACATGGTGTAATCACATCTCACGTGCTTGTTTCGCAGACGCAACACACGGCTCTGTATATGGTCACGACAGACACAGAATTAAATCAAATCGCATCCTTTTTCCCTGGCGCGATGAGTGAAGCTCGCGATATTGAACTTAAACCGATCATTGAATTGGTAGGAGATTTAGATCTGCTCGTTATATCGCCGGATGACCCGGCGGCAATGCTGAGGCATTCTGAAGTAGCAAGATCTGAAGGCATACCTTTTGCGGCCGATCCTTCTCAACAAATGGCGAGGTTAGATGGGGATGAAATTAGACAACTCATTGAGGGCGCTGCCTACTTATTTCTTAATGAATATGAATTTGCACTTGCATGCCAAAAAACTGGCTGGAGTGACCAAGAGGTGCTGGATCGAGTGGGCGTACGTATTGTGACCTTGGGATCTCAAGGAGCAATCGTTGAAGAGAAAGGAAAGCCAGCAATCAAGATTGGCGTTCCTCAAGAGAAATCTCGTATGGATCCCACGGGAGTGGGAGATTCCTTTAGATCAGGATTTATTGCAGGCTTGGCGGCCGGTTTAGGGCACGAAAGGTGTGCTCAACTCGGTGCGATGTTGGCAACGTATGTCATTGAGACCAAAGGCACCCAGGAGTACAGATTCACGAGAGATGAATTCCTCGATCGCATGGAGATCGCCTACGGTGAAATCGCTTCGAGCGAGATCGCTGCGCATCTTCCAAAATTTGGTTTTAGTCTTTAATTCTTTTCTCTATCATCCAAGCTCCATCACCTTGAGGCGCGCAATGATGTCCAGTCATGCGAGACCAGGCTTGTAAATCGACCGCTGCGGCTGGGTCATCTGCAAGGAGAATAAATGATGCTCCATCCTGCATCTCTATAATTTTCTTTGCGCATGCAATTATTGGTAATGGGCACCGCATACCGCGGCAATCGATAGTTTCCTTCATTCTCGGAGTTCGGCAACACTGAGATGTATAGCGGCAAGTAATTCATCAATATCATCTTCCGTCGTCCCAGGATGAAGGGTGATTCGTATATTTCCGTGAGTTAGCAGACCCATTGCAGCAAGAACGTGGCTTGGTTGTAGATCTTCGGCCGTGCAAGCCGAACCCGAATCCACCAGGAAGCCGCGTTTTTCCAAGGTTCGCAATAGCTCTTCGCCTTCTACATAGAGAAATGAGACAGAGTTGATATGTGGCAAAGAGCGATCGAGGTCGCCTGCAATATCGCAGTGAGAAATCGAGGAAATTCCACCTCGCAGCCGCCGTGACAAGGAACGAAATTTCTCTTCTTGGTTCTCCCATGCGTCGAGAGCCACTGCACTGGCTAGCAATAGCGGTAAAGAGAAAGAATGTGGCGCACGGAAAGAATTGACATGGGGGAGTGGGTAGCGCCATGGCGATCCATCTTTAATTGCCATCACCCCAAGTCCTTGAGGCCCGCCCCACGAACGAGAATCAAAGAGTGCGCTATCCCATCGGGAGGGCAGAGGAATATGGATCCCCACCGCAATGAAATCCAGAATTATTCGCCCATGGGGGGCGTGCGACAAGAATCGTTCTGACAATGATTCAAGATTTTGGACAACCCCGGTCTCCCCATTAGCGCCTTGAAGTGCAAAGAGATCTTCTCCGCTGGCTTGATCTAACTTCTTATCAATGACGAACCCTTCGCTGGTTACTGGAAGTTGGATCGCGTGTGCGCCTGCACGCGTCAGGGCCTGGACCTCTTTTTTATCAACGCTGGAGTAGAAGATTCGACTATTAGGGGTGCGTAAGCCTTGAATCGCTAAAAAATGCCCAAAAGACGGTTCGCCAATGAATTCAAGTTCGTCAGGACGGGTACCCAGTCGCGCCGAGATTGATTCAAGGCATTCTTGATACAAGGTCCTCGCTTTGCTTGCGCCCTGGGAGAGTTTGAGGGGGTCATGCCAGCCTTGATCAAAAGCATCCAGAAGTACATCTCTGGCAGAGGCGGCCAGTGGGGATTCAGAAAGGAAGTTCCGAACCAATTTTGAGCCACCTTTCTCTTGCGGACCTCAGATGCAATCAGGAGGTAAGCGTCCCACTATCCTTGAGCCCATGTCTTCGAAGCCTCGCCACCGAAAACCTACCCTAGTGCGCTCCTTGGCCATCGGAGTTCCGTTAATTTTCTTCCTTACTGGTTGTTCTTCGGTCTCCGGCCTTGGCTACACCAAGGGTCTCTCGAGCGTGAATGACACGTCGCTACCTCTTTGGCAAGGGGCATGGATTACGGCGGGAGTGGTCGGGGTTTTTACTGCGGGACTCATTTTATGGAGTTCATTTTTTCATCGAAAGAAAAATGATGAGTTTCCTAAGCAAACCCAGTATCACATTCCGATTGAAGTGGCCTATACGATCATCCCTTTCATTATCGTTGCAGTTTTATTTGCGTACACCGCTCGCGATCAATCTCGCATCACAAGCAAGACCCCATCAAAGGTTATGCATAATATTTCCGTAAACGCTATGCAATGGTCATGGCAATTTTCTTATCCCGAAGCAGGCGAGAAGGCGACCATCACAGGTACGCCACAAAATCCGCCGGTTCTATACATGCCTCAGGGAGAACGTGTTGCATTCACGTTGAAATCCAGCGACGTCGTGCACGGCTTTTGGATCCCAGCTTTCATGATTCAACTTCAAAATTTGCCCGGTGTGACGAATCATCTTGAATTTACGGCAAATAAATTAGGTGATTATCCAGGTCGTTGCAACATACTCTGCGGACGGGATCATTCCAGAATGCTTTTTACGGTAAGAGTGGTTACACCTTCGCAATACACTGATTACATCAACTCGTTGAAGGCGGCTCAATCATGACAACTTTGGTCAATCCACCTCGGATCGCTGCGCCATCTACTCGACCTGCTCCATCTAAGGGTCGCCTCTTCGTGAAATGGATTACCTCGACCGATCATAAGACGATCGGCTACATGTACCTGATCACCTCGTTCACGTGGTTCATGATTGGTGGAATTTTGGCTCTCTTTTTGAGAGCCGAACTCACCGCTCCCGGCCTACAGTTCTGGAGCAACGAGCAGTACAACCAAATTTTCACGATGCACGGAACGATTATGTTGTTGATGTTTGCAACGCCTCTTTTCGTTGGATTTGCAAACGTCATCATGCCTCTGCAAATTGGCGCGGCAGATGTGGCTTTTCCGCGTCTCAACATGCTTTCTTACTGGCTCTACCTTTTCGGCGGAACGATGGCCTTTGCAGGTTTCTTAAGTCCCGGTGGGGCCGCATCGTTCGGTTGGACTGCCTACGCTCCGCTTGCTAATTCGCAATTTTCGCCTGGAATTGGTGGAGATCTTTGGGTAGTTGGTCTTGCCCTTGGCGGCGTGGGAACAATTCTGAGCGGTGTTAACTTTCTAACGACGATATTTACAATGCGCGCCCCAGGTATGACGATGTTTAGGATGTCAATTTTTAGTTGGAATATTTTGCTGACATCTATTCTGGTTCTTCTTGCTTTCCCTCCATTGGCAGCAGCATTCCTTGGACTCGAATCTGATCGACTTTTCGGTTCCCATATTTTTGATCCAGCCAACGGCGGAGCGATGCTTTGGCAGCATCTCTTTTGGTTCTTTGGTCACCCTGAGGTTTACATCTTGGCTCTTCCATTTTTCGGAATTGCCAGTGAGATTCTTCCAGTCTTCAGTCGCAAGCCGATCTTCGGATACAAGGGGCTCATCGCCGCCACTGTTGCGATCGCCGCGCTCTCTGTTTCCGTATGGGCGCATCACCTTTTTGCTACAGGTCAAGTGCTCTTGCCATTTTTCTCCTTTATGACTTTCCTTATTGGAGTTCCAACCGGAGTGAAGTTTTTTAACTGGATAGGCACCATGTGGCGCGGTTCCATTACATTCGAAACCCCAATGTTGTGGACGATGGGCTTCCTGATCACATTCCTTTTCGGAGGACTGACAGGAATTATTCTCGCTTCGCCACCGCTTGATTTTGCCGTCTCGGCCTCATATTTCGTGGTTGCACATTTTCATTATGTTCTCTTTGGAACAGTTGTTTTCGCTATGTATGCAGGATTCTATTTCTGGTGGCCAAAGATGACCGGCAAGATGCTCAACGAGCGACTGGGAAAGATCCATTTCTGGATGACTTTCTTCGGTTTCCATCTCACCTTCCTCATCCAGCATTGGTTGGGAATTAAGGGATTCCCACGACGCTACGCCGATTACCTACCGGGGGACGGGTTCACCTTTATGAACCAAGTTTCCACCGCGGGTGCAGTCTTATTGGCCGCATCTCTAATCCCGTACTTCATCAACATTTGGATTACTACCAAGTCTCCGATGGTAGGAGTCGATGACCCGTGGGGGTACGGAGCCTCACTAGAGTGGGCAACTTCTTGTCCTCCTCCACGCCATAACTTCCTTTCAATGCCGCGGATACGTAGCGAGCGTCCCGCATTTGATTTACATCATCCGCACATAAAGACAGAGGGGCATTAGCTAGATGAAGGCCTCATTGCGACTCTTTCTAGGTTTGACGGTTTTTTATTTCCTCATGTCAATAATCTATTGGCAATTAGGTGGCGAACATTTGGGTGTCATTGCTCTGGGATTAAGTGGGGGACTCGCAGGTCTCATTGGTTTCTACCTCTGGTACTCCATGAAAAATCAAGGTGGGGTATTACCCGAAGATAATACGGAAGGAGAAATCGCAGATTCTGCAGGGGATCTCGGTTTTTTCAGTCCTCATTCTTGGTGGCCGCTTCCAGTGGCGCTGTCGATGATGGCCGCTGGTCTTGGTTTGATTGTCGGCTGGTGGTTAACGCTGATCGGAGTCGGAGCGCTGTTGGTCAGCGTGATTGGCTTTGTAACTGAGTATGAGAAGCCGGAAACTTCCTCCCACTAACTCGCCTTAAGCGCCCCGATGATTTTTAGGTAATCGGATTCAGAAACTACATCAACGGTAAAGACCATCCCGCCGTGGCCCCGGCCGCATTGAATGTTGCACGAGCCAGGAAATTTGCCGATCTTATCCGCCGCGATTGTTATGTGTGTTTTTGAATCAGGTGAGGCTTCTTTATCTATACCAAGGCCTGGTATCCAGAATCCATGTGGGGTATCAATTGAAGCGAGGGTAACTAGGACTGGTTTTCCAACTGGAATGTAGAGGGTGGGTTCAGTACCAATTCGTAACGACTTCTCTCCCGAGACCGCATAAGCAAAAGAGAATGAGAAAGCCTTTGCGTTGGCATTGATTTCGTAAGAACTTTGCGCGGATAAGGCAGAGTTCGTGCTCGCCGATGCCGTAGGAGAGGCGCTCCCAGTCTGGGATGGGGTCTGGGATGGGGTCTGGGTTGCTGAAGGAGGGATGACTTTTGCTGCAACTTTTTGCCAGATGAGTTTTTTGCCAACTTTTCGACATGACAGTGAAACGCTTCCAGTCTTGGATATGTCGTTGAGTTTGGCGCAGAGTCCGCCAGAAAGGGGCGTTTTACTTGCCCTGGTGAGCGCGTGGGTTGAGGTGAATGGGGTAAGAAAAGCTGCGAGGAGAGCAAGAGCAACGAGGGTGCGTTTCATAAGGCAAATGTAGCGAGCACAAAGTGCCAGCACTAGGCGCTAAGGCTGAGAATTCGATAACGAACTACTCGAAATAACCACTACCAACCTCGGTCAGTGGTTAGTGGTGTTCTATCTCTTTAAGATCGTTGCCCTCTACACGGGGTATTTGTTCCACCGTAGCAGCGCTCATCCGTGCGCGCAGGCGGTTAAGGGCACCTCGAGGAGCTTTGACGCCCGCCTCATCCTCTGTCACGAACTCCAAGGCAGGGGGTTGATCGTGTTGGGTAAGAACCCACGCTTTCGCCTCTGAGATTGGTTCGTGAACTTCGACGAATTCACCATGCGGCAACAATTGCAAACGTCCTGTTTCGCGCCCGTGAAGTACAAGGTCACGATCGTGGCGTTGAAGAGAGAGACAGAGTCGTTTGGTAACGACAAATGCGATGGGCGGCAGAACGAGAACTCCGATTCGACTCATCCATGTAATCTGATTGATCGAGAGAGCGAAGTGCGTGGCGATAAGGTCATTGCCGCCGTTGAGTAGAGTAACCAAAATGAAAGCCAAAGACATGGCGCCGAGGGCAGTTCGATTGGGCGCATTGCGTGGGCGATCAAGAAGGTGATGCTCTCTCTTATCGTTTGTGAGCCAACTTTCAATGAAGGGGTAGAGCGCCATCCCAGTGAAAAGAATTCCGGGAACAATCAATCCTGGAATGAGGATGTTCCACGAAATTGTGTGGTTGAAAATATGGCTTTCCAAATTCGGCGCCATTCGAACGAGCCCATCGAGCCATCCCATGTACCAGTCGGGCTGGGAGCCAGCAGATATTTGGGTCGGGGTGTACGGACCGTAGAGCCAGATGGGGTTGATAGAAGCGACGGCGGCAAGGAATGCAGTGACTCCGAAAACAATGAAGAAGAATCCCCCAGCTTTAGCCATGTAAACGGGCATCAGCGGATAGCCGACAACATTCTTTTCAGTCCTTCCCGGACCAGGATATTGAGTGTGCTTTTGATACCAGACGAGCATGAGGTGTGCGGTAATCAGCGCCAAGAAAATTCCTGGCAGTAGTAAGACGTGAACGGTAAATATCCGAGGAATGAAACTTTCGCCAGGGAAGGGGCCACCAAATGCAAAGAATGAAAGATATGAGCCCACTACTGGAATAGCCTGGATGATCGCTTCCGCAATGCGAATGCCGGTACCTGAGAGTAGGTCATCGGGGAGTGAGTAGCCTAAGAATCCCTCGACTATTCCTAGTGTCAGTAATCCGATTCCAATGATCCAGTTGAATTCGCGAGGCTTACGAAATGCTCCAGTAAAGAAGACGCGCATGAGGTGAGCAACAATTGCTGCCATGAAAAGCAGTGCCGCCCAGTGATGAATTTGACGCATCAAAAGTCCACCACGAACATCAAATGAAATATTGAGAGTGGATGCATAAGCCGCAGACATCTTGATGCCACTTAACGGCTGATATGCACCTTGGTAGAGAACTTCTCTCTGAGATGGATCAAACCAAAAAGTCAGAAAAACGCCTGTTAGCAGAAGGATAATAAAAGAGTAGAGCGCGACTTCGCCCAACATAAATGACCAATGGTCGGGGAAGACCTTGGTGAGATTCTTCTTCAGCCACTTAGCTGCGCCGGTACGTTCATCGACATAATTAGCGACTGTTCCTGCTCTCTTTTCGGCGCTACTCATGATGATCGCTCCCAGAAACTAGGTCCTACTGGTTCACTAAATGGTTTTTGTGCGATCAAGTAACCATCGCTGTCGACGGTAATTGCTAATTGTGGAAGTGGCCGAGCCGCAGGACCAAAGATTACTTTTGCCGCGCGAGGGACATCAAATTTCGATTGATGACATGGGCAGAGCAGATGCTTTGTTTGTTGTTCATAGAGAGCAACTGCACAACCCATATGTGTGCAAATCTTTGAGAAAGCAATAATTCCCTCGTGGGTCCATGAAAGACGTTCTGGCGAGAGTTCAAACTCTTCAGGGCGGATACGGATGAGGAGAACAGCATCCTTAGCAAGGTTATTAAGAGTGCGCTCTTGGTTGGACTTTAACTCAGGAAGCACCTGTGCAACGGCTCCGACTTCCAAATCCGAAGCTTTGATAGGAAGATTCCCTGGATCCGTAACAAGGCGCGTTCCTTTCTCCCAACTGGTTTGCTCAAGTGATTTCTTGGGAAGAGGGCCGAGATCTCGCAATAAGAGTAGGGGTGAGGCGCTTACTAAGCCAAGGGCTATTCCTAATGTGCGCTTGATGAGAGGGCGACGACCTAGCCCTGCAGCAGCCGCCTGAGTTTTTACCGTGTCGACGAAATCTTGGCGATCTTTTTCTTCCGAACGAAACTCATGGCGTTCAGCTATGACTTCATTGTCTGGCATCAAAGTCTTTGCCCAATGAATTGCTCCAAGTCCAATGAAGAGCGTTGCCAAGGTGAGACCCAGCCCAAGGAAGAGTTGTTGAGCATTTGTGCTTCCCATTGCCGGAAGAAAGAGAAAAGTAGTTGCGGGAATCCAAAGATAGGAACCTACGAAAAGTAAAGTTCCAATGACCGAGAGAGAAAACAGAATCGCGACTTGTCGTTCTGCTTTTTTCGCCGCCCTTGGATCAACATCTGCTTTCCGATGGACGTGATCTGGAAGGCCAGGGTCTGAGAGGCGCTCTATTTCCTTAGACATGTTTTCCTATCTCGCTTTCGTCGCCAACCAGACCGCTATACCAATTAGCAGTCCGAGTCCTAGTGTCCATACCAATAGTCCTTCAGTGACAGGTCCGATTCGACCCAATGAAGCGCCCCCTAAATTCGGCTCGTTTTGGGCTGCCTTAATCCATTTTATAATCGATAATTTATCTGCTGGAGAAATAACTTTGTCTCCAAAAACTGGCATGGATTGAGGCCCTGTAATCATTGCTTCATAAATCTGCGCTGGAGTCGAACCCATCAAGCTTGGAGCGTACTTTCCTTGGCTCAAGGCACCACCTTGACCTGAAAAGTTGTGACACATTGCGCAGTTGGTGCGGAAGAGTTCGCCGCCTTGTGCGGTGTTGCCATCTCGCTCATATGAGGCCACCACCTGGTTAGGAATCTCAGGTCCAGGCGCGAGTGAGGCGACGTATGCAGCAAGAGCAGCCACTTGTTCTGGGTTATATAGAGGTCTTTTGCGGGCCGCTTGTTGACTCATATCTGCCAGAGGCATTCGTCCGGTGCCTACTTGAAAATCTACAGAAGCGGCGCCCACGCCGATGAGGCTAGGTGCGATGTCTCCGCCCTCGGCGTTAATTCCATGGCAAGAAGAACACCCTCTGAGAAAGATCTGTCGACCTTCATCAACACTTGTGGTGCGCGCAAGTGCGTTTGCGGACTTTTGTGTACCCGCACTTGCCACAGAGAACGTTGTCCCGATTACGAAAAGTGCAGAGATCAAGAGGATAGGACCAACCGATCGGTGTCTTCGGTAACGCGATAAGCGCTTCAAGAATTTCTTCCTCTCGATAATGTCTGAACTGTCATTACATATTCTTGGGTATTCATTCGCATCATTTAATCAAATAGATCGCTGAGAACAGTGCAATCCAAACAACATCCACGAAGTGCCAGTAGTAGGAGACGACTATGGCGGTCGTTGCTTGCCTATGTCCAAATTTCTTAGCCTTACTCATCCGTATCATGACAATCAAAAAGGCAATGAGGCCACCTGTCACGTGAAGTCCGTGAAAGCCTGTCGCTATGAAGAAAACTGAGCCGTAGGCGCGTGAGGAGAGAGTCAAACCTTCCTGAGCAAGCGATGCATATTCAAAAACTTGACCACCGATAAAGAATGCGCCCATGAGAAAAGTAGCGGCAAACCATTCGCGCATTCCCCAACCTGACACTTTCCATAGCGCTTTCGTTCTGCGCGGTTGGAAACGCTCTGCGGCGAAGACACCAAACTGGCAAGTTACCGAGGAGAGGACCAAGACGGTGGTGTTGACTGCAGCAAATGGAATATTAAGAATCCTCGTTGACTCCAACCATACGGCCGGTCCTTGCACCGCACGTGTTGTGAAATACATGGCAAAGAGAGCAGCAAAAAACATCAGCTCACTTGCGAGCCAGACGATGGTTCCAACCGCCACGATATTAGGGCGGTTAATTTTTGGGGTTACAAGGCTGGCGCTAGACATGGGGGTGATTATTCCTGAAATGAAGAGGATTCGTTAACCATCTTCGCGAGTCACGGCCATCAATCTCACTCCATGTAACTTCTAGGGGACTTCTTCACATTGTGCCAAAGAGCACCTTTTGACGGTCCGATCCACTGGGGCGTGAGTCTTATCACCTCAGTTATCTACCAATTTCGGAAGGGCGAAACGGGTGGCCGAGAGATTAGACTGCGACCATGGCGAATTCTCCAGTGGCAATCTTGCTCTATTCAGATGACTCAACTGTGAGGGCAACGGTTAGAGCGGCCCTCGGCACCAGGGTCACTCCCTCTGCACCTGAAAATGAGATCCATGAGTTTGCCACCGGCGCCGCATTACACGCATATATCGATGCACGTCCCGCAGGCAAGGTCGCGGATTTAATCATTTTAGATGCGGAGGCTGTTCCCGAAGGTGGAATGGGCATTGCACGAGGTTTGAAAGATGAAGTTTTCCAATGTCCACCAGTGTTATTGCTCGTAGCACGAGAAGATGATGCGTGGTTGGCCGCATGGTCTCGAGCTGAGGCCGTTGTGGTCAATCCAATCGATCCATTTACCTTTGCCCATACAGCAGCGTCGCTTTTAGCGCTGCGTAAAGAGAGAAGCCAGTCTCACTTCGTATGATTTTTCACGCATGACTTTCGCTGAAAATTCCTGGGAAGAGAATCTGCTTCTGCTTCGCGGGGGAAGCGACCTTAAAGACGAGCAAGTGCGCTGGTCAATGCGGGAAATTTTAGATGGTCGGGCGGGTAATGAAGCGATCAAATCTTTTTTACTCGCTCTAAAAGCCAAAGGCGAAACCGCCGCCGAAGTGTCCTCGCTAGTGGCAGAGATGTATCGGCATTGCGCGCCGATACATGTCGAGGGGCGCTCAGTCGATGTCGTTGGCACCGGCGGAGATGTAGCACACACAATAAATATTTCAACTACTTCTGCGATTATTGCCGCGGCGGCTGGAGCGCGAGTAGTTAAACACGGCAACCGTGCCGCCACATCGCTTTCTGGGGCCGCAGATTTACTCGAAGAGCTCGGTGTAGCAATTTCATTATCGGGACATGGCGTTGAAATTTGCGTCGAGGAGTTGGGAATAGGTTTTTGTTTTGCCCCAACTTTTCATCCCGCAATGAGATTTGCAGCTCCGGCAAGAAAAGAGTTGGGGGTTCCGACAGTCTTCAATATTTTGGGGCCACTTGCGAATCCTGCTAAACCACACTCCATAGCGATGGGTGTCGCAAATGAGCGAATGCATCCGATCATGGCGAAAGTTTTGGCGATGCGCGGCGTCGATGGATTTGTTTTCCGAGGTGATGATGGACTTGATGAAATAACACTTACGACTTCTTCAACAGTTCTTACTATTGGCAAAGGCAATGTTCTCAAATCAACTATTGACCCAAAAGATTTTGGACTTGCCTATTCAAGTCTTGAAGAGTTGAAAGGTGGAGACGCGAGAGAAAATGCTCGAATTACCAGAGCTATTTTTTCTGGTGAACTTGGCGCTCCTCGAGACTCAGTCCTACTAAATGCTGGCTCCGCGATTGCTGCGTTCCTTGGAGATGAGAAAGATTCGCCAATTGAAAGAATTGGTGCAGGGATAAAATTGGCGGCCCAAGCCCTTGACTCTGGTGCTGCAACTCAGTTATTGGCTCGCTGGGTGGATTTAAGCCAGAAATTGGCGCTTTCCTGATCTCGATGTCGCAATCTTTCGAGAGCGAATTGCGCACCTATCGCTCCGTACAAGGGGAGTGCCCATTCGCCACTAATAGAAATCAATCGCACATCATCCATTTCTAGGAATGCGAGAAGCTTCTCAACTTCTTCATATGTTGAATGGGGAAGTATTTGGCGTGATGCCGCTACGACTTCTGATGCATGTCGCAGAGAATCAACGATCATCGGAAGAGTTGTATGAGATTTAGAAACTGCGCTCCCGACCAATCGACCGTAGCGAATGCAAACAATTTCCACTGACCCCGAATTCAACGGTCTACTCGCGATGAGTTCTGGTAGCTGTGTGAGCCCTCGAATACGAGTTCCTCGCGAAACGCCTCTCAAAAATGCACCAAGTTGATTACGAACTGTTGTTGCCTCCTCAAAATTTTCACTGAGTGCATGCTCGCTCATTTTCGTGGTCAAGTGCAGCACAATTGGTCGGACGTCGCGGTGACGGAAATCCGCAGCTGAAGATAAAGAATGGTGAATCGCTGAGATGCCAAGAGCGACTTCTTCGCTACCACCAAAAGGACCAATCCATTCGCTTTCTAAATCAAGAGTTGAAGTTCCTCTTACGGGTTGATAACGAGGCTCGGGCTTCTCCCTGAGTTGCGCCCATGTGGCGCGTTCTTGCCCTTTTGAACGACGGTTATAGGGCGGGCGACGCTCGTTGATCAATCGCAATTCTCGTATTTGCGCCTCAATAATTGTGGCACACACAATTGTGTCGACATGGTCTGCGATTGCAAGCATCTCGAATATTCGCTTTCGCGTCTCACTTGAAGTGAAATAGGTGCGTACTCTCGATTTAAGATTTCGGGAGGTGCCGATATAGAGAGCCTCATTTTGAGGGCCACGAAAAATGTAGACACCTGGTGCCGCGGGAATATTTGAGGCAAGGTGTTTCTTATTTTTCTGCGCATTTGTCAGTCGCGTGCTAAAACTTGTGAGTTCATCCAGAGTTGTAACTCCAAAAGATCCGAGGCGTTCTAAGAGTCCGTGCAGGACATCTACTGTCGCCTTCGCATCATCGAGAGCTCTGTGATTTGGTGATGTAGTGGTGTTGAAGAAGCGTGCGAGAGTGGAAAGCTTGCAATTAGGTACTTCATCTCTGAGCAAAATTTGCCTGGCCAAACGTGCAGTATCTACAACGGGATACTTAGGCCAGGGATATCGAAGGTGATCAGCTGCTGCTTTCAAGAATCCGATATCAAAAGGGGCGTTGTGCGCGACTAATACCGTGTCTTGAGGAGGACCAAGAAACTCTAATAACGAGGGAAAAGTTTCTTGGATTTTTGGTGCTTCAAGAACCATCGCGTTCGTAATTCCAGTCAAAACTGTGATGAAAGCCGGTATCACCCCATCTGGATTAACAAGTGTGTGGAAGGTCCCAATAACTTCTCCACCACGGACTTTTACCGCGCCGATTTCCGTGATGCTGGCACCCGTTGAAGGGGCCGAGCCGGAAGTTTCCAGATCCAGTACGACAAAGGTCGTATGTGACAGAGGGCGACCGATATCGTCAAAGGTTGCCTGCCATGCACTCTCGTTCGGCGCATGCCTCATGTCAAAACCATATGACATTGAAGTGACATAGGAGCGGGTCTAGGCTCTGAGGTATGAGTACTAAAGACGCCCCCGAGGGACATGTAGATGATTTTGCTATACGGGGATCCGGGTCAGAAGGCAAGATTGGAATTCTTCTTGTCCATGGGTTCACCGGCTCGCCTGCTTCGATGCGCTCTTGGGCTGAATTTTTCGGCGCACGCGGGTACACGGTGCGAGTGCCACGGTTACCCGGTCATGGGCGCAATTGGGAAGACTTGAATGCAGTTTCGTGGGAGGAATGGCCAAATCGTGTAGTCGAGGAACTGGATGAGTTGCACAAGACGTGCGACAAAGTGTTC
>JANYDL010000048.1 GCA_025363635.1 Actinomycetes bacterium
TACAGTATGAGCTGGGGTTTTGGGCGGGAAGAGCTGCCGTCTTTGAATACGTCGTCGCTGTTTGAGCCGAATCTGACGGTTCAATTGCCGCGTTTGCCCGGGATCTACCATTTCTGCTTGAGAGTCGATAACGTGGACGGCGATGACAGTACGCCAGTCTGTAAGACCATTCAGTTGGTGCTGTTTCCGGTCGAAAAACTTGCCCTCTCAATGAACGGCGAAGCGCCGCTTGATCCGGCTCCGTCGAAAGTTGGCAACGGCATCACTTTCGGATTGAATCCACCCCTGGCGGCCGAAGTCATTCAGTTTCAGGAAATCCAACTTACGGAGGTTGGAGCGTCGTTCTCTAGTGTTGCTTGGGTGCGGCTACCGCAAATCGGTGAAGCGGCTTTGACTATGAATCTTACGGCTGGTGTTGGAGTGAAGCGCATCTGTGCCCGCTACGGCTCCGGCGTTGGACTATCGTCAGGTAGCAGCGGGTCACCAAGCCCAAATCCTCAGGCAATCAGCGCCACCTTCTGCAAAAATATCGAAATCATCCCATAACCTGTGATAGTCAATCCTCGCGGGCCAAATTGACGGCCCCTTATAGAGGAGACATTCACATGCGTAAGATTCAATTGATCGGTGCTTTTTTGGTAGGTTTGTTTGTTGCTGCTGGCGTCTCGCGCGCGGCTGATACGGACCACCAGACGTATGACCACGGTAAGCTCACAGAACTATACAATGAAGTATTGCGTGACCCGGCAGCGGCGACCGGGACGACACCCAACTACTACATCCCTGGCTGGTACTGTGTGGCGGCTCCCTTCGGTAACACCCTCTTTGGTTGGACCTGGTGGCTATCCCCTAATCTCGCCTATTCAAGGTATATGGCCCTTGGGTCCTGCACCCAAGCCTATGGCTATGTGTGCCAGGTGGCCTGTAACTGGCAGTTCTAGGCCCTGACCAGTTGCTGGCGCGAAATGAAAAAATAGCTGCGTTGTCTTCAAAAAACCCCGGCTCGCCGTACCGGGAGTACTGTCTTCGCCGGGCTTTTTCTTGCCGCCTTGCTCTTTTTCCATTTGGCGCCATCGAAAAACCTATTTCGCGCCACCGACTAACTAGCTGATTTGGGCAAACCTATCCCGGGGAGCTATTACGCTGTCCCCTCAACCCCTTGGAGCCAATGGCTTCCGGGGTTTTGCTTTTATCTGTCTTTACGGGAGGTTGTCGATAGCGGATTCTGTCCCTACCTCTCCTTGTAACCTTTGGGCCCCAAGCCCGTACTGCCATTCAGAACGGCAAACAGCACAACAACAGCCACTTGGAGGACCAAATGAAAACGATCCTTAACGCCCTAATCGCACTGGCCATGTTGACGACGATGTCCTGCGGACGCAAGCACTCAGAAGACTCTCGGAGCGACTATGTGTCTTCACCTGCAACCACCGACAGCCCCGCTGCTTCTGGTGATCAAGGCCCTGGCAAGCAAGAGAAGACAGTAACGTCCCCCGCAAAAGCTGTCGTAGCACTGGAACTTTACATGTCGTGCACGGGACTTCAGAGCGACGAAATCGAAGCTGATACTGCACTGTCTGTCGAAGAAGCATCTAGCATCTGTGAGTCACTTGACGCAACCAGCTACTTGAGCGGAATTCAGGAAGAATCCGAAGGTTCCACGATATAATTACGGTTCAAATTTTCTCGCAAAATCTTAGGTCACCATTCGAAACAACACTGGGAGGATTTATGAAACGCATCATTCAGACCGCATTGTTTACAGGTATGGTTTTTGGAATGAGTCAGAATTTAGTGGCCTCGTCTCACCGCGAAGCCCCAGCGATCTCTCGGGACCCTGAAGTGGATATTACCGACCTCTACGCATTCAAGTCCACTGATGACGCTTCAAAAGTGAACCTGATCATGAACGTGTCTCCCGCATACAACGCTTTCGCAGGTCCAAACTGGTATGGCTTCGCTGATGACGCGATCTATGAGATTCATATTGATACGAGTGGTGACGGTGTCGAAGACATCACTT
>JANYDL010000077.1 GCA_025363635.1 Actinomycetes bacterium
ATCTGTTTTGGATCAAGGCCTCACAAATATCTCTAGCGGAGTAAAGCCGTTGGTCGGGATATCTGCAACTTCACTGGTAATTCAAATTGGCCAAATTTGGCGCGTGAAAATTAGATGGGCCGACTCTGAGAACACTGTCGAAGAACGACCTGCCGTCATCGTTGGTTGGTCGCAATTTTCAAATCGTGATGACCAAATAATTTTGGTCTCATCGATCACTTCCCATGGAGGAGGTGGAACTTCCAGACTCGGTGAAATAAAAATTCCGAATCCCGATAAATACACGTTAACGCCAAATTCACATATCCGCGCTAGGCAAATTACCTCAATACATCCCAATCTCCTTTCACCAGCAAACGGTCCCATTGGCACCCTCGATCAAACTTTAACCATCGAAACCCTAACCGAGATCTCTAAAATGTTCACAGTTACGGGCTTCGTAAAGGTTCGATAATGATCTCGCGCCCCGGTTGTGCCCCAATTCTCAAAATTTTTTGAAATCAAGCGGAAATCACCACTTCATAGTTGTACTTCGACCTCTAAAATCTCTACTCATAACCCCCGTCAGAAATGGCGGGGGTTATGTTTTAATTAGATTTTCTAGTTTGAGTTCTTAAGACTCAACGAGAACACCCGTCGGAAACAGAATTGAAGCAAGTACAAGTTGCGCCGTGATTGGCTCGCCAAGAATATGTAATCCACCAAGTGTGGCTAAATGCGCGGGCGCCAACTGAATGATTCCGAATACATCTGCCTGTAAGTCTTTCGGATTCAATATTAGATGAAGTAGCCATGGAACCAACGCCAAAGGAAGCGCAAGAAGAAAATTCCCGGCGGTCACAAGCAGGGGATGCTTCGATCCGCGACCCCTCGCTGTGTACCCAGCCCTCGCCAGTCCGGCGAGAAACATTAAGAAGGCGCCGATCGGATTTGGACGAGATATTCCAGGACCAAGCAATGCGATCAGACCTGCAAAAGCGAGTGCCAATCCTGCGATACCTGCGATACCGGGCCGCTCTCCCGAACTCATCGCAACTGAAAGCACTACCGTTTGGACCACAGCGAAAAGTACAAGCGCACAAGATGCGGCGCCCAAACTAATATACGCAAAAGAAAATGTGACTGCATACATCGCCATTGTTGACCAAAAAGACATCACAACTTTGCTTCGAATTGATCTGATGAATCTGCCCCAAAGCCAAGTCAGTCGCATATCGTACGAACGTTTCTATTCTTAAAAGTTGACTTACTCAAATGGACTCTAAAACTTTCTTCGAAGATGTTCCCTATGCCTCTATAACAGCAGGGCTTGTGCGATTGATTGGCAAATCCTTGCGTCCGGTTATTCCTAAGAGCTTGTATATCCGCATCGTCTCTTGCCGAATAAGGGATTCGCTGTACTTCATCTGTCTTGCAATAGCGAGATTGGACATACCCTCAAGCATCAACGCATGTATTTCCCACTGACGAGGAGTGAGAGCAGTCATCACAAATGGCGGTTTTGTCGCATCTATCTTGGTTAACTCTTCGCGAAATCCTAATGCATCCAGGTGAGTAGATAAAGTTTCGCCGAGAGCATATAAAAAATTTTGGCTTTCACGATCGAGTTCGCGAACCAAGTGGCAATAAACCATCAGTGGTCCATAGGAAGGGATCGGTATCGCTAAGGAATAAGAAAATCCATTTGGAAACGCGGCAGTTGCATTGTGTCGCGCATAGAACGGATAGTTCTCAAATGAGCCACACTCTTCAATCAGACCATCAAAATAAGCACCAGCGCCCGGAGAGATGCGATCAAAGTGACGTTCAAATCCATTTACGAGATTTTCCGCCTGTGCTCCATGACCACCAGCAATGTAATAACCCCCGTTGGATCGAACGATCGACACAAATAGTGAATCAACTTCCCATCCTTCAAAAGTATTGTTCGCGAGGAAATCCAAAAATAAACTCAAAATTGCTTTTTCTGATTTTCTAAAAAGTGTTAATTCGCGCAATTTGCCCAGATATCCCACGTAGACACCTTTCCTTGGGAAATTTAGAAACCTAATTGCTCCCGACAAAGAGTAACTCCGCCCGCTGACACTATGTAATGTCAAAGACACATCGCTGGGACTGCTGAGTTCCTTAATGCGTGGGTTCCTACCGTATGTGACCCAGACCCTTGACAATCTGACTAGCCTTACATTGGGATTTCGTGCCAAGTCCGTCCTTAGCGTAAGGAGACAAATGCAATGTCGCCATTTGCGTTTGGCAAGAAGTTGGTCCATGAGATCCACGAAATTGACGCCGAAGGCATCGCACTCCATCCCCACCAAAGGCGTCGGGTAATTCTTTTTGGACTACTCATCGGGGCGATAGCTCTTGCTATCGGCGCCCAGCTCATTGAATCCAATCGAACTGCAAATGCAGCTAAATTGAAGCAAGTGGGAGCGATCTCGATTTCTGGTGCAGAACTTCAACGCAAAGCTTCCTCATTGAAACTGACCTGGAAGCCTTATTGGCTCGGAGAGATGGCCGGTATGCGATATGCGACAGATACCACTAGCAAGGACGAGTTTGCACTCCATTACATTCGCCCAGCCGATGATCCCGCCCTTTACGGCGCCAATGTATTTACCGTTGAAACCTACCAAGACGAAGCTACTTTCAAGGAAGACCTCAAACAACAGGATTTTTCAACAGAATCCACCCTGACTACCGCATTAGGCAGAAAGGTAAAGTATCACTCTCAAACAATGGCATATTTTGAAGTAAGAGTGCCGGAAATAACAAAAGTTGTAGAGATTCATGCAGATCACCGACTCACCGTAGGGGAAATCGAAAAACTCGCTGATTCATTGCGCCCCTTTACCTAATTTTCTAGTTAGGCCTCTCCTCGAAAACTTTGCGAGCCAATCCTTTGCCTTCCAGAGCGGTTGAGTGGTAGCCCTTCCCCAAAAAATTCCTCTGCATCTACCTTATCGGTGCTTTCCATTCGTGCCTCAGTAGAGCAGAGTGTCCCCATTGCATTCCGCAGACCCGGATACAAAAGGAGAGACGATGGTTTTAGAAGCTATATCCCTGAGTGGACCAGCGAAATTTTTTAATTGGGGGTTTATTTCTATTTCAATCCCTAATCTGATCATGATTGGGCTAATCGTGGTTCTCTTCGTCCTTGCATTGGTCATTCCATTCCCTACGCATGATTCCTCGGAGCACACTCCGAGTAGTGAAAGGAAGTGATGATGTCAACAATGTGGACTACACGGCTTCGCAAGGCGACCGTTGAAAAATTCGAACCTCAAGATGTTCTCCCAGATGAACAACCGTCATACGTGGCTTCATTTATTTATGTCTTTGGGGTGCTCACACTTGCAGCGCTTTTCATCATCATTGGTTCTGGTCTCTGGCTAACAACAAAAGGTGCGATCTGGTGGCACTCATCCAGCGTCGGCCACTTCGTGAATTCAGTTCACCTCTGGTCAGTAGAACTATTTTTCGTCTTCATGGTCGTGCACCTCTGGGGTAAATTCTGGATGGCAGCATGGCGTGGAAAGCGATTAATGACATGGGTAACCGGGGCAATCGCGTTTCTCGCATCTGTTGCAACCGGCTTCACGGGATACTTAATCCAGTGGGATTTCGATTCACAGTGGATCGCCACTCAAGCAAAAGATGGACTAAATTCCGTTGGCATTGGTTCCTTCTTTAATACGCTAAATACGGGCCAAGCCATTCTGCTGCACGTCTCCTTGCTCCCTCTCGTAGTCGGATTGATTGTCATTTGGCATGTCATTCTTGTTCGAAAAAATGGCGTCGTACCACCATTGGATGCCAACGAGATTGCTGGAGGTACGCAATGAGAAAAGAACGCAACGTCGATCTGCAAAAATGGACTGGCCCAAAACGCCCTTATGATCTCGTGAAAGAACTTGTGATCGCTCTTGTCGTGGTCACTGTCCTCGTCGGTGGTCTCGCCGCAATCTTCAGTTCGCCAGACGAGCCAGCAGTGACACTTCAGGTGTGGGCCAATAAAGCCCCAGGGGATTTCATTACCACGACTGTGGGCGAATTGGCAGGCACCACCATTAGCGCTTCATATGGTCCGCCCTACAACAACGCATCCGAAGGACTCAAACTTGGACCACTCAAGTTGCAAAAAATGGCAGGTATAACAATTCCGGTGTATCCCGCAGAAGATTTCGTTGTGGGACCACTTGCATTTTCTAAAGATGTAGCCGTTTTAGCTGCCGTCTCTCAATGGAAGGCCACCCCATCCGATCAACAGGGTAAATGGGCCAATGACTATGCCTCTGCAATTGAAAAAGCAGGTGACCCTGCAAAAGTTAGCGCCAGCCAAGACTTTGGCCCAGTTCCAACTATGGCTGCCGGACTACTAACACTGGCGCAGTCCAATGTTCTTGATGGTCTACTCACCACCACTGTTACTCCTTACCCAAGTGATTTCACAAAGCCGATGCTCTTCTTGGCCGATAGTGGTTACTTTGATGAACTTGGAGCCGCGCAACATCTCCATGGGGATCAATGGGGAATGATGAACGAGACAGGTTCATACCCGGGGCAATCCTGGCTCTGGCTCTTCTCACTCTGGTACCAAGTGGAGCCATTTAAGTCATCCCCGAATGCAGATGCTGAAATCTTTTTATGGATCATGATTCTCACCGCTGCATTCGTTTTCATGCCACTAGTTCCATTCGTCAACCGACTACCACGGTTGATTCCGATTCATCGATTGATCTGGCGCAAGTACTACAGAGACAACAACCTGTAAACCGATTTCGTTACTGGCTCGTAATCCACGAGCCAGTAACGAGTCGGTGCATGAGAAAGCCCGTAACAATAAATATCCCGCCAAGAATGAACCAACCGCTTTTGCCCATTCCAATTATTAAGGCAGTAATAAGTGAAGGACCAAACGCGCCACCTAATCCCCAGCCAAGAGAAAACACCCCTTGGTATTGACCTTGATGTTTTTCGTCGGCAAGTCCAAACCCGATACTCCAGGAACCAGCAGAGCCAACCAATTCACCCATCACATGCACGAGCATCGCTGCTATGAGAATTGCGCATGCGAGTAACGTAGAAACTCCCGCAGACAGGGCATATAAAACACATGCAAGCGCAACATATATACCGGCATGAGAAAACTTTCTTGCCCCATCGCGCACCTCCCCCGATCCTCTACTTGCCCTCACTTGAAAGAGAACAACAGCAAGGGTATTCACAAAGAGAATCACCGAGACCCACCAGCGAGGAGCATTGGTCTCTTTCACAACCCAAAGAGGTATTCCAACGCTTTGAATAATAAAGTGGAGAGACATAATTCCATTAAGAAGTGTCGCTCCCAAATATTTTCGATCTTTCAATGCAACGAAAGCAAACGGCTCACCGCGTTCAACTGTGGCAGGTGCATATGGCAATTTATGCCATATGACGGCAGTAATAATGAATGCGAGGGCATCCAAACTTATTATCGTGATATACCCGGCTCGGCTATTGATCGCAAGGGCAAAGCCAGCGAAGACTGTGCCTAGCGCTATACCCAAGTTAGTCACTGCCCTGAGATACGCACGCATAGTCACTCGAGACTCACCAATGCCAAAACGTGCGATCGTCGCTTGTTGCAACGTGCGCCCAATCGATGAAGTCACCCCGATCAGGATATTGACGATGAGATATGGAGCGAAAGAGCGTACAAAAATAAAGCTGGCTAAGAGAGCGCCCTCTACAAGATAAGAAATGACAGCAATATCTCGCGGCCCAAATCGATCAGCAATGTGCCCGGCAGGGACACTACATAACAATGACATGCCCCCTGCGATGGAGAGACCCAAGGCGACCTTTGACGGAGCAAGGCCAACAAAAAACGTGAAGTAAATAATTTCCACGGTAGTCAAAAGACCGTTGCCAAAAGTCTGAATCAAAGTCGCACTAGCCAAAGTACGCATAGCGGGTTCTTGAGGCCAGGCCGCTTTCATTAACTTCGATGTACGAGAAATGTTTTCATTGGACACGGAGAAACCCTAACTCAACCCCAACATGTAAGCGTTGCAATTTTTGCAACCACGTTCGACTCTACAAGGATCCGTTCGTCGCTTCTTGACGCCTTATCGCTCCGTGTGAAAGCAGTATGTGGCCGAAGAACCCGATTACTAATGCCAATATCACCCCGACGTTTGCAAAAGCCCAGGGACCAGTTTTTCCACCAATTAGACCAAGAAAATATCCCTGCCACGTTAGCCAGGACGCGAATGAATTAGTCACAAATCCCCAGCCGACAATTGAGCCGACGAATACAAGTCCGATTGAGCGATAATTCCAAGCTCCGTACCGCCCAGTAGTCGTAAATAATTCAGCTTCTGCATAATCCGCTTTTCTCATAAGTACGTCCGCTACGAAAATCGCCGACCACACTGCAATTGGGACACCCAAGGTGATGAGGAATCCTTGAAATGGAATGCTGAAATTTCCAGCAAACCACACGATATAGATTGTTCCCATCAGCATAATGACAGCATCAATAGAGGCCGCTATGTGACGCTTTACTGGAAGCCCTATTGAAACCAAAGCCAAGCCAGAAGAATACAAATCAAGAATTGCGCCGCCAATGAGTCCCAATATTGCTACTAAGGCAAACGGAATCAAGTACCAAGTAGGGAGCAAAGTTGTCAGTGCGCCAATCGGATCTGAAGCGATTTTATCTCCCAAGTCCTTACTGCTGCCCGCAAGAAGTGAGCCATATATAACAAGAATAATCGGGACAAGCGATGAACCAAAGACTGTCCAACCAACGACGGATTTGCTCGATACCGAACGTGGAAGGTAGCGCGAATAGTCCGCAGCAGAATTTACCCAGCCTAAGCCAATTCCCGTGATGCCAAAAATTGTCGCTCCAAGAACTCCTTGCAGATTTCCAGAACTTACTTTTGTAACAGCGCTCCAATCAATGTGAGAGATCGTTAGAGAGA
>JANYDL010000078.1 GCA_025363635.1 Actinomycetes bacterium
TTTTTATTCACCGATATATAACATTCGAAACCATGGGAGAAGATAATGAAGCTTTATAACAACATTACTGAAGTAGTTGGCAATACTCCGCTTGTCCGATTGAACCGAATCATGGATGGCGCGGCTGCACATGTATATGCAAAACTCGAATTTTACAATCCGTCTGCAACCGTCAAGGACCGTATTGGGATTGCGATGGTAGATGCAGCCGAAAAAACTGGAGAATTGAAGTCTGGCGGAACGATTGTCGAAGCCACGTCGGGCAACACCGGTATTGCACTTGCGATGGTTGGCGCAGCCCGCGGTTACAAGGTGATCTTGACCATGCCTGATTCCATGTCAAAAGAGCGCAGAACTTTATTGCGCGCTTACGGAGCTGAGCTCGTTCTCACTCCTGCTGCGGAAGGCATGAAAGGTGCGATTGCGAAAGCCGAAGAAATTGGCGCCACCCAAGGGGCAGTTCTCGTTCGTCAATTTGAAAATGAAGCCAATCCAGCAATCCACCGCAATACAACCGCTGAAGAGATTTGGCGTGACACCGACGGAACGGTCGCTGCAGTTGTGGCAGGAATCGGGACGGGTGGAACTATCACGGGCATTGGACAGGTTCTCAAAGAACGAAATCCCGAAGTGAAGATTTTTGCAGTTGAGCCGGCCGCTTCTCCACTTCTTAACGGCGGATCTCCGAGTGGGCACCCCATTCAAGGTATTGGCGCCAATTTTATTCCTAAAATTTTGGACACCTCAATTTATGATGAGGTTTTTGACGCAACTGCAGATGATGCCGTGGCTTATGCGCGTCGTGCCGGCGCTGAGGAAGGAATTCTCGCGGGGATTTCCTCTGGAGCCGCGCTCTGGGCTGCTAGCCAAGTTGCGAAGCGACCAGAATTTGCCGGCAAAAACATTGTCGTCATCATCCCTTCTTTTGGTGAGCGCTACCTTTCTACTATCTTGTACAAGGACCTGGCGGAATAAAAATATGGCATTGCACATTAGGGAAGATATCCAGACTGCTTTCGCACGCGATCCGGCGGCGAGATCGGTGGCGGAAATTTTCCTTGCCTATCCGGGCCTTCACGCTGTCTGGGGGCATCGCATGGCACATTGGCTCTGGACACATAATTTCAAATTAGTTGCTCGGGTTTGGTCCAATTTCACAAGGAGTGCAACTGGCGTTGAAATTCATCCAGGCGCGGTCATTGGACGGCGATTCTTCATCGATCACGGGATGGGCGTGGTCATTGGAGAGACGGCGATAATTGGGGATGACGTTCTCATGTACCACGATGTAACCCTTGGAGCCAGAGGCTACAAAAAAGGTAAACGCCATCCGACCATAGGCAACGGAGTCATCCTCGGCGCAGGCGCGCGTGTCATTGGGGATGTAACAGTGGGCGCAGGCGCGGTTGTAGGAGCCAATACGCTCATTACTCGCGATGTAGCTGAGCGAGCAGTGCTGGATTCATCTGAATTCTTTGTCATTTGAGTTTGCTCAGGTTTTTTGCTTTGCATAAGTGAAGGTTTTCGTGCTTGGAGCGTTAACACGCCCGTAACTCAGTCTTGGCACGATGGGAACATGCCCAGTGATGAGATTGTAGGAAAGAGCAAACAAGAGGCCTTTGTCCTTCGAACCTTGGAGGAGCGAAACATTCGTTTTGTTCGGTTGTGGTTCACCGATGTACTGGGATTTCTCAAGTCGGTAGCAATTGCTCCAGCTGAACTTGAAAATGCTTTTGAAGAAGGCATTGGATTTGACGGCTCAGCAATCGAAGGCTTTGCCCGTATTAGCGAAGCGGATATGTTGGCAAAACCAGATCCAAGCACTTTTTCCATTCTTCCGTGGAGGACCGAAGCGCCCGGCGCGGCCCGAATGTTTTGCGATATTGCAATGCCAGATGGCACACCCTCATTGACGGATCCCCGACATGTTCTTCGACGCACACTTAATCGTGCCGCCGAAATGGGTTACACCTGTTATACCCACCCAGAAATTGAATTCTTTCTCTTTAAGGAACGCCCTGTGCTTGGGGAGAGACCTATACCGGTTGATTCCGGCGGATATTTTGATCAGACGCCTGCAGTTGTCGGGCACGATTTTCGTCGTCAAGCAATCACCATTCTTGAATCGATGGGGATCAGTGTTGAATTTAGTCATCATGAGGGTGCCCCAGGGCAGCAAGAAATTGATTTGCGTTACGCGGATGCACTTAGCACTGCAGATAACATCATGACTTTTCGTCATGTTGTTAAAGAAGTCGCTCTCGATCAGGGATTTCATGCATCTTTTATGCCGAAGCCATTTACCGATCATCCTGGTTCTGGAATGCATACTCACGTATCTCTATTTGAGGGAGAGAACAACGCTTTCTTTGATCCACATGAAGAGTACAACTTGTCAAAAGTTGGTCGATCATTCATAGCGGGATTGTTGCGCCATGCAGCGGAGATTACCGCGATTACAAATCAATGGGTGAACTCGTACAAGAGATTACATGGCGGGGGAGAAGCGCCAGCATTTGCAAATTGGGGACCTAGCAATCGAGGAGCGCTCGTGCGCGTACCTATGTATAAACCGAAAAAAGAAAACTCAACGCGCATTGAGTTTCGTTCACCTGACTCCGCCTGCAATCCTTATCTTGCCTATGCCGTTATGTTGTCGGCGGGTTTGAAGGGAGTGCAGGAAAAGTACGAACTTCCTGACTCACGTGAATCTGTCGCGCTTCCCAGTGACCTCAACGAAGCAATAATCGCAATGCAGGGAAGCGATCTGGTGAGGGAAACTCTGGGAGAGCGTGTTTTTGAGTACGTGCTTCGAAACAAGAGAGCTGAGTGGAACGATTATAAGCAACAAGTGACTGCTTACGAACTCGACAGATACCTTCCAATTCTCTAAAAGGCTCTACAATCTGGAGACGGATTACGGAGATCTGATGAAAACGATTCTGGATGCAATTGGGAATACGCCCCTTATAAATATTGAGGGTATTTGGGTCAAGATGGAGTATTTAAATCCATCAGGCTCTATTAAGGCTCGCATCGCGAAATTCATCATCGAACGAGCAGAACGGGATGGGCTACTTTCTCCTGGAGATACGATCGTTGAGGCATCCAGTGGAAACACTGGTAATGCGATGAGCATGGTTGCGGCAGTTAAAGGCTATAAAATGATTGTGGTGATGCCCGATGGCATGAGTCCAGAACGAACTGCAATTTCTCGCGCCTTTGGTGCAGAGGTGCGCACCATGGGAGATTTTCACGTCAACGATGCCTTGGCAGAGGCTCGACGTATGGGTTCTATGCCAGGTTTTTTTGCTCCCCAACAGTTTGATAATGAGTGGAATGTAGATGAAAACCGAGATTGGCTTGGTCAGGAAATTCTTGAACAAATGCCTGTAGTGCCTGATTTGGTAATCGGAGGAATTGGTACCGGTGGAACGATCATTGGTGTGGGCCAAGCATTCAAGTCCGCAAATCCACATTGCAAGGTGATTGCACTGGAGCCTGCAGAATCATGCACCATCTTGTGTGGTGAAGTCGCGAAGCATTTAATTGAAGGCATAGCAGATGGATTTGTCCCCGGAATCGTCGAGCGGCATAGGGGTTCGCTCGACGGTTTCGTGGATATACATTCAGATGAATCGATAGAAGAGATGCGCCGATTGGCTCGTGTTCACGGATTATTTGTAGGACCGTCCTCGGGAGCACACATGCTGGCTGCAAAGAAATTGAAGGCAGAGTACCAAGTTGAAAATGTCGTGACTTTCTTTTGCGACGAAGGAGAAAAATATATTACTGATTACTGGTTGGAGAAGTAGTTTTAGCTATCTTTTCAATTGCAGTCCCTGTTGCGCGAAAGACAGTCCAATCATCCATCGCAACTGCTCCTAGAGATGTATAGAAATCAATGGAAGGTTGGTTCCAGTCAAGTACCCACCACTGAAATCTTTCATAACCACGATGAAGACAAATGGTTGCTAATTCCCGCAACAGGGCTAGACCATATCCCGACCCACGATGTTCAGGCACGACAAAGAGATCTTCAAGATAGATCCCGTGCTTTCCAAGCCATGTCGAATAATTCAGATGCCAGATTGCAACTCCGACTACGATTTCATTGTGAACCGCAAGGTGAGCAAATACTTGTGGATTTTCACAAAAAAGGCTGCTAGCCAAATCTTCCTCGGTGGCGCGGACTTGATCGAGGGCTTTCTCGTATTTAGCCAATTCTCGGATGAGCGTGAGAATGGCAGGCACATCTCCAGGTACTGCGGGTCGAATCGACATGTATTTAATCTATCTCGAGCCACATTTGGTCGCGAGTTTGCTGATTTTTAGAGGTGGCGGCTACCCTTCTCATATGAAGTCGCGGGATAAGAATCTTGAAAGCCTCATGTGCTGCCTCCTTAGTTGCCGGGGCGGGGTCCTCTAGCCGGTCCCCCCGTCGCGGGGTTTTGTATTGCCGGTAAAACCTAAAAAACCCGCGATTTTCTAAGGAGCAAGAGAAATGAATTTTCCTCAACAAATACCAAGCGAGATGGCTTATAACCGATACTCATCATTTATTCCGATTGATCTCGTTGATCGCACATGGCCAGCAAAACAAATGTCGAAAGCGCCTCAGTGGTGCTCGGTGGATCTTCGAGATGGCAATCAAGCCCTCATCGATCCGATGGATACGCCTCGAAAGTTGGCGATGTTTAAACTTCTCGTCAAAATGGGATATAAAGAAATTGAGGTTGGATTTCCAAGTGCCAGTCAAACAGATTTTGATTTTGTTCGAAAGATTATTGATGATGGATTGATACCCGAAGATGTCATCATCCAGGTGTTGACACAGGCACGAGAACCGTTAATTCGTCGCACATACGAATCACTCCAAGGTGCGAAACAGGCGATAGTGCATCTTTACAATTCCACCTCCACTTTGCAAAGACGCGTTGTCTTTGGCATGGATAAAGAGGGCATCAAGAAAATCGCAACGGATGCGGCTCAACTCTGTCTCGATTTGGCCTCCTCGGTTCCTGAAACGAAGATTTCATTTGAATATTCTCCGGAGTCCTATACGGGAACTGAACTCGAGTATGCGCTGGAAGTCTGCAACGCGGTTAACGATATCTGGAAGCCCACTCCAGAATGGAAGACGATTCTTAATCTCCCAGCCACTGTTGAAATGGCGACCCCGAATGTATATGCCGATTCGATCGAATGGATGCACAGAAACTTAAAATACCGAGATAGCGTCATTTTAAGTTTGCACCCACATAATGATCGCGGAACTGGCGTTGCCGCTGCGGAACTCGGATATTTGGCTGGCGCCGACAGAATTGAAGGCACCCTTTTTGGAAATGGAGAGCGCACTGGAAATGTATGTCTTGTGACTCTTGGCTTGAATCTAATGAGCCATGGGATTGATCCGAAGATTGATTTTTCGCAAATCGATGACGTGAGACGGACCGTGGAGTATGCCAATCAGTTGCGTGTACCAGAGCGTCATCCATATGGTGGAGATTTAGTCTTCACGGCGTTTTCTGGTTCTCATCAAGACGCGATAAAAAAAGGTTTGGAACATCTAGAGAAAGATGCCAATGAAGTTGGCGTCCCAGTGGACCAATTCAGTTGGGCCGTCCCATATTTGCCAATTGATCCTAAGGATATTGGTCGCTCGTACGAAGCGGTTATCCGCGTCAATAGCCAGTCTGGTAAAGGCGGCGTAGCTTACGTGATGAAGCATGAGCATCATCTCGATCTACCGCGGCGTTTACAAATTGAATTCAGCAAAGTGGTTCAGGCGAAAACGGATAGCGATGGAGGTGAGGTTCTTCCTTCAGATATGTGGAAGATTTTCGAGGATGAGTATCTTCCGACTGAATCTGCCCCGTGGGGTCGATTTAGATTGAAGGGACTCTCTCAACGATCCGTCCTTGATGAAGATGTCCACCTATCCGTTTCGATACTAGATCGTGGCGTGATGCAAGTGTTGGTGGGGCAAGGCAATGGTCCGATAGCGGCCTTTTGCGCAATATTGCAAACATACGGCGTGGATGTTCGTGTCCTTGACTATTACGAACATGCTCTCTCGGCTGGGGGCGATGCAAACGCGGCGGCATACTTAGAATGCGCAATTAATGGAGAGGTTTTTTGGGGAGTAGGAATAGATCCCAATACAACAACTGCCTCGCTCAAGGCTGTTGTCTCTGCCATCAATCGCGCGATTCGATAGCGACGCCCATTACGGTTGGTGTATGAGTCTTTACCGTGACCAGGCGGTGGTCCTGCGAACTCACAAGTTGGGCGAAGCAGATCGCATCATCACAATGTTGACTCGTGAGCATGGTCGAATCAGAGGCGTTGCCAAAGGTGTTCGCAGAACAAAATCAAAATTCGGCGCCCGACTTGAGCCAGGCAGTCACGTCGATATACAGCTCTATGTTGGAAAAACTTTTGACACCATCACACAAGTTGAAGCGATCGAAAATTATGGGGAGTCGCTGACGCATGATTATCAGAGGTGGACCATTGCCTCCGCAATTTTGGAAACGGCAGAGCGTTTTACCTCCCAAGAACATGAACCCGCCCTGCAGGAATACCTACTTGTCGTTTCTGGATTGAAAGCGCTCGCTGAGAGCGCTCATGATCCCTCACTCATTCTCGATGCATTTCTTCTGCGATCTCTTGCGATTGGGGGCTATGCCCCTTCCATGACTATCTGTTCGCGTTGCGAAAAACCTGGTCCGCACAAATATTTTTCACTCGTTGGTGGGGGCAGTGTCTGCATGGAATGTCGACCGTCAGCCAGTGCGATGCCGGCACCAGAGACACTTGCCCTCATGGCTGCGCTCTTGAGCGGAGAGTGGAATATTGCAGACGCTAGTGTGGGAAAAGTTCGTCGTGAAGCCACTGGCTTAATCGCTGCATATTTGCAGTGGCATCTGGAACGTGGACTGCGAAGCCTTCCATTGGTGGAGCGGGCGTGATTCGTAAACCGACTCCTCATCTATCGGGGGAAAAACCACCCGTGTTACCACCGGGCCAAATTCCTCGTCACGTGGCCCTTGTCATGGATGGTAACGGACGCTGGGCCCAAGAGCGTGGACTGCCTCGAACTGCAGGTCACGAAGCAGGGGAGGCGGCTCTTTTTGACGTCGTCGAAGGTGCAATCGAAATTGGCATCAAAGAAATTAGCGCTTTTGCTTTCTCGACTGAGAATTGGCGCCGCTCGCCCGAGGAAGTGAAATTCCTGATGGGCTTTAATCGAGATGTCATTCGACGCCGACGAGACGAGATGAATGAAATGGGTGTGCGAGTCAGATGGGTGGGGCGTCCGAAGCGATTGTGGAAGAGTGTGATTGACGAGCTTCAAGCGGCGGAAGAGTTGACCGCGAAAAACAAAGTTCTGACCTTGAATATGTGTGTGAATTATGGAGGCCGCGCGGAAATTGTTGATGCCGCGGCCGCATTGTCGCGAGATGTGCAGGCGGGAAAAGTGAAACCTGATGCCATCAACGAAAAAGTTTTCGCGCGTTACCTCGATGCACCTTCAATGTCGGATGTTGACCTTTTTCTTCGAACTTCCGGAGAATTGCGCACGAGTAATTTCCTACCATGGCAATCGGTTTATGCCGAGTTTGTCTTCATGGATGTCTTATGGCCAGATGTTGATCGCAGGGTGTTGTGGCGCGGTATAGAAGAATATTCACAACGGAACAGGCGGTTTGGAAAGGCATAGTGGTGGATATGCAGAACGAAAAAGTAAAGCGAAAAAGCCCAAAAAAGCCGAAATAGCACTGTGGCGTAAACATAGTGAGAGTGGTAGATGGCTGAGTAATCCCCTACGATAGCCAAAGGAGGTGGTCCATGAAGTTGGCGCGTGTAGTTCGTGCGGTTCCGACGGATTCCGCCGACTCTTTCCACGTCGAGCCTCGTCGGCGAGAAATTGAGCACATCCCTGGCGCAGTCGTTCTGAGAAAATCTCGCTTCTACCCCATTATCATTCTCATTACGCTCATGGTTGCATCGGGCTTTTACTACGTGGCCAACACTCATTCTGTGGCTACAACTGCGACCTTTAACGCCGATGCAGTTCAAGGAAAAGTTGCACTGACAGGAGCCGAACTCCGTCAGGTAGTCCTTCAAGAAGGCATCACCGCTTATTGGGTCGGTCCAGATCCCGGTTCCAAATATGCGCTCAGTGTTTTAGCCGATGGGCAGGTGTACGTGAGATATCTTCCTGACGGCAAAGGGCTAAGTGATAAGAAGGCCGCGTATAAAGTCGTCGCGACATATGTCACTGCCAATGCTTTTGCCAAGACTCGAGACGCCGCGACTGCCGTAGGGAGCGTGGGATTTGTCGATGCTGATGGAAATGCTATTTATTACGCCAGCGCTCGCGCTACAAATGTCTACATTGGACTCAAAGACCTGGATCTTCAATTAGAGGTCTTCGATCCTGTGGCAGGCAAAGCTATTCTCGCTGCTAGGACCTCTGGCATGGTACGTAAGATCGTTTAGACGCCGGAGATTTCTCCCGTAGCGAATTTTTTCCTCCGATTTGGGTGTGACTAAGCCCACAATGGTCTGAACAGCGATTCTTACAAGGTACACTTATGTACACGAGGTCTATTTTTTTTGCTGTAAAATTTTTTACGGTCGTTTCCTTTGTGAGGTGCCGCGGCACACTGGCAATGAGGATCACGCGAGTTCTATCTCCTTGAACCTACTTAGGTTCATTAAGAAGGCGGTCTTCAGACCACACATGCCGATTTGAACATGAAAGCGGGCTGATTAAAAGTCGTGTCGGATTACGGGATTAGGGAGATTGTTGGCGATTTCAAGCCAAAAAAGCGACGAAGTATTCGCTCTGCAATTCCCTATTTAGTGACCGCCCTTATTTTTTCAACAATCAGCTTCTCGGTGACTTATGTGATCAACCAGAAGCAGCGCGCCAAAGAGGAAATTTTGCTTGTTGTGCATGGCGGTAAAGCGGTAGATGAAGCTGAGTTGCGGAAAATCATCAACTCCAAGAAACTCAACGTGTACTGGGTTGGTCCTGAAAAAGGGATGAAGTATGTTCTCAATGCTGCCGTCACCAGCAGTATCTCTCTACGTTATTTACCAGAAGGCGCTGCCCTTGGTGATAACAAAGTGAATTTTCGTGAAGTTGGAACATTCGTCTCGCCCAACGCTTTTAAAGTGACTCAGCAAGCCGCCACCCAAGAAAATGGGGTTGGTTTTGTCAATGTCGATGGTCAAGCGGTGTATTACGACTCAAGAGATCCCAAGAATGTTTATCTTGGAATTAAGGATGCGGATATCCAAGTTGAAATATTCGATCCTCGGCCGGATCAATCGTTGGCCGAGGCACTTATGCAAGGAAGAGTTCAAAAGATTAAATAGGTAGGTCTGCCTCTAGCAGTTAGAGCAGATGCCGAAAATTTCTGCGCTATGCCCGACCTCTCGAAAACCATAATGAGCTGCTTCTTGTAAAGCCCACTTTTCAATCTCCCCGCCTTCAATTTCAACGGTGCGTCCACATTTTTTACAGACTAGGTGATGATGATGGGCATCACCACATACACGATAAATTGCTTCCCCGTCGTCACGTCGGAGAATATCCACAATATTTTCTTTGATTAAGGCTTGAAGACCCCGATAAACAGTGGTCAGCCCAATGTTTTTGCCATCTCGAACCATTGCTCTATGTATTTCTTGAGCGCTCGCGAAACCTCCGACATGCTCGAGAGTCGAGAGGATTCTCTCTCCCGACTTATTCATCCCTGACCGATCAGCGCAACCACAACCCACATAATCAATACTCCAAAAATCGTGGCCACCATGGTCAGACGTGAGGGATGGCGTGAGTGAGCTTCCGGAAGAATATGAGAGGTTGCTAAATAAATGATGAAACCAGAAAATACCGCTAGATAGATTGCCAAATATGGTTTGCTGATGACAATGTAGGTGCCTAGGGCTGCACCGCTGATGCGCATCAGAGCATCCAGACTTAAAAGAGAGATAGCCCGCCTAGACCAATGTCCACTCTTGACAAGAAAAGAGACTGTGTTGAGCCCGTCGCTAAAAGCGTGAGCGAGAACTGCTATAAAGACGGCGAGGCCGAGGGTATTGCTGATATGAAATGCCAAACCAAGAGCCACGCCATCAAGAAAAACGTGGCCGCCCATAGCAACTGCTCCCACTGTTCCAGCAATGGTCGCCCTGTGTTGATGTTCGTGGCCGTAGTCAGATTCTGCCGGCTCATGGGATCCCAGCAATTGTTCGGCAAAGTGCAATCCCAGAAAACCCGCAACGAAGGCGAGTGAAACGCTTGGAACATGCCAAAGAGTCTTTGTGCTGAGAGAGAAAACTTCAGGTAAAAGGTCAAAAGAAACCAGACCAAGGAGAAGTCCCGCGGCCAAGCCCAGCGTGAGATGGAGACGATCCCGCGAACGAATCGCAAGATAGCCACCTGCAGATGTGGCTACCGCAGAGAGAGCCGCCAGGGGGATAGCGAAGTTCATCTTCGCAGGGTAACAAGAATGAAAATGATTGTCATTTTCAGGAGTAATGGCGCGTTGAACCAAGCCGACCAGGGCTAAAGTTGGCCCTCACGGGTTGCAACCACATCGGTTGTGCACCGCCGACAGCCAGCCGGATGAGGAGAAGAGTCATGGCCGATCGCCTAGAAACAATAGTGAGCCTTTCCAAACGGAGAGGATTTGTCTACCCCTCCAGCGAGATTTACGGGGGATTGCGCGCAGCATGGGATTACGGCCCACTAGGCGTTGAACTTAAAAATAATGTGAAACGCCAATGGTGGAAAGCCATGGTTACGGGACGTGAAGATGTCGTGGGCATTGACTCCTGTGTGATTTTGGCAAAAGAAGTGTGGGAAGTTTCAGGTCACGTTGCAACATTTTCTGATCCCTTGACTGAGTGCACTGCCTGTCACAAGCGATATCGCGCCGATCACCTTGAAGAAGCATATGAATCAAAAAATAAAAGAGCGCCGGAATCCCTTGCTGAGGTGAATTGCCCTGCCTGCGGGAATAAGGGGAAATTTACCACGCCCAAACAATTTTCAGGTTTATTAAAAACCTATCTTGGACCCGTGGAAGATGAATCTGGTTTGGCTTATCTGCGGCCAGAGACTGCTCAAGGCATCTTCATTAATTTTGACAATGTAGCTACTACTTCGCGAAAGAAACCGCCGTTTGGTATTGGTCAAATTGGCAAATCATTTCGCAATGAAATCACCCCTGGAAATTTTATCTTTCGCACGCGTGAATTCGAGCAGATGGAGATGGAGTTTTTTGTAGTCCCTGGCACCGATGAAGATTGGCACCAGTATTGGATAGATACTCGGATGTCCTGGTATGTAGATTTAGGAATTAACCCTGAGCGACTCAGAATTTTTGATCACCCAAAAGAAAAGCTCTCTCACTATTCAAAACGTACCGCCGATATTGAATACAAATTTGAATTTGCCGGTACTGAGTGGGGAGAATTAGAGGGAATCGCCAGTCGAACCGATTTTGATTTAAAGGCGCATTCGGCCGCCACGGGTAAAGATTTATCGTGGTTTGATCAAGAGAAGAATGAGCGATGGACTCCATTTGTCATCGAACCCGCAGCAGGGGTTGATCGGTGCGTGCTGACATTTTTACTTGATGCATTCACTGAAGATGAGGCACCCAATTCTAAAGGCGAGATGGAGAAGCGAGCCGTGCTTAAGCTTGATCATCGCCTTGCTCCCATAAAAGTCGCCGTCCTTCCCCTTTCGAGAAACGCAGATCTATCTCCCAAAGCGAGAGATCTGGCTACTCAGTTAAGAAAGAATTGGAATATCGATTTCGACGATGCTGGGGCGATTGGGCGTCGCTATCGCCGCCAGGATGAAATCGGGACACCCTTCTGTATCACTATTGATTTCGATACATTGGAAGATCAGGCCGTGACCATTCGCCATCGCGACACGATGGTTCAAGAACGCATCGCTTTAGATCAGGTTGAATCTTGGTTGGCGCCACGATTACTCGGCGTGTAGAACCACTGATACTCCACTTAGCAAGTGGCGATTTAGCAATTGACCCACCAGTGGTTTTGGCACCCATGGCGGGAATTACTAACGCTCCGTTTAGGACTCTGTGCCGCCAGCAAGGGGCGGGGTTATTTGTATCTGAAATGGTCACTGCTCGAGCTCTCATTGAGAGGCGCCCGGAAACTTTAAGAATGATTCAACCTGGCATCGGCGAGTGGCCTCGATCGGTTCAGTTGTACAGCGTTGATGCCGACGCAATGCGTGCAGCAGTGACGATGCTCGGCAAAGAAGATCTCGCTGATCACATCGATATGAATTTTGGTTGCCCCGTGCCAAAAGTGACGAGAAAGGGCGGCGGTGCTGCATTACCCTATAAGCGGAATTTGTTTGCTTCGATTGTGGGAGCTGCTCTAAGAGCAGCCCAGCCTTTTCATATTCCCGTAACGGTCAAAATGCGAGTTGGCATAGATAGCGATCATGAAACTTATCTTGAAGCGGCCAAAACGGCAGCGGACTTGGGCGTTAACTGGGTTGCGCTGCATGCTCGCACTGCGGAACAAATGTATGAGGGCAAATCCGATTGGAGCAAAATCACCGAACTTGTCGAGCACCTAAAACCTACCGGCGTTCCAGTTTTAGGAAATGGAGATATCTGGAGCGGCCGTGATGGCGTCGCTATGATGGAGCAAACAGGATGTGCAGGTGTGGTTGTTGGACGAGGGTGTCTGGGCAGGCCGTGGCTTTTTACTGATTTAGCTGCTTCTTTTGCTGGAAATAAAATTCAAACCAGTCCATCGCTTTTTGAGGTAAGAGAATTAATGTTTCGCCACGGACAATTGATCGTGGAGTATTTCGAATCTGAAGAGCGTGGCTGTAGAGATTTGCGAAAACACATGGCTTGGTATCTCAAAGGATTTAGAGTTCCGAGTGAGTTGCGCCGACAATTTGGAATGGTTGCATCTCTGGCTGAATTGCGCACTTTGTTGGATTCCTTGACCGAGCAGCCATACCCTGTAGATGTGGGAGAGAAACCAAGAGGACGTACCAGCCACAGTCGACCTGTAAATCTTCCTTATGGATGGCTCGATGATCCAGATGAAATGGCTTTCATCGAACTTGAAGATGCGTTTTCCGGCGGCTGAGATGTTTGGGTTTAAGATTTTTCGACGATTGGTGAGTGCTGCGATTTTGCTTGTCGTGGTTCTACCTTTCTTCGCACTAGGTAAAATTTGGGTAGCAGGGCATTATCCCGCGCCTCGAAAATCAGATGTCATAGTCGTTTTAGGCGCAGCTCAATTTGATGGACGTCCCAGCGAAGTTCTACTTGCGCGATTGTCTCAGGCAAAGAAAGCATTCAACGATGGGTTGGCACTGGTAATAATTACCGTGGGATCTGGCGCACCAGGGGATAGGACCACTGAGGCTGCTGCGGGAAGAAAATGGTTGATCGAAAATGGTGTGAAAGTTAACGCGGTGATTGCTGTAGAAAAGGGTCGCGATACATACGCAAGCACTCAAGGGTACGTTGCTGAAATGAAGAAGTTGAGAGCGAAATCGGCGTTGATAGTTACCGATCCCTATCACTGCTTGCGAGCAATAACGATGGCTCATGATCTCGGGGTGAGTGGAAGTTGTTCTCCCGTGCATACAGGGCCAAATTCGCTACTCAATTTTGATTTTCATTATCTTTTTAGAGAAACGAGTGCATATTTGGCATATGTAACTTTGGGACGCAAAGGTATACATGTGAGTGATCACTTGGGACAGGCATAGGGTTATATCTGTGACGAATTATAGCGAGAACGATCTTGCACGCTTTGTATATGAACCCGCCAAGCGTGCTGGTCGCACTGAATTTATGCGTGACAGAGCACGTGTTATTCACTCTGCTTCTTTGCGTCGGTTGGGAGCTAAAACACAAGTAGCCGTTCCCTGGGAGAACGATTTTCAAAGAACTCGATTGGCTCACTCGTTAGAGGTTGCGCAAATTGGTCGTGAACTTGGCGACTCACTTGGAGCAGATCCTGATTTACTAGACACCGCTTGTTTGGCTCATGATTTAGGTCATCCACCTTTCGGACACAATGGTGAATCTGCGCTCGCAGGTATTACCGAATCATGCGGAGGATTTGAAGGCAACGCGCAAAGTTTTCGAATCCTCACTCGACTAGAGGCCAAAACGGTGACGCATGAGGGAAGATCGGCAGGGCTCAATTTGACGAGAGCGTCACTTGATGCTGTAACCAAATATCCCTGGGTGCAGGCTGAAGGAAAAAAGAAATACGGGGTCTACCACGATGATTTAGAGATTTTTGATTGGATGCGGCTGGGTGCCGGTGACACCGGTCGTTGTATTGAAGCGCAGATCATGGATTGGTCAGATGATGTTTCGTATAGCGTGCACGACTTAGAGGATGCACTTGTTGCCGGACAGATTCACGTGTCAAATTTTGAGGCTGACTTGCCATCGCTTTATTCGGTAATGAGGAGTGATTATGGAGTTGATGCGACGGAGCAAGAAGCACTTATGGCTTTGGATCGACTTCGAACCTTAAGTTGTTGGCCTAGCTTTTATGATGGAACGCACAGAAGTTTGGCGAGACTTAAAGATCTAACAAGTCAATTAATTGGCAGATTTGTTCTAGCCGCAGAAGTCGAAACCCGAAAGATACACGGCGGTGAGCGACTCATGAGATATGGCGCAGATTTAGAGGTCCCACGCGAACAACGAATTGAAGTGGGGTTGTTGAAGTCCGTTGCCGGTCACTACCTCATCAACGCTCCAATAGCACAAGAGAGATATGCCAGACAAAGAATTGTGATTACCGATTTGGTGGACATCCTCTTTCAAAGTGCCCCAAAGTATCTTGATTCAATATTTCTAGAGGATTGGAGAAATGCAGGTAATGACGCGGAGCGATTAAGAGTTGTAGTGGACCAAGTAGCAAGCCTGACAGATGTCGGTGCCTATGCATTGCACTCCCGACTGAGTTCGGATATTGAGTCACGGGTAGACTGGTTAGCATGAGCGGTCGCATTAAGGATGAGGATGTTACATACATTCGCGAGCGCGCTCCTATAGATGAAGTCGTTGGAGATTATGTGCAACTCAAGAATGCGGGGGGTGGCCAGAAGAAGGGGCTCTGTCCTTTTCATGATGAGAAGTCCCCGTCATTTCATGTCACGCCCAGCAAGGGATATTTCCATTGTTTTGGATGTCAAAGCGGTGGGGATGTTATTGCTTTCCTCATGAAGATAGACCATCTATCATTCACCGAAACGGTTGAGAGATTGGCCGATCGGATTGGATACACACTGCAGTATGAAGAAGGTTCCAGCGGGAAATCTGCCCCAGTTGGACAAAGATCACGACTCATAGCAGCAAATGCGCAAGCCGCGAAGTTCTATCAGATCCAGTTGAACGAGTCATCGCAGGCACAACTTGGACGTGAACTTCTTACCCAACGTGGTTTTGATAGAAGTGCGTGCGAAAGATTTGAAGTGGGCTACGCACCCGATGACTGGGATGGCCTAACCAAGCATCTTCGTGCTCAAGGGTTCAGCATCGAAGAACTAGAAGTCGCAGGTTTGTCAAAGATGGGCCAACGCGGACCGATTGATCGGTTTCGCAATCGGCTGATGTGGCCAATACGAGATATCTCCGGTGACGTGGTGGGATTTGGTGCACGCAAACTGGCCAGTGACGATGTTGATTCGGGTCCTAAATATTTGAATACTCCCGAAACCCCGCTCTACAAAAAAAGTCAGGTGCTATACGGCTTGGATATGGCAAAGAAAGAAATCGCCAAGAAGAGACAAGCGGTAATCGTTGAAGGATATACGGATGTGATGGCCGCTCAACTGGCCGGAATTACAACGGCAATCGCAACCTGTGGAACGGCATTCGGCGATGACCATATCCGTATCTTGCGAAGACTTTTAATGGATGACGACGCTTTTCGAGGTGAGGTGATCTTTACCTTTGATGGTGACGAAGCAGGCCAGAAAGCAGCCCTTCGTGCGTTCGGAGATGACCAGAAGTTTGTGACACAAACTTTTGTGGCGGTTGAACCTGATGGGTTAGACCCATGCGAACTTCGACAACAAAAAGGTGATCTTGCGCTACGAGACTTGATTGCACGTCGAGTTCCGCTTTTTGAATTTGCGATTCGAACTGAACTTAAAAAACATAAACTCGATTCTGCCGAGGGGCGTGTTAATGCATTGACCGCAGTTGCCCCCCTTGTCGCACAAATTCGAGATAAGTCTTTACGACCAGAATACATTCGCTCTCTGGCGGGCTGGTTAGGAGCTGAAGTCGAGATTGTTTCTTCGGCAGTCAATGCAGCGTTACGTTCTCAACCATCACGAGATCTCAAATTAAATTCGCAGGCCTTGGTTGATTCTGGAAAAGAATTAGTCGAAGACCAATCTTGGCGCCCAAACCCTGCTGAACCGCGACTTGTACTCGAGCGCGAAGTGCTGAAAGCGCGACTTCAAATGCCAGAACTTGTAAGTCAATGGGGCGAGATCGAAATTGCAGCTTTTACTCATCCCGCATATTCCCAACTGCGCGCCCTGATTGTTTCCAAAGAGGAAACGACGATTCGAGCAGAAGATATGAATGATGCACATATGAGTTCTCTCATCACCGAACTTTCGGTCGAGCCGATTAGGACTGACGGTGAGATTTCCCAAAGATATGTCGAAAGCATCATCGCTCGATTGCGTGAGATGGGCGTAAGTCGTGCCATCGCTGAGGTGAAGTCCACTTTGCAGCGCCTCAATCCCCTCACCTGCGAGGTCGAATACACCGCGTTATTTACTGATTTGGTCGCCCTTGAGGCGAAAAGGAGATCGCTCCATGATGCGGCGGTAGGGGATCTGTGATTTCTGAGCACCCCAAATCGTGCGCTAGAGTTGCGACCTTGCCAGAACGTACGTAATCCCTGATAGCTCAATTGGCAGAGCAGCCGGCTGTTAACCGGCAGGTTCTTGGTTCGAGTCCAAGTCAGGGAGCAGATTTTTGAAAATTGGTATTACCATTCTTGTAAATTGCCATTAGCCTTCGTGGATGCCTTTATTGCAAACTCAAATCCGCGCAGTTGTTTCATCTTGGCGTTCGCAGAGTCCATCGATGAGAGTGATTCGCCTCTGGTTGGGGTTTACGTGGATTTACGGTGGATGGGATAAAGCAACCGACCCCAATTTTCTTGGCAAGGAAGGGGCCACTTCGCTTGCCAAGCAATTAGCAGGATACTCAAAGACATCGCCGATTGGTTTTCTTTTTCAACACCTCATTGAGCGGGCAACGATTGTTGGCATCGTAGTAATGCTCTCAGAATTTGCCATTGGGATTGCAACAATCCTCTGGATTGCACCAACCTTTATCGCCTTTACCGGATTTACGATGTCGCTGGGACTGTGGTTGGCGGCTACCTGGCATGTCAAGCCATATTTCCTTGGAAGCGACACTGCCTATGCTGTCCTTTGGCTGGCGTATTTGCTTGCACTCGTCGGCAAACGTAAGAAAGTCGAACTCTCTCTGGATCGTCGAGGTGCTATTCGCCTTGGTGGGCTGGGTGTATCGGCGCTTATAGCGATTCTGTTGGGAAGAAGTCTGGCTAAATCTCCTGTTAAAACATCAACATCAGCAACAGCATCAGCAAATCAGATCCTCAAGGTCGCGGAACTGCCGGTGGGCAAAACTCACGAGTTTGTTACTGCAACTGGAGAGCCAGCCGTTCTCTTTAGAACAAAGAATGGAGTCTTTGCGTATTCGGAGATTTGTACCCACCAAGGTTGCACCGTTGCCTATTCTCCTGCAGATAGGACTTTGGTATGTCCGTGTCATCAATCGGCATTTGACCCATTTAAAGGCGCTCGCGTATTGAGCGGGCCAGCTCCTGCTCCGCTACCAAAGATCAAAGTAGCAATTAAAGGAGATTGGATTGTCCTGGTTTAACAGTGGGCCACAGTCTAGAAACTCTCAGCGAATTTTCAGCAAAGGTTAGAGTTGTATTAATCCTCAATCACTAATTTTAGTTCTAATAATGGAAAGGTAATGAGATGCGCCGTGCACAAGAATTAACCACTGCTTTCCTTCGATCCACTGTGATGAAGGTCGGATCAGGTTTCGTGTTGGGTGCCGCTTTAGTTGGAGGCGTTGCCTCTGCGGTGGTTTCACCAGCACCAGCCGTAAAAGCGTGCGTCGACAATAAAACGCAGGCCATGTATCTATCTCCCACTGGTGCTTGTGCGAAAACTCGAACACTCGTCGATCTTGGTTCCGGCGGAATTAATGTGAAGGCGGTCGCGGCAGCGGTGACGCCCAGTGTTGTGACGGTGAGTGTTGTTGCCAGTTCGGGAAGTGGCACTGGTTCTGGTTCAATCATCCAGTCGAACTCGACATCGAGTTATATTCTTACGAATAATCACGTCGTCGAGGGCGCCGCGATTGGTGGAAAGATCACTGTTGAGTTTTCCAATGGCGATACCGCGGAGGCAACGATTGTCGGACGTGATTCCACATATGACTTAGCGGTGATCAAAGTTTCATTAGGAAATCTTCCGGTTATAGCTATTGGAGATTCATCGGCTTTGAGTATCGGCGATCCAGTGATTGCGATTGGTTCACCGCTTGGGCTCTCCAGTACGGTCACCAGTGGAATAGTTTCTGCACTCAATCGTCCGGTCACAACTGGAAGCACGAGTGTTACGTCTTTCATCGATGCAATCCAAACGGATGCTGCAATTAATCCTGGTAATTCAGGCGGCGCATTGGTCGATGCGCAAGGTCGCATAGTGGGCGTGAATTCAGCAATTGCTTCGCTCTCAACGTCCTCCACTTCACAAAGTGGAAGCATTGGACTTGGTTTTTCAATTCCGATCAATGAGGCTAATAGAGTTGCCACTGAACTCATCACGACTGGGAAATCCACGAGACCAGTCCTTGGAGTTTTCTTTGACAACACCTATACCGGAGTCGGTGCGAAAATCAGCTCGCTAAGTCTTGGAGAAGGTGCAGCCGTAGCTGGCGTACCAGCGGGATCAATTATTCGATCCATAGATGGCTTCCGCATTGCCGATCAGGTAGCCGCAATCGTAAAGATTCGTTCCTACGCTCCTTTATCGGTGGTCTCTCTCGTGGTCGATCTTCCCAATGGGGGAGGTTCTAAGACATTCAAAGTCACCCTAGGTTCTGCGCCCTCTCAATGAACTTAGATAACGACCCGATAGACTGAGGTATGGCTCTTTTCAGGTTGCAAATCTCTCTGCCAGATCGACCTGGCTCTTTAGGAGCGCTTGCATCTGCGATCGGATTCGCCGGAGGCGACATCAGAGGTTTAGTGGTGATGAAAAGTGAAGATGGGCGCGGCTTTGATGACATTACAGTTGCAATACCGGGAAATGATCCAACCGATTTACTCAATATCTTGCGAGATATTGGAGGAGTTGAGGTTTTGAACGTTATTTCCGTTGAGTGATGTGAGCGCCTTGGCTAGGTAGTGAGGAAAAAAAACGGGGAGGTTCGAAGTTTATTTTTGCAAAGGCGTTTTCAATTGCCTTTGATGTTGCTTTAGCCTCACTAGCCCTCACTAGTGCAATCGCACTTCCTCCAAATCCACCACCAACCATGCGAGCACCGAGGGCCCCCTCACTTTGAGCTGTCTGGACGGCCAGGTCGAGTTCTGGACACGAGACCTCATAATCATCGCGTAATGAAGAATGAGAATCATTTATGAGTTTTCCAAGTAGAGCGAAATCTTTCGTCTCAAGTGCTACAACCGCGTCAAGCACTCTCTGCATCTCAGTCACAGCATGACGCGCTCGACGAAATTCGACCTCGGTCAAAGTTAATTGTGATGAGATAAGTAAATCCAGCGATAGATCTCGCAAGGAATGGAGATTGAGTTTTTCGGCTACAGATTCACAGGCCGCACGCCGACTTGCGTAACCTCCATCAACAAGAGCGTGGTGGGCGCGAGTGTCGACAACGAGAAGTTCGAGTCCGCTGGCAGCTAGATCAAACGGAATGAGTTGTGTTGATAGATCTCGACAATCCAATAGCAATGCGAATCCCTCTTTCGCCATCAGCGAAACAGATTGATCCATAATTCCGCATGGCATGCCTACGAAATCATTCTCTGCTTTTTGCGTGGCTCGTGCGAGATACTGGGATGAGTGGTTTAGGTTGAAGAGTTCATTCAATCCAACCGCAACGCTGCACTCGAGCGCTGCAGAGGACGAGAGCCCTGCGCCAAGTGGAACATGACCATCTATAAGAATGTCAATTCCATGTGGTAATTCACCTTCGGAATTGAGCGCCCACACCACGCCGAGCACATAGTTTTCCCAACCACGTTTGAATGGAAGTGTGATTTCATCCAAAGAAAATTGATGGATCTCCGACTTTCTTTGGGCGGATGCGATTCTTACTATTCGGTCAGCGCGTTTACTTATTGCAGCTGAAGTTCGATCTTTGATCGCAAAGGGAAGAACAAGGCCTTCGCTGTAATCGATGTGCTCGCCAATAACATTGACTCGTCCCGGCGCTACCGCGACTAAGTCAGGCTTGATGCCAAAAGTATGTGCGAACTGCGTATATGCACTCATCGAGATGCTGCCGCATCAGCCACCATGACGTTGATATCTCGCTGGGGGGTCCAGCCAAGAATTTTCTGAGCTTTTCTTATGTCAGCTATTAAGACTGCTGGATCTCCAAGGCGTCGAGCCGATTCAATAAATGGAACTTGGTGGCGAAGTGCTGCAGATGCCGCCGTGAGTACTTCTCTCACGGAATAACCCGTTCCGCTTCCAAGGTTGATAATTTCATGTGATGACTCCTTGATCACACGAAGCGCTGAGATGTGCGCATCAATGAGATCAATGACGTGTACGTAATCGCGAATGCAGGTTCCATCAACAGTCGGCCAATCCACACCAAAAATTTTTACCGGATTGGCTGGTGTGCTCCTAAGAATATTCGGAATCAGGTGAGTCTCTGGATCATGACGTTCGGTCAACCATCCTCGCTGAGATTGAAGGGCACCAGCGACATTGAAGTAGCGAAGGCTAGCTGCCGCTAATCCGTGCGCCCGCGCCTCATCTGTAATCATGGCGTCAATGGCCAATTTTGTGGCACCGTATGCATTCGTTGGTCGGGTCGGGGCATTTTCAGAAATGGGTACGGATTCTGGTTCTCCATAGGTGGCAGCAGAAGATGAGAAAACAATCTTCTTCACCTTGTTTTCACGCATTACATCCAGCAAATTTCTGCTTCCCACGACATTAACTTGCCAGTACAACTCGGGCTTAGCGACGGATTCTCCGACGAGAGATTTTCCAGCAAAATGAATTACTGCTGAGCAGCCCTCAAGAGATTCACTTATCGCCTCTCGATTAAGTAGTGAACCTTTGACGAATTTCACCCCTTTGGGCACATCATCTTCATGCCCCGTGCTGCAATCGTCTAATACAGAGATATCAAATCCTTGCCCCATCAGGATATCTACCGCAGTCGCTCCGATATATCCCGCGCCACCCGTTACCAAAATGCGTGTCATTTATTAAGAACCACTTCTCGCAATTGACCTGCCGATTGTTCGGGCAACATATCCATAATGAATGCTCCCATGGCCGATTCTGAACCTGCGAGGTATTTCAATTTTCCTGGTGCACGCCTCACGCTCGTAATTTGCCAATGTAGTCGCAAAAGATCTCTTCCTTCTCGTACTGGTGCTTGGTGCCATGCAGCTATGTACGCCATCGGTATTCCAAAAACTCCATCGAGCCTTTGTAGGACTTCCAGTGCCATTTCAGGAAATGAATCGCAAGCCTGCATAGAGAGTTCAGTCAAATCAGCGACAGGCGATAAAGGGGCTACATGGATTTCAAAGGGGTATCTAGCTGCGAAAGGGACGAAAGCGATCCAGTGTTCATTCTGAGCGATGATTCTGACTTCATCTCGAATTTCCCTCGCAACTATTTCATCAAAAAGAATGCGTCCAGTGTTTTTAAAATACCGCGTTGCTGCCAACATCATCTTCTCGGTCTTTGGCGGCAGATAAGAATATGCATAAATTTGCCCGTGGGGATGCATCAAAGTCACGCCGATTTCTTCTCCTCGGTTTTCAAAGGGAAAAACTTGTCGGACAAAGTCGAGTGATGAAAGTTCCGCGGTTCGATCCCGCCATGCCTCCAAAACTGTTCGAACTTGGCGTGGGGTCAGTTCGGCAAACGATTGCCCGTGATGTGGCGTGAAGCAGACAACTTCGCAGACGCCAGCTGCAGGTGCTTTGGGTGTTTCTGGGCCGCGTGTTTCAGGAAGAGACCACACATCTTCGGGGGGGCGCAATGATGGAAAGCGATTATCGAACACGACGACCTCATAGTCCGCATCAGGAATTTCACTCAAGCCGCTTTTTGATGTGGGACACAGAGGGCACAACTCTTTGGGGGGAAGGAAAGTTCTGCTCTGCCTATGCGAAGCTAACGCGATCCACTCGTTAAGAAGAGAATCTAAACGCAATTCGCCAATAGATGGTTGGCTTTCGTGAGGGCGTTCATCAATTGCTGACCGAATCTGCGATTGTGTGTCGTAATAGCGAATAGTTCGCCCGTCGGCCATTTCTTGGCTATTCCGACTGACCCCTGCCCCTAAAACCTTGATCCGCGTCATAGTGTCGTTACTCTACCGATATGAATAAGCAATCGGCACTGCTTTCGTCAGCGACCACTACATTCTTCTGCGAAGTGCAGAATGGTGCCTTAGTAATTCGACATTGGGGTGCACCTTTGACGGGTGAAATTTCCCAAGTGGAACTAGCCACTAGGCCTTCGGTGGCGCACAGCGGTTTTGATTCCCCAGTTGTGGCTGGCGTTATGAGAGAGAGCGCTCGTGGATTCTTAGGTCGGCAAACGCTTGCAGGGCACGGACTCGCCGGAGCATGGTCAACAAGATTTGAAGTTGTCGCATTTTCTTCATTTGATTCGTATGTTTTGGTTACCCTTCGCGATGACGCTGCACTTCTCGAGGTAAATCTCAGTTTCTCCCTTGATTCATTCGGAGTTCTAAGGCAGAGGGCCCGCATTACCAATTTGAGTGAAGAAATCTTTCACCTCAGCGACTATATTCATTGGCTCCCACTTCCTCGCGAAGCGAATCAAACACTAGATTTCGTAGGACGTTGGTCAAATGAACGCAATCCTCAACGTAGAGATATTGGCACTGGTACATGGGTTCGTGATTCTCGTGAAGGGCGAAGTGGGCATAATTTTTCCATTGCCGAGATAGCGTTAACGAAGGAAACCAATTTTCAATCTGGTGAGGCATGGGCGATCAGTATCGCGTGGAGTGGAAACTCTCAATATGCGGTGGAGCGGATCTGGGATGGTTCGCAGTCAATCGGTGGCGGAGAACTCCTGCTTCCAGGAGAGGTAAAACTTGCTAGGGGTGAATCTTATGAAGCTCCAGAATTAGTCGCAGTTTATTCACATGATGGTTTGGATGGTCTCAGTCATAAATTCCACTCGCATATCCGCGCTAGATCCCAGCACCCGTTACGTCCTCGCCCACTAACTCTCAATATGTGGGAGGCCGTATATTTTGCCCATGACGAAGAAAATATTAGAAAGATTGTCGATGTCGCAAGCGAGATTGGAGTGGAAAGAGTTGTCCTTGACGATGGTTGGTTCCATTCGCGAAGAGACGATAGGTCCGGGCTTGGCGATTGGGTAATAGATCCACTTGTTTGGCCTCAAGGTTTGACACCCGTCATCGAGTACATAAATTCAAAAGGTATTGAATTTGGACTTTGGTTCGAAGGAGAGATGGTCAATATTGATTCAGATTTATACCGCGCCCATCCAGAATGGATTTTGCAAGAATCTGGAAGAGTGCCCCCAGAATGGCGTCATCAGCATGTTTTAGATTTAGGGCACGAAGGTGCATATCAACATGTCTTGTCTCAAGTTGATGCAGTGTTGAGTGCGAACAATATTTCTTATATTAAATGGGACCACAATCGGGTTTTAGTCGATGCTGGACACCTTGGCCAAGCTGGAGTGCATCGTCAAACGCAAGCGATATATAGATTTTTTAAAGAGTTGAAGGTTCGGCACCCTCAATTGGAAATTGAATCATGCGCGTCAGGTGGAGCACGAGTTGATCTTGGAGTGATTGATTATGTAGATCGTTTTTGGACCAGCGACAACAATGATGCGCTAGCTCGTCAAACTATTCAACGTTGGACTGCACAAGTTATTCCCCCAGAATTACTAGGTACTCATGTTGGGCCAACACACGGCCACCAGACGGGTCGGACCTTAGAACTTTCATTCCGTGCGATCACGGCTCTTTTTGGGCATGCTGGGATCGAGTGGGATATTACGGAGGCCGATCCTAAACAAAGAAAGTTATTAGGGACATGGGCAAAATATTACAAAGAGAATCGGGATTTTTTACATGGCGAACGCATGGTCCGCGTTGATTATCCAGATGCTTCGGCCTACCTTCATGGAGTTTGCGCTGTTGATCAATCTCGTGCGATCTATGCCTATGTTCAGTTAGAACCGACAATTGCGGTACATCCAGCGCCAATGAAGTTTCCACACCTGGATCATTCAGCAACGTACTTTGTGAAAGCGGTACATCCAGCGGGAAGACCACGTTATATGTTGATTGAAACTCCAGAGTGGCTCCTCAATGGGATAGAACTTTCAGGATCTGCACTCGCCAACATAGGGCTTAGCGTTCCTATCCTTGCGCCGGCAAACGCCTTCCTCATCGAGATATCGCGAGTTTAATCAACCCAGTTGAGAGAGCGTTCTACCGCTTTCTTCCATTGGGCATAACCTACCTCGCGTACTTCTTGAGTGGTGGTTGACTTCCATTGTCGAGAAGGTTGCCATTGTTTGCGAATCTCTTCTTTATCTTTCCAAAAACCCACGGCTAATCCTGCCGAATATGCAGCGCCTAGGGCCGTCGTTTCACTGACAAGAGGTCTTGTGATCTGAATCCCCATCACATCCGCTTGCATCTGCATACAAAATTCATTTGCTGTGATTCCACCATCGACTCGCATTTCAGTCATGGGTACACCGCTATCTGCCACCATCGCGTCCATGATGTCTCTAGTTTGGTAGCAAATCGCTTCTAAGGCCGCGCGTGCTAGGTGAGATTTTGTCGCCGCACGAGTTAAGCCAACAATTACCCCACGTGCATCAGCACGCCAGTATGGTGCGAAGAGACCGGAAAAGGCTGGAACGAAATAAACTCCACCGTTATTTTCAACTGAGGATGCAAGATTTTCAGTTTCGGCCGCGCTCTGGATAATTCCCATTTGATCTCGTAGCCATTGAATCGCGGAGCCGGTGACAGCTACTGAACCTTCTAAAGCGTAATGCACAGGTTCATCTCCGAATTTAAATACGACGGTGGTCAAGAGCCCGTTTTTGGAACGCACTATCTCAGTGCCAGTGTTGAGGAGAGCGAAATTACCTGTCCCGTATGTTGTTTTGGACTCACCTCTGTCAAAACACACTTGCCCGACCATCGCTGCCTGTTGATCACCGAGTATTCCCGCGATAGGTACTGCGCAACCTAGAGGACCAGCCGGGTCGGTCATTGCATAGATTTCAGATGAGGAGCGAATCTCGGGCAAAATTGTCCGAGGTACACCGAACAAAGAGAGCAAATCATCATCCCAATTCAGTGTTTCAATATTCATCAACAGTGTTCGGCTGGCGTTAGTGACATCGGTGAGGTGTACGCCTCCATGTGCTCCACCGGAAAGATTCCACAGGACCCAAGAATCGATAGTTCCTGCAATCGCATTTCCTTCTGCAATAGCTTGCTGAATAGTTGGCACATTTTTGATAAACCAATGCAATTTACTGCCCGAAAAGTAAGGAGCGATCGTAAGGCCGGTTCGATGTCGGATGAGATCGCATTGTTTAGGTGAGAGGGTGGATAAGAATTCTGCCGTTCTCGTGTCCTGCCAAACGATCGCGTTTGACAGGGCTTGGCCCGTGTTTGAATCCCAGAAAACAGTGGTCTCGCGTTGATTCGTGATTCCAATTGCTGCCAGGTCGGAGCCTAAAAGGTTGGCATTCTTTAATGCGCCGGTTATCACTTCTTGGACTCTCTGCCATATTTCATTAGCATCGTGCTCCACCCATCCAGCTTGGGGAAGGATTTGGCGATGCTCGAGTTGATGTTGGCCAACAATCTTGCCGCTGTGGTCAAAGATCATAAAACGAGTACTACTTGTTCCCTGATCAAGGCTCCCAATGAAGGACATCACAGACTCCACTTCGTGAATGCATTAGACTTAACTCTACTGGCCAAGCAAGTAGAGGAGAGGTTATGTTCAACTCGCGTTTGGACCCTCAGCAACATAAAGAAGCCCTCCACGCATTAGCCACCGAAAAATTTGATGTGCTCGTCATTGGCGGGGGAGTTACGGGCGCAGGCGCTGCCTTGGATGCGGCCTCTCGTGGACTCAGAGTCGCACTTGTCGAGCCTCGAGATTTAGCTGCAGGTACTTCCAGCCGCTCAAGCAAATTGATACACGGTGGCTTGAGGTACTTGGAGCAGTATGACTTTCGATTGGTGCGCGAAGCGCTCCAGGAACGCGAAGCGATGGTCACATCCTTGGCGCCGCATTTAGTAAAACCCGTCGCCTTTCTCTACCCCCTTCATGAGAAATTGAAAGATCGCACATATGTTGGAGCGGGTCTTGCTCTATACGACGTATTGCGCGGATTTCAGAGAGCGCTGCCTTGGCACAAACATCTGAGTCAGAAGAATGTTTCCGAAGTCGCACCTTGTCTACGACAAGACATCGTGACTGGCGCCATTAAGTATTTTGATGCTCAAGTAGATGATGCGCGACATACGATGATGATCGCGAGAACTGCAGCAAGGCATGGCGCCATCATCGCGTTAGGTGCATCTTGCGAATCTTTGGTGCGCGACGGAAATCGAGTTGTTGGGGCGGTCGTAAGGGATTGTGTAAATGATAATTTAATAACGGTTCAGGCCGGGGTGGTTGTCATGTGCGCTGGCGTTTGGAGCGACGAGCTGCATGAAAAGTTCGGATTAAAAGCTGGTTACGAAGTAAGGATGAGTAAAGGCGCTCACATAGTTTTGCCTGGTTCGGCCATTCAATCTGAGGTCGGAATCATTTTGAAAACCCCAGTATCCGTCTTGTTTGTCATTCCTTGGGGTGACAAGTGGATTGTCGGTACTACCGATACAGAATTTAATGGAGATCGAAATGAGCCACTCGCTAACCGAGATGACATCGATTACATACTGGCGCAGGCGAATAGGGTTCTAGAACCTCAATTGAAATACGAAGACATCATTGGAGTTTATGCAGGTTTGCGACCACTTGTCTCTCGCAAGGCTGACTCTTTGACAACAAAACTTTCGCGTGAACACACTGTCGATCGACCCGCCAATGGTTTTGTAAGTATTGCTGGCGGAAAGTACACGACATATCGAATCATGGCACAGGATGTAATCGATCTTGCCGCGAAAGAATTACGCGGAGAGGTAAAGAAATCCACCACGGATAAATTACCAATCGTAGGTGCTGATGGTTATGGAGCATTGGTTCAGCAAGTTCCACTCATTGCCAAGGAATCAGGACTCTCCGAGACGACAATCGTGCACTTGCTCAATCGCTACGGTTCGCTTATTAGCGAAATTTTAGAACTTATTGCGCAAGACCCAAGCCTGGGTCAAGTACTGACTTCCAAGTTGCCTTATATCCGAGCAGAAATTTATTATGCCGTTAGTCATGAGGGTGCGCGCAGTATTGAAGATGTCATTGCTCGACGTACGAGATTGGCATTTGAAGCTGAAAATGGAGGTGACTTTTTACTCGACAGCGTGGCCGAAATTATTGCTCCACTTTTAAATTGGACCCGCGCGCAAAAGAATGAATCAATAAGGGCGTACAAGGTTATTTCCGAAAACGAGCGAGTCGCCGCCGAAGAGTTGTTGGTAGCAGTGGAGAAAATTAGTTCTTAATTTGGTTTCGACATGAATCCACAGGCGGAATTGGGGTTGGGCTAACTGTTGGGGTTGGCGTGCTAGTGGGAGTGGGTTTCGGAGTTGGTATTGGTCCCTGCTCGACAATAAAAGTCACTGGAGCAAAACTGGTTGCATGGGTTCCAGAAATATCCGTGAAAACTACCTGACCATTCCAGGTACCGGCCGGAACTCCATTGACGCTGAGTTTCCAACTTCCACTTGATGATCGCACCGCATTTTGCTTCACAATGGTCGGAAGCGGAGTAATTGGGTCAGCGATAAATTTCACTGTGCCTGTAACAACGGGAGTTCCAAGAGGACGTACAACTTCAACAGAAAATACGACCGGTTTATCAGTCGTAGTCGATGCGGTATTGACGATTGTGGTTTGGCTAGGTTCTTGAACTGGCATGAGATCGGCAACATCAGGCACCCAAGCCCCCTTCATCAAATCAAGGAAAGTGCTTGGGGCACCTCTGAATACATTGAGGTCAACTCTTGAACCGCTGACACCGTATTTCTTTGCGATGCCGCATGAAGTGTATTGCCACATCGTCCAGAGGGAGGAGCAATTTGAAGTAGTCCATGAATGGACGAAACATCCGATATTTTTCAATCCTGGCTGAGCGAGTGGATCGGCTGGATTTATGCCGTAATGAGCAACCCATAGGGGATATTTTGCTAACTCTGAACTCCGCACCATGGCATTTTCAAGAAACTGCGGATATGAATAAAGAATTGGGGTCCTGCCGGTCTTTGAAGCAACATCTCGAAGCCAAGTCTGCGCCCACAACGTGATAAGTGTTCGCGAAGTGTATTTTGCGCAATTCCCGTTGGAACTAGTCCGAACACAGTTATTTTCAAGATCAAGTGCATAAGAAAGATCTCTTTCTGTATAACCACCAAGACTTGCCAATCTCCAGATAACTTTTTGTGCTTGTGCATGTGCATCTTCTACGACGATAGAGGGATCTGAAGAATCAGGAAGCGTGGCGTAATGATAGAACCCTGTGTAGATCCCGGCTGCCTGTGCCGAGTTGTGGTCAATCGACACATACTTCAAAGCTTGCGCATCAGCGACTTCCTTTGTGTCGGAAGCTTTGATCATCACAAATCTAATTCCCGCCGTGTACATCTTTGCGAAATCTATTGGTGCATTCGATGGATGTTGCCAGCGACTGATATCCATTCCATGGATTCGCCCTCCCGGTCCGGCCTCGGCGATGAGAGAGGTCGGATCTGAATTGCTCATCTCCGGAGTTGACTTAATTCTTATCGACCGCGTCGCCGATATCGTCGACTTTGATGGAGTGTAAGCCACGGCGCGATACTTAACAGTCGCGCTTTGTGCGGTGGTTGACTTTTCAATCTTCCAGGTTCCAGCCCGGGTTGTGGAAGTGGAAAGTTGAGACTTTTGCCATTTCCCGTCAAGTTGAATTTGAATGTCAATTTTGACTGCACTTCGTGATGGGCGCAATTGTCCGAAAAGTGTAATTGTTGGTTCGGTAACGCTTGGAGTTTGTACTAATGAAAATGTCAAAGAATAGGAAGTCGCCTTTGCTGAAGTGAGGTTGAGAGTGCCGGCGATGATAGCCAAAGAAATTCCTAAAGCAGTGCGAGTCATCTTGGTCATGCTAACTCCTCCACGCGCAATGCTAACCCCGTGATCTCAAAGATGGCATCTTCTAGCGCTTTGCGATGTGACTCGCGGATAGCAGAAAATTCAAGGGCACCTGAGAATTTTCGGACGTCCGAAAAATCAAGAAAAAGCGTATTCACTTCAATACTTGCCAACCGGGCATCAAAATAAGCTATCCACGCCATGCGATTATTGCGTTCTAATAGATTGAGTACATCGCTCCAAAGGCTCCGCAACTCATGTAAATTCACATAACTGAGGATACCCGAGGCTGTCTTAACATGCTCCCTCTCCAACCCACTTGTGATACTGATTAGTAAGCAGAACTCGCAAGTTACGCTTGCGATCTGATGCAATTTGTAGATGCTGTGCAATTCTCGCGACTATTTGTTCTACAGACTTCTCACTGACAAATCTCAATTTTGCGATTTCACCGTTGCTCAATCCCGCGGCGACGAGTCTCAGAGTTTCTACTTGAATATCTGTGAGAGCATTTAATGTCGCGAACACCGAGTTTCCGCTATTCGCAGGAAATCTATTTACCCACACCGTTCCTTCGTTTGCTTCAAGAGCTCGAATCGAATCGGGAACTGCCTCACACAAAATATCAAGATCTCCCATCGCCTTCTTGAGAACAACTCGCGAGGATTGGGCGATATCTCTTTCATGAACTCCGATGAGTCTTAGGTCCGCACAAGAAGCAGTATGGACTACGCCGAGATTTCTATTCTTCTTTCGCATTAAGTTGGCAAGTTCTACACCCTTACGAGAGTTAAAAAGAACATCTATAACGACGACTTTTGGATTAAGTGTCATAAACAAATTCTCTGCGGTGGCAATGCTGCTAGATTTGCCCCCGATATTAATACCTCGCAGACGCATTGCTTCCGCCAAAGTAGCAAGCTCAAATGCATCACCGTTAATAAGTAATACGGTCAGATTCATAGTGCTCATTAGCCTATGTGCTCAGTAAGTCCAACACTTAGCTATCCAGCGATCACAGCCAAATTCTAGGGCTACCTCTCGAAAGAAATTATTTTATAATGTCTAAAATCGCGGGAGAAATTTTCCTCACAACATCGCTTGACGTTAAAGGACCGTTAGTTAAGGCCAACTCTGCGGCGTTCGAATGTATCAATGAAGCGGTAGCAGCTATTGATGCCAAATTGATTTGATGTCGTAATATTAATTCTGAGTTAGTTGCCAGGAGTGCTCCAATAATTCCTGTTAACACATCTCCAGTTCCTGCAGTAGCCAGCCATGAAGGTGCCGATGGCAATTCGATTTGCGTGTCTAGAGAAGCGACAACACTAACGTTGCCTTTCAGCAGTACGGTGACACCGAAATCAGATGCAGTTTTACTCGCCCAGAATTTCGGGTTATCGCTAATTTCCTCAAGGGTTACCGAAAATCCCTTTCTTGAAAGCAGGGCCTGCAGCTCTTTGTGGTGAGGTGTGATCAAGGTTGGCGAAGAGGCATGATCGAGGTACTTGAGCGCACCTGCGTCTAGACAAATCGGCAATCCGCTCCGACAAGCCCTTAATATTTGATGTCTATGTTTTGACGAGATTCTTTCAGTTGGGATTCCTGAGCCAGCAACCCAAGCGGTGACTCTGCCAACTCCGAGAACAATTTCCGGATTCATAGAAATGACTAGACTGTTCACTCTTCGCGGGCCAACGTATCGAATAAGTCCAATTCCGCTTCGAAGAGCAGCCGAGGTGGTCAAGATTGCAGCTCCTGGATATTGACGCGAGCCTGCTATCACTCCCAATACTCCGCGTGAATATTTATCATCTGACGGAGTGGGAATCGCAATAAAGGGGCGAGCGGCATCGGCGTTCCACAATTTCCAGTCATTCATGATTGCACCTGCACTTCTGTCTCCATTGAGTATATTTGCTCCCAAGATATTAAGGGAGAAAAAATCATGAGGTCTTTGGCGGTAGTTGAATCGAATGAACATCCGTACCATCTAGTTGTCGAAGATGCAGGAGGGTTTTGGACACTTCCCGGTCTGACATCTTTGGCTCAAGCTATGCAGCTGCGGCTTTCAGAACTGCAACAGATTGTTGAAGGACCACTGGGAATCAAAATATCGGGAAAACTTGCTGGGCCAGTCTCAACCGAAATGGAGGTGTGGGGTGCCGGCGTGACCTATCTGCGCTCTCGAGACGCGCGCAAAGAAGAAAGTGGCGTCCCTGATGTATATCAAAGAGTGTATGAAGCCGATAGACCAGAACTTTTTTTGAAATCCTCCGCTGTTCGAACGGTAGGTACGGGGGAAAATATCGGGATTCGGGCGGACTCTGCAGCATCAGTACCTGAACCCGAAGTTGCAATAATTGTGAATATCTACCGGGAGGTTGTTGGTCTCACCATCTGCAATGATGTGACAGCCAGGACAATTGAAGGTGTCAATCCACTATATCTTTCACAAGCCAAGATTTACGTGGGCTCGAATGCACTTGGTCCGCTAATTCGACCAATTTGGCAGATCGAATCGATTCTTGAACTGGGAATTAAAGCCTCAATTACGAGAAATAAAAAGATTGTGTGGGAAGCGAATACTTCGCTGAAGTCTCTGCATAGGACTTTTGAAGATTTAATTGAATATCTTTTTCGTTGCCAGGTTTTTCCTTATGGAGTAATACTTTCAACGGGAACTGGAATTGTCCCTCCTATGGACATTGCGCTGGAGGGCGGGGACGTTGTCTCCATTACCGTTGATCAGATTGGAACACTTACAAATACCGTCGCAGTCATACCCGAGGAAAGTCATCGATTGACTCTCGGACTTGAGAGGGATTGATGAGTATGAAGATCGCGGTCTGGTCACAATGGGATGATCTCGACGTTCCACATGAAATAGTTCGATTCTCTCCTGGAAACCTGCCACTGGAAAGCTCAGATCTCTCGGAAATCACTTTCTATGTTCCTACTTATATGGGAGGCAAGAAGGCGCTTGAATTCGTACATAAAATGCCTAACCTAAAGATTCTTCAGATGCCGAGTGCAGGCTTTGAAGATGCGCCGCCTTTTTTGCGACCTGAGATCACTTTATGTAGTGGTCGCGGGATTCACGATGCATCCACAGCGGAGTTGGCAGTAGGAATGACAATTGCTTCGCTAAGGGGATTTCCTACATTTGTTCGTGATCAAGATCGCGCGGAGTGGCACCAAAAGCAATTTCGATCCATCAACGATCGCAAGATTGGCATTGTTGGCTTTGGGTCAATTGGGAAAACGATCGCTCATTATTTGTCAGGGTTCGATGTAGAGGTGATCGGATTTTCACGCTCCGGTGCAGATGGTTCTCTTCCTATGGCAGATTTCGACGAAGTGTTGCCTAGATTGGACGTAGTTATTCTTATTCTGCCGCTCACTGCAGAAAGCAGGGGGCTTTTCGATGCTCGACGTCTTGCATTGTTAAAAGATGGCGCGTTACTGGTTAACGTAGCCCGCGGACCAATTGTTGATACAGATGCATTAATAACAGAGCTAAATTCAGGTCGAATTACCGCAGCGCTGGATGTAACTGACCCTGAACCGCTGCCAAAAGAACATCCTTTGTGGAGGGCAAAGGGAGTTTTTATTTCCCCGCATGTGGGAGGGCACACAAGCGCATTTGAGCCTCGCGCAAGAAGGCTGATCGAAAGTCAACTTTCCAAATTGGCGTCAGGAATTCGCCTAGAGAATATCGTCGTGGAGGCGCAAGCCTAGATAGGATTTCGAGCATGAGCGATGATCCAGCAAAAGGCACGAGACGAAGTTCAGAATGGTTTGCGGGGACAGGGAAGAACGGATTCATTCATCGCTCTTGGATGCGTAATCAGGGATTCGCACCTGACCTCTTTGATGGACGGCCCGTTATAGGTATCGGATCAACATGGTCGGAATTCACACCGTGTAATGCTCATCTCAATCGAGTGGCTGAATCCATCAAGCGGGGGGTATGGGAAGCCGGAGGTTTCCCCCTCGAGTTTCCTGCCATGTCCTTAGGTGAGCCAATCATGCGACCGACAACCATGCTTTATCGAAATTTGCTCGCAATGGAAGTTGAGGAGTCTATTCGCGCCAATCCGATGGATGGCGTGATCTTGCTTGCTGGTTGCGACAAAACAACGCCGGGGATGCTAATGGGAGCGGCGAGCGTAGATATACCGACGTTGATGATGACGGGCGGTCCGATGCTTAATGGAAAGTTTAGAGGAAAAGATATTGGCTCCGGCACGGATGTCTGGAAGTTTGCAGAAGAAGTGCGTGCTGGCACGATGAGTGTAGAAGAATTTGCAGAGGCTGAAACTTGCATGGCGAGAAGTGCAGGTCACTGTATGACAATGGGGACGGCTTCAACGATGGCTTCCGTGACAGAAGCCCTTGGGATGCAACTTCCAGGAAGTGCAGCAATTCCGGCAGTTGATTCCCGTCGCTATGCGCTCGCACAAATCGCCGGACGTCGAGTTGTCGAAATGGTAAAAGAAGATCTGAAACTTTCAAAAATACTCACACGAAAGGCCTTTGAAAACGCGATTAAAATCAACGCCGCTGTTGGCGGTTCTACCAATGCCGTCGTTCATTTACTCGCCCTAGCGGGACGCGTAGGTGTACCCCTTGAACTCCAAGACTTTGATGATCTTGCTAGAAACATTCCTGTCCTCGTAAATCTGATGCCTTCTGGGAAATATCTTATGGAAGATTTCTTCTATGCTGGTGGTATTCCAGTTGTTATGTCCGAGTTGGGCGAGTTGCTTCATCGCGATCATGTAACTGTCACTGGTAAAACCGTGGCGGAGAATATTGAAAAAGCCAAGAATTGGAACGAAGATGTTATTACGCCAACCTCGACCCCGTTTCAGGTTGCAGGATCCGGGACCATCGTTCTTACAGGCTCTCTCGCCCCTGATGGAGCGGTATTAAAGATCTCTGCTGCATCACCGCATCTACTCAATCATCGTGGCACGGCTCGAGTTTTTAGCACAGTTGAGGAATACAACATCGCTGCTGATGACCCCAATATGGATGTCGAGGAAAATGACATTATCGTTTTGCAAAATGCCGGCCCCAAGGGATATCCGGGTTTCCCGGAAGTGGGAAATGTTTCCATGCCGCGTAAACTTCTAGAACGTGGAATAACTGACATGATACGTATCTCGGATGCACGAATGAGTGGAACAGCATTTGGGACAGTGATTTTGCATGTGGCCCCAGAGGCGGCGGTCGGAGGCCCTTTAGCTCTCGTCGAGACTGGTGATCAAATTCAACTTGATGTTGAAAACCGTCGACTCGATTTGTTGGTCGCGGAAGACGTTTTGGTTGCGAGACGCGCAAAATGGCAAAGTCCAGTCGGTGGCCCAACTCGAGGTTGGTCCAAACTTTATATCGATCATGTTATGCAGGCCAACAAGGGAGCAGATCTCGATTTTCTCGTTGGCAGTTCAGGAAGTGAAGTCGGTCGCCATTCCCATTAGTTTCCCCATCTTTAACTTGCGCGATGAGGCCTACCAAGATTAGGAGCAACGGTGAAGGTTGAAGTTTATGATTCACGTCGCAATATCCTCGGTGAAGGTCCTGCATGTTCGGGAGCTAAAAATGAAGTAATTTCATGGGTAGATATTTACGGCAGAAAAGTTCGATCGAAAGACATACTTTCGGGTGAGATAGAAGAAATCGTCACAGTTGAAGATATTGGCTTTGCAATCCCCCGTGCCACTGGCGGGTATGTATTAGGTGAAGTGAGTGGACCCCTATTGCGAGATTCAGATGGAACTTCGCACCGACTGCCTTCGAGGGTGGATGCAGATGGCTACATGCCATCTCAAGTAGTTCGTTGGAATGATGCCAAAGTCTCGCCAAAAGGAGATTTATATCTTGGAACCATGGCGTACGACTTTAAGGTAAATGCTGGTGCGTTGTATCAGATTCGAGCAGATGGCAAGCATATTCGTCGAGTATTTGGAGATGTCACCATTAGCAATGGCATCGACTGGAGCGTGAATGGATCTTTGATGTATTTCATTGACACCCCGCTCAATCGAATTGATGTATTCGATGTAGAGGAGAGAGAGATAAAGAATCGCAGAACTTTTCTTCATTTTCAGAAAGAGAGTGGTTCTCCCGATGGAATGTGTGTTGATGCAGAAGGAAATCTTTGGGTCGCATTTTGGCTGGGAAATTCAGTACGGTGCTACGATGGAATTTCGGGAGACTTGATTCAGGAGATAATGTGTCCTGCACCTCGCATTACATCTTGCGCTTTTGGCGGAAGCGATCTCGATCAACTTTTCATAACTAGCGCTAGCGAAGATACGGATTTAACCTCATATCCAGAGGCAGGCATGGTTTTTGTTACCAACCCAGGAGTACGAGGACAGAAAACGGCGGCGTTCGGAGCATGATTAAAGTCAAATTTCAAGGACGCAAAATTGCAGCGCTGATCGCCATCTTGGCTTTGGTCGGCCTTATATTTCCTCTGCAAGCTTTCGCCACACCTTCCACCGTTCACTTGACGATTCACTATCAACGTCCGGCGGATGATTACAAGGGTTGGAATGTCTGGCTTTGGAAAAATGTCTCTGGTACCACCGGTGATGTCGATGTATCGCCCACTGGGAGTGAATTCAATGGATCTGACGCATTTGGAAAGATTTTGACTATCGACATTCCCAATATGGATTCCTTTGAAAATGTGGGATTCATTATGCGCTTGAATAACTGGGTAGCAAAAGATGTTTCAGACGATCGATTTATTACAAAATTTGATGCAAATGGAAATGCGGAGATTTGGCTAGTGCAGGCAGATCCGCAAATCCATCTGACTTTACCCACCTCCGTGGCGGCGATACGTAGCGCAATGATTGACGGATTTCGTCAGATTACGTTGGAACTGAGTCAGAAAGCGACCTTGTCGGGAGTGGGCAACGAAGGTTTCGCGGTTTCTGATGGTTTGGAGGTTTCATCCGTCACAAGCCTAAACGGTAGTTCAGCCGGTGCCACAAAGGTGGTACTTAACCTTTCTTCCGACATTGTCTTAGGCAAGACCTACACAATTACGAATTCCAAATTTGGATCCGTACAAACAAAAGCCGGGCAAATAATGAGTTCTTCCAGCTTTAGCGATCGATTCACCTATGCAGGTGATGATCTGGGATCCACGTATTCAACCGACCATACTAATTTTCGCGTATGGGCACCGACTGCGAGTGCTGTGAGTTTAGTTTCTTATGCGACTGCTAACGCTCCCGCAACTTCAGGCTCAATGACCCCAATGACTCCAGATATAAGTGGGACCTGGGTGGTTTCGAAGAAAGGTGATCTCAACGGGAGCGTTTACACGTACCGAGTTACGGTTGGGGGAGTCGATTCAGAAGCAGTGGATCCTTATGTTCGCGCAGTAACAATAAATGGAGAGCGCGGAGTTGTTGTGAATCTTGCCCAAACTGATCCAAAAGTGTGGACCACGAGTAAACCATTTTTTAGCGGGAAGGGCACCGATGCTCTTATTTATGAACTGCATATTCGTGATCTTTCTATGGATGCTTCAAGCAATATTCCCATAGCTCATAAAGGTAAGTTCCTTGCCTTGGCGGATGTGAATACTGTGGACGCTACTGGCGCAAAGACGGGAGTGAATGCAATAAAGGATCTTGGGGTGACTCACGTGGAGCTTTTGCCCGTATTCGACTATGCATCCGTTGATGAAAGTAACCCGACATTCAATTGGGGTTACGACCCCCAGAATTACAACGTCCCTGAAGGCTCTTATTCCACGGATCCCATAAATCCGAAGATACGAATCTTGGAATTTAAAACTGCGATTCAGGCTCTACACGATCAGAAATTACGAGTGATGATGGACGTGGTTTACAACCACGTATTTAGTGTTTCGAATTTCAGCGAAGAGAAAATTGTACCTGGCTATTTTTTCAGAACTAACTCAGACGGGTCCCTGACAAATGGGAGTGGAGTTGGGAATGACATGGCTTCCGAACGCCCCATGGCGCGCAAATTTATTGTAGATTCCGTAAAGTATTGGGCGAAGCAATACCACATAGACGGTTTCCGATTTGATCTGATGGGCCTTTTGGATATTGAAACAATGCAACAAATCCGCAAAGAGCTCAACAAGATTGACCCAACCATATTGATAATTGGCGAAGGGTGGAACATGGGCACCCTCGACGCAACCCTTCGAGCAAATCAACAAAATATAGGTTCGCTCACAGGTATTTCTGCCTTCAATGACCAACTTCGTGATGGAGTGAAAGGCTCTGTTTTCAATGTGGGTGAGGCAGGGTATGCCACAGGGAACTTTGGCCAGATAGGAAATACCAAAGTGGGAATTATCGGTAACGTTTTCTATAGTAAGGACGTTCTGGGTAATTGGATAACGGCCAACCCCACTCAATCAGTAAATTATGTAGAGTCGCATGACAATTTAACTTTGGCGGACAAGATTGTAGCGAGCGTTCCAGGGGCTAGCGCTGACACGATCGCTACATTGGACCGACTCTCGGCTTCCATTCCGCTTTTAGCCCAGGGAGTGCCTTTTATTCAAGCGGGCCAAGAGTTTTTGCGAAGTAAGAAGGGCGACGCTAACAGCTATAAGTCAGATGATTCCGTCAATTCGCTAAAGTGGAACTTACGTAGCGAAAATGCAGTGACTGTCGATTATTACAAAGGTTTGATTTCACTTCGCGCAGCACATCCAGCGTTTCGAATGTCAACAACGGCAGAAATTCAAAAGAATTTCCGCTTCCTTCCGGCCAGCAAAAATGTCATCTCGTACCTCATCAATGGGGCGGCGGTAAAAGATTCGTGGAAGTCCATCTTCGTTGCTCACAATCCAAATGCCACCGCAGTGGTGATGACGCTACCGACAAAGGGAGATTGGCACGTCTTCGTGAAAGGGACAAAAGCAGGAACGAGAATCTTGTCGATAATGAAAGGGGTGAGCAAAGTTTCGGTGGACGCGCGGTCTACACTTGTTATGGAGAAGTAGTTGCCGAGCTAAGTGAAGTTGGGCGGACACAATAATTACATATTAGTCTTACTGTTAGTCAAATGCTACCCTCGGCTGTGACACTTGATTCGGAGAACAAGCCCGATTCCGAGGTTCAAGAAAGTAAGGTCCATCGCTACAGTCGCGAGCATCCGCACTTTGTACGAAATTACGTTTTTTCAATCGCACTTGCCCTTCTCCTCGGAGTCCTACTCTTTTACTTCGTCGGCGGGAGTGAGTCAGCCGAGGAGGAGCAGTTGAATCGGGTTTCGGGTGCCGTAACGCTCTCCGAGGCACAACTTGTCAACGCGGTGAAATCTGCAGGTGCTGTGGCTTACTGGCTCGGACCAATCTCTGGTAGCAAATACACCCTCGTCATTTCCAAAAAGGGCGAAGCGATCGTTACCTATCTTCCTAACGGAGAAGGAATTGATAATCAAAAGGAGCATCGTCTCATTGTAAAGACGAATACGAAGATCGATTCGGTTGGACCTTTGACCTCTTCGCAGACAGAGGTAAGCAATGTCAATGAGTCCACCCCGAGTGGGGCTTACTATTCTTATGATCCCTATCTTCCAGATCACGTGGTGATTTCTTTGCCAAATAAAGGTGGTCACGTTCGTATTTATTATCCCACGAGGAGATCACCAAACTATATTGCCTTAGATGCAGAATCTCTCATTCTCATTTCTTAAATCAAGGTGTAGCCTCCTATCACAATGACCGCGGGTGATGGAGATTTTCTCAAGAGTAAGCGACAGTGGCCAAGTATTCGATATTTTCTCTCTTTGATTGATTTTTCGCTTCCGGCTTTTAATCTAAAACGAAGGACTTTGCATCGGGCTGTGACCATAGAAGATCTGAAGCGAGCAGCAAAAAAGCGTGTACCAAGAGTCGTTTTTGATTATGTAGAAGGCTCAGCAGGAAATGAAGTTGGAATTTCGCGCTCACTGCTCAGTTATCGAAATGTCGAATGGAAAGTCCGTGGCTTTTCGGATGTATCTGAAATCGACACCTCTATATACATTCTGAATGAACGAGTCGAGATGCCTATTTTGTTTGCTCCGACCGGTTATACGCGTTTCATGAATCACGTCGGAGAGCCAGCCGTTGCATCAGTGGCTGAGAACAATAATTTGATTTATACCTTATCCACTATGGGCACCACATCTCCAGCGGAATTGGCACGTGCTGTTCCAGGTTCACGTCGTTGGTTTCAACTTTATGTGGTTCAAAATCGTCAAGATAGTCTTAATGTCATCAATCAAGCGAAAGATAACGGCTTTGAGGCGCTAGTTCTGACCATTGATACTCCAGTAACTGGACTTCGACATCGCGATACACGAAATGGACTCACAATTCCTCCACGAATCCGGCCTTCAACAATTATTGCTATTGCGCGAAAACCGCGATGGTGGATAAATCTCCTCACTACGAAACCATTAGAATTTGCGGCGTTTCGCGGGTGGGATCGGTCCCTTCAAGAGCTCGCGTCAACAATTTTTGATCCTTCCATGACATGGAAAGATTTGGAATGGTTACAAAGTGTTTGGGATGGTCCAATCATTGTTAAAGGGGTGCAAAACGTAAGAGATGCTAGAAAACTTTCAAGAATGGGCGTCGCGGGTATTGTCGTTTCTAATCATGGCGGGAGGCAATTGGACCAAGGACCAGTCCCCTTGGAAATCTTGAGCGATATCGTTAAAGAAGTTGATGGCAAAGTGGATGTGTATATAGATGGCGCGATTATGTCGGGCAGCGATGTCTATAGTGCAATTGCACTTGGTGCGAAAGCGGTTTTCATTGGGCGTGCTTACCTTTATGGGATTATGGCCGGTGGCCAAAGGGGAGTTGAAAAAGTTGTAGAAATTATGAAGAAAGAACTGATCAACACAATGGCGCTATCGGGAGCGAAGACTATTGAAGATATTCATGAGCTAGGCGCAAGAATTCGAAAGTCTTGATGCAAAAACGAGAACTAGTAAAGGGATACTTCATCTCTCCTGTTTTAAAAGGTGGCTGGCAACTCAGTGATGGTCACTCATTATCTGAGTCGCCGGAAAATCGGACTGGCGTAGATGACACGATTGCATTTATTGAGGCAGGAATTACAACGCTTGATTTTGGAGATATTTATACAGGCGTTGAAGAGATTATTGGGCGAGCAGTTGCTCAATTGTCCGAGAAATATGGACGGGATGGGCGCAAAAAAGTACAACTTCATACTAAATATGTGCCCAATGAATCTAGTTTAGCGAACTTTGATAAAGGCGATATCGAGCGAATCGTAAATCGTTCGCTCCATCGGCTGCAGGTAGAGCAAGTAGATCTAGTGCAATTTCACTGGTGGCGTTACGAGAACCCAAATTACCTAAACGCCTTGGAAGAACTTTTTAGACTCAAGAGTTTGGGAAAAATTGGACACGTTGGCATTACGAATTTCGATGTAACACGCCTACAAGAAATGGTGAATTCTGGGTTGAAGCCAGCGAGTATCCAACTTCAATACTCCCTTTTGGATAGGCGTCCAGAAGAGGGTATGACGGATTATTGCAGAGATCAGGGAATTGGAATTCTCTGTTACGGAACTGTGGCAGGTGGCTATATTTCTGAGAGGTACTTGGGTGAGGGAGTTCCGTCGACCTATGAAACCCGCTCAAAAGTAAAATATCGTTTGATCATTGACGAATTTGGAGGGTGGGAACTTTTTCAGGAATTGTTAGCCGTGCTTAAGAATATTGCGATCGCACACCATAGTGATATCGCGACTATTTCATCTGCCTTTACGCTCTCTCGTAAAGGCGTCTGTGGGGTGATTGTGGGCGCAAGAAACCTGATCCATCTGCAAAGAAATCTTTCGATACCCGAGATACGTTTTTCTGATGCAGAAATTGAGGCTATTGAGGAAGTCTTGTCGCGAGCAGAGGGACCCAGAGGTCCTGTTTATGACTTAGAGAGGTATTCGGATAAACACAGAAATATCATGAAGACCAATTTAAATTAACTTTTATGTGAGCAAATCTGCGTCGAGAGTGATTGAGTTTGTTCGCTCTACTCTCATTATCAATTTCTCTTCTGGGTCGGGGCATGCAAATTCCGTGTCAATGCTTAACCAATCGCTTTTCAAGAGAGTGCGCTGTTTGGCAGATAGAAAGGGAAGCACCGATTGAAGAGCGTAAATGCAAAAATGTTTGCCTTGTGGAATCTTTAATTCCGAACTATTTCTTAATTCAAAGAAATCGCCGACTTGCATGCCACACACGGATCTACCCTCTATCCGATCGACCACAACTTTCAGGTTGAAAAGGTCCATTTGCGCCATACGAAACCTTATCTTGAATTAATTTGCCAATGTTCTTTTCCAGTTCTGCCGTGAGCCGATACTATAGGATTTCGACTGGCGGAAATTGGACTAGGGAGAAACAAATGACCTCATTGGAAACATCAACAGTTCGTGACCGCATAACCCTGACCAAACTTGGTTTAGGTTGCGCTCAATTTGGAAATCTTTTCCACGAAACTACAGATGAGGCTTGCACTGAGGCGGTTCTCCAGTCATGGAAGTCTGGGGTTCGGTATTTCGACGTCGCGCCGCACTATGGATTGGGATTGGGTGAAAGACGCTTAGGTCAGGCGATTAAGTCACTGCCTCGTGAAGAAATCATTGTCTCTACAAAGGTGGGAAGAGTTTTGGAACCAAGTCCGGAGACGGCAGATCGGCAAGACGAGCAAGGGTTTGTGGTTCCGGCGAATGTGAAGAGGGTATTTGATTTTTCTCGAGACGGAATCATGCGCTCGTTTGAGGATAGTTTGAAGAGAATGGATTTGGATTATGTAGATGTACTTTACTTGCACGATCCAGATGATCATTGGCAAAGCGCTTCGACCACGGGCGTACAAACTCTGATTGAATTGCGTGATCAAGGCGTCGTGAAGGCGATAGGCGCAGGAATGAATCAACATGAGATGCTTACCAAATTTGTCAAAGAAACAGACATTGACTTAGTCATGTTGGCAGGCAGGTTTACACTTTTGGAGCAAGGTGCCCTCACGGAGTTGCTTCCTACCGCGATGAAGAAAAAGGTCGGAATTGTTAACGTCGGCGTGTATAACTCCGGGCTACTCAGCAAAGCGCGACCAGGTCAAGGGGCTAATTACAATTATGCGCCAGCCTCTGATGAGATCTTGGCTCGCGTACATCAAATAGCGGATGTATGTGAAGAGTTTGATGTGACTCTTCCAGAGGCTGCCATCGCTTATGTCCAACTTCATCCGGCGGTTTGCTCGGTGGTATTGGGAGCTCGTGATGGAGAACAGGCACACGTAAATGCCACTCGATTTGGAAAAGAAATTCCCGTTGAATTATGGAGGAAATTAAGTGATAAAAGGCTGATAGTAGATCCTGAACATTTCAAGTAATTTCTTCATAATTCTCGACCGTAAGTCCACTTCTTCACACTTGCTATCCTTTCCCCATGCCCTCTATTAGCCACATGCTCTGGTTTGACGACCAAGCCGAAGAAGCCGCCAATTTATATCTTTCTATTTTTGGAACCGGTGTCATCAGTAACGTTTCTCGAGGACCAGATGGGAAGGCGTTTACGGTGAATTTCGAATTACTCGGTGAGGCATATATAGCGCTCAACGGTGGCCCAATGCATACTTTCTCAGAAGGGTTTTCTATTTTTGTACATTGTGATGGACAAGAAGAAGTCGATCGTTACTGGGACGCGTTCATCAATTCAGGTGGTTCAGAAGGGCGATGCGGTTGGCTTAAGGACAAGTACGGACTTTCATGGCAGATTATCCCGCGCCAATTAGGGGAGAGCCTGAGTAATCCAGATCCGTCGAAGGCACGGAAAGCCATGGAAGCAATGATGCAGATGCGTAAAATAAACGTTAGCGAGCTTGAGGCAGCTGTTCGATAAATTTTAGGTTTACTGTGTGCGCGTGGGTAAAAAATAGTGAAAGAGAAATTTGGCAGCTCGAGAGAATTGCCGACTCGTGGTTTTGTCTTTGCGGCAATTGCTTTTGCGATGATGGGATTCACTTCGAGTTGTTGGGGAACAATGCTTCCCTGGATCGTGAGTCGAACGGGCATTTCTATCTCTAAGTCAGGCTTAATTCTTGCGTGCTTTACCTTCTTCACACTTGCAGGAACTCTTTCGGGTCAAATTTTTGGAAGTCGGCGAGATCTCATTTGGTTTATTCGTCGAGGGATCCTGGTTGCTCTCTTGGGTTTCGTAGGTGTTGTGAGCTCGCCCAATCTCCCGCTACTCACCCTTTCTGCATGCATTGCCGGTTTTGGCTATGGCTCAACGGGTGTCTCTCTTTTGCAACTCCTCAATCGGAGTAGCAATGCAACTCATCGTCGAATGAATGTGGCAAGTGCCGCAACTGGCTTCGGCGCCCTGGCAGGTCCATTGAGTATAGGAACCGTTGGATCGAGGCACATCCCAGTAATTGTTATTTCCGCCATTGGGATTTCCATGGTTGCAACGAGATTGTTGACCGGTGCCAGTTGGAGAGTTGAAAGATTCCAAGACGATTCACAAACGAGAGGCAATCATTTTCGTTTGGCCATGGTGTTAGTAGCGATCATCTTCTACTCAGGGGCAGAAAACTCTATTGGTGCTTGGCTTCCAACAATAATCAGTCACTCCCGGGGGACTTTAGAGGCCGGTGCGCTTAGTAGTGCTTTTTTCTATCTGTTTTTTACTTTGGGACGGTTCATTGGCGTATTTATGGCCAAGCGATTAGATGCACATGCGATAATTTTGCTTTGTACCACCGCGACATTTATCCCCTTTACCTTCGCCATTCTTAACCACGGTAAGGCGAGTCTGGGTCTTGGTTTGTGTGGCCTCTTTCTTGGACCTATATTTCCCAATGCTTCAAGTTGGATTGCAAGGAAGACACCCGGATTTCCTCTCGCGACTACGGCAACGATGCTTGCAATCATGACAGGCGGCTTTATTTTCCCACCGACAATTGGCTTTATTCTGGAGGGACATGGCGTTTCGGGTTATTTACTTTCATTAGGAGTTTTACTTTTAGCCTCGACTTCTCTTTTTGCGTACAGTTATGCAAAATGGCGTAGCTAAGAAAATTTTATTCGCGAAGGGTGCCATTCCATTTCCAACCTTGACGCCTAGGCTTTCCGGATAGTTCTATCCGTCCAGCGAGCCAGAGTAGAAGTTGACCATGGGTTTCGAATGTCGGAAATTCAGTTGTACCAGAAAATAGTCTTTCTATCGCAAATTCAGCAGCGTCATTATTTGGTACGAAAGTCAATCCAAATCCCTTTGCCAAGTCGTAAGTGTGGACACTTACTTCGACCACTCCCATTGCTGCGAAACCTATTGGATCTGAGACTCCGTATGCATGCCATGCTCGATCAGTGGTTTTGGAATCCTTAATAGTTTTTTGAAGAATTCTTGATGCAGTGCAAATCATAGGTAGATATTCGGCAGGCGTAGCTTTATCTTTCTTGTCAAAGAAAACGGGTTGATAACTATCCATACGTTGCCCTACGACTTGGAAGGCATACTCTGAGCAAGCGCGCATCGTATGAATCGCGGTTTGTGATTGAGTCCATTCAAGATCTGGAGTAGAGATTTCCCAATCCAGTCCTATCGTTGTCAGAAGGGCTTGTGAGAGTTCTTCGGAAACTAATTCGAGATAGTTTGCGGCTGCTGTTAGAGTAATCATCATCTGATAATAGTTGTACGATCATTCCATGGTAAGTATGTTTGATGAAATCAAAATCCGAGATCTGGTAATACCTAATCGCATTTGGCTTTCGCCGATGTGCCAATATTCGGCAACTGATGGCTTACCTAATTCTTGGCACCTAGTCCATCTTGGCAAATTTGCCATGGGCAGAGTCGGATTAATCATGACGGAAGCCTCGGGTATTTCACCAACGGCGCGTTCGACGTTACATGACACTGGTATCTGGAACGACGATCAAGTGCGAGCCTGGCGTCCGATAGTTGATTTTGTGCATGCACAAGGGTCAAAGATTGGAATCCAACTTTGGCATGCGGGGCAAAAGGGTTCAACGACAACTCCCTGGCAAGGTCAGGATTATGTTTCATCCCATGAGGGAGGGTGGGAGGCTTCTTCCCCAAGCGGAATTGCGTTTGGAAAGTTGCCACAGCCTGGAACGATCTCCATCTCAGAAATGAAAGAGACGGTTGCCTTATACCGGTCGGCTGCAAAACGAGCGCTAGAAGCGAATTTTGACGTTGTTGAGATTCACGGCGCTCACGGATATTTGATTCATTCCTTTCTTTCGCCTATTACCAATCGACGCAATGACGAATATGGCGGGAGCTTTGAGAATCGCATTCGCTTTCTATTGGAGGTTGTCGAGTCAATAAGGGAAGTGTGGCCGAGTTCCCATCCACTTTTCTTGCGTACTTCATCTCACGATTGGATTGAAGGTGGCTGGAGCACGCAAGAGAATGGCGAATTAGCCAAAATTCTTCTGACAAAAGGTGTCGATCTCATCGATTGTTCCTCCGGAGGGATCAAGGCTGACATTACTTATCCCGTAGGCCCGGGCTATCAGGTGCGATTTTCAGAAGACATCAAGAAGGCAAGCGAGATGCTCACCTGCGCCGTAGGAATGATTAGTGATCCAGAATTCGCAGAGGAAATCGTGCAAAACAATCGTGCCGATGCCGTGATGCTAGGAAGAGAGTTTCTCCGGGATCCTAATTGGGTCTTACATGCAGCCACAAGGTTGGGTTATCCATTGACATGGTTGAATCAATATAAGCAAGCCGCACCAAAAAAGTAGTTGATAGAATTGAAATTAAGTGCGCACAATTTGTGCGCCTTGCGCATTATAAATATTTCTCGACTACTTTTCACTGATTGCTTTTTCTAATATCATTTTCAACTAATCAAAGGGTGTCACAACCATCAACTCGTCCATGGAGATTCAATGCACTTTGTTAAAGATATTGAAACGTTGGGGGCAGATTTTTGGAGTTGGCGAACATTGCAACAACCCAGGTCTCACGATGACATTCCACGTATCGAAAGACCGAAGTACTGGAAGCCTGAATGGTCCGCCACCTCAATAGCTGATCATCGAAAATGCATTGAAGAGTTCGAAAGGCGATGGAAGACAATAGATGCTGGACCTGTAAGCTCTCCAAAATTTGATACGGAAAGTTGGGTTGACTATCAATTGATTGGTAGTGCGATTTATCGGGTCTTTTGGGAACTGGATTACATCAAAATTTGGCAGGAGCAACCTAGATTTTATGTTGATCAAACTATTGGAGTTCTTTTTGACCTACTGTTGCCGCCCAAATTGGGAAATGAAGTAATACAAGAGTCGATCCATATTTTGAATTTCACGAAGGAAATTTTGGATCATGGAATTGCAAATCTTGAGGGGAAGGCGATCGCACCTTTTGCTCAGGTCGCGATTGATTTATTGGCGAACATCGAAAGTCAGATCGCTACCGTCGTCACGGAATTGAAAGTCATTGATCCCACGGGATCGGGAGACGCTCTTGAATCTGCCGGAAAAGGTGCCGCCGATGCATTTGTAAATTTTCGAACGTGGCTAACATCTAATCTTCATTCAATGCGCCCAATAAAGGCGATCGGGCCGGAGAAATATCAGTGGTTCTTTGAGCATGTGGCGTTAGTACCTTTCACTACTCACGAACTACGAATGATTGGGCAGATTGAATGGGATAGGGCAGTTGCATTTGAGCATGTGATGATGAACAAACATCGAAATATTCCGGTGCCACCTATTCCTAAGACGGCAGAGGAACAAGTTGCGCAGGAGGCCATTAAGGAGCGGGAAGTTCGCAATTTCTATGAGGGCGAAGGGATACTCTCCCAGCCCAATTCCCTCAAGCACTATTTGACCGCTCCGTTGCCGCCTTATCTAGTACCCATAAAATGGCTCGGAGTTACCGACGACCTTACGGGTGTTTCAAGGGTGGAGGAGGATGGTTATTCATACGTTCCCGCTCCGCATGCGGCTCTACCCTATTTTTATGCAGCGAATGCTCGTGATACCCGTGCGGGAATTGTTCATGAAGGTGCTCACTACCAGCAATTGGCGACTTCATGGAGACATCAACGGCCACTTCGCCGCCATTACTACGACTCTGGGGTTAACGAAGGCATAGCTTTCTATAACGAAGAATTACTTTTAGCTGCTGGACTCTTTGATGATGCGCCGCACTCGCAGACCGTTATGTATAATTTTATGAAACTCAGAGCCATGCGGGTAATTGTGGATGTTGAATTGGCCACCGGCAGAATTGATATCCCGACTGCGACGGCGTATTTAGAGAAGCAAGTTCCGATGGACCACGAAACTGCTTATGAAGAGGCAGTTTTCTTCTCGTCGAATCCAGGTCAAGCGCTGACTTACCAAATTGGAAAGACACAGATCATCAAATTGTTTTCCGACGCGATAGCGAAGAAGCGCGCTGAGTCAACCGCGTTTAAGATGCAAGAATTTCATGATTTTCTTTGGCTGAACGGGAACGTCCCACTTTCGCTTCTTCGCTTCGAATATCTCAATGATGCATCCGAAATAGAACTCATCCAGAATACAAAGAAAAGAAAAGGGGATTAGGCAATGAACTCTGATCAGACTTACATCTGGAATGGTGTTCTCACCATGTACGAGGGATTTATTGAAAAGAATCGTCCAAAAATCGATCAGTTCATTAATGAGGATTGCACGGTGTGGGATTCTTCCGAACGTGACATGGCTTTTGGATTGAAAGGATTGAATGAAGTACGTGGTCGACGTCCCAATGACCCAAGTGCTCCACGCCCCCTAAAGATTGAAGCTACAGATCCTGTCATTGATATTCATGGGGACTTGGCCATTGCCAGGCACTATCTAAAAGTTTCCTATGAAAATAATTCGGCTCCAACGCGAGAAATACGCAATACGGGAATTTGGAAAAGATTTCCGCAAGGTTGGCAGTTAATTCACAATCATGAGGACGAGTTACCACTTTAATCGCTAGAGAGAGGTCGATCTAATGTTCGATTACAAGGCGCGACGTGATGGTTTATATGCCCTCATGGAGAAAGAGGGCGTTGACTTAGTCTTTTTGCCAAAACATTCGGCAGATCTTGATTACTTAACCGGAACCGAACGTCGGGTGGTCACATTTGGCAATGTGGCTTACACCCACCATTGGGTAGCAGGGGCTTTCTTGAATCCTAAATTTGAACCGAAATTTGTATTGCCTCGGATGATTGTCGAATTTGATTCCCCGAACGGGATTGATCCGAATACAACAACTGTCAACGAACTGGATGACGCTCACGCTAAATTCAAGAATGTGGCCCAGAGTTTTGGTCATGTGAAAAGAATTGCTGTAAGTGCGCGCACCTGGAGCGAGACTGTTATGCATCTTATGCAAATATTTCCTGATGCGACCATCGTGAACGCAGAAGATTTGGTGAATAAGTTGCGTCGAATCAAGTCAGCCGAAGAGTTGGAGCAGATGACCAAAGCTTGTCTGCTGGTTGATGATGTTCTAGCTCAGGTTGAAGGGCGAGTAAATATTGGCGTTTCGGAGTTGGATCTAAAGACTGAAGTCAATTTCCAAATGAACGAACGTGGGTCAAAGACCGAATCATTTGATACTGCAGTCTGGTCCATGGGGCCAAAAAGCAATCGCGATGCCTCAGATCGTCGAACTAGTAATCCAATTGTCGGTGGTATGGGAGTCTCGTTTGATTTTGGGTCAGTGATAAATGGATATTGTGCCGATTTTGGACGAACTATCTTCGTGGGGGATCCAACCGAGGAGTATCAGAAAGTGTATGAACTGGTAATGGCTGCACAGGCCGCCGGAATTGCCGCTGTAAAGCCCGGAGTACTTGCTTCAGAGGTTCATAAGGCGACGAGGGATGTGATAGTTCAAGGTGGTTACGGTGATTGGTTTAGACACCGCACTGGCCACTGCATCGGCTTAGATGTACATGAGTTTCCCTACATATCAGAAGAAGACCACACTCCTCTCGAAGTTGGAATGACATTTACCATCGAACCATCCGTTTTTTGGCCGGGGCATGTTGGAGTTCGAGTTGAAGACATTATTGTCGTTGAGGAGAGCGGTGGTCGAAAAATAAACAAGCACTCAACTGACCTAGTGGCAAATTAGTTACATATATGTAACAAAAGATAATGGATGGTCCCAAGTACGCCATTCGCACATATGTCAGATAAAAAGAGAAGTCCCTCTATCTACTTTGTGTTGACAGTCACAATGCAAAAAGACACAATTCACCTACGAAAACGCTCTTAAGCCCTGTGGTTTGGGATGTTTAGGTGCGATCACGATTCATAAAGAAAGGCACTATCAATGAAGACGCACTTTAAAAGTATTGCCAGTGTCGCACTTTCTGTTGCGTTAGTTACAACTGCATTTGTAACGACACCAGCGTCAGCTGCAACAAAGAATTTGACTATCGAAACCGTGTTTCAGTTGACGCCGCCAGATCCTGGTCGCACATTTGAACAGACCGGAAACATGATCAATCACGCGATGTATCAAACACTTGTTACCTACAAGGGTGGAGATGCGTCGACTCCGGTTCCAAGCATTGCCTCTAAATGGACTGTAAATGCAGGAGCCACTCAATTTACATTTACTATTGACCCAAAAGCTAAGTTCTCTGATGGGACAAAAGTTACTTCAGCGGACGTCGTTTTCTCTCTTAACCGCGTAAAGAACATTAAGGGAAATCCGTCCTCCTTGATGGCTGGTATTACCGTTTCAGCCCCAGATGCCACAACTGTTGTCCTTACAACGGATAAGGCGACTCCACAGGTGCTTGCAATTATTACCTCTCCTTCACTTGGAATCGTGAATAGCAAGGTTGTCAAAGCCAATGGCGGATCAGATGCAGTAGATGCAAGCACATCGGACACCGCACTCAAGTACTTAACAAGTGCTTCAGCGGGTAGTGGTCCATACATGTTGAAGTCTTTCAATCTCACCACCGAAGTTGATCTTGTTAAGAATCCCAACTTCTGGGGAACTGATAAGCCAGCGTATGACAAGATCATTTTCCGAAATGTTCCTGTAAACGTTCAGCGCCTTGATGTTATTAAGGGATCATCATCAATCGCCATTGACCTCTCACCAGATCAGGCGAGCGGAGTTGGCAACAAGGTAAACGTTATTAAAGGACAAGCTTCTAACGTCTTCTTCTTCTACTTGAGTGCGAATTCGGCCTTCTCGGCAGCAACTAAATTCACATCTAATCCAAAATGTGTTGAGGCCGTTCGCTACGGGATCAACTACAACAAGATCGTTAGGTACGCTGGTCTCGGCGCAATCCAAGCTCCGGGAATCATTCCTAGCTTCTTCTCTGGAGCTCTTACTCAAAAGGATGCGATCAAGCAAGATACAGCGCGTGCCAAAGCGGCATTCGATGCTTGCGGAATCAAAGACACCCCAGTATCGATTAGTTTCTGGGGTAGCGGTGGAGCGGTAAATGGTCTGAACTTCGGATCACTCGCAGCTCTCGTCAATGAAGATCTGAATGCGGTTGGTTTCAACACATCCCTTACCGGAGCACCAATTGCTGTCTCGCTACCTTTGTACCGCGACAACAAGGAAGAGATGGGTTTGTGGCTTTGGGGTCCAGACTGGCCAGACTCAACCAACTACACCGAAAGCTTTAGTCCAGGAACCAAGGTTGGTCTCCGTATGGGTTGGGCCGCAGGTGCTGATCCAACTATTAGTGCGTTGCAGGCGAAAGCCGCAACTGAAACTGATGCGAAGAAGCGCGCAGCGCTCTTTACTCAGTGGCAGAAAGAGATGAATTTGCGTAGTCCGCTTATTCCTCTCGTTCAGCCAGCCGACATATTGGTTGCAAACAAGTCAGTCCTAAACGTTAAGGACCACCCAATCTGGAAGCTAAATCTCACAGAACTTAAGTAATTTACTTAACGCCTGAAAAAAACTATAGATGAGGACGAAGCCAATTTCAGAAGAGAAGAGTCAGCGAAAGCGTTTTCTCTCTGGAAATGGCTTCGTCCCATTTATTTTAAGAAGATTACTCACCAGCATTCTTTTGGTTTTTGGCGTTACTTTTATTTCTTTTTCGATCACGCAGTTAGTCCCCGGTGATCCTGTCGCTGCAAATCTGGGGCAAAGTGCCTATAGCAATCCTGAAATTGTTGCGGCTTTCAAAAAGCAATTTGGACTCGATAGACCTGTTCCAGTTCAATATGTGAAGTATGTCGCCAAATTAATGCACGGAGACCTGGGTGTTTCACTTTCTAGCAAGCGTCCAGTGCTTGAGGATTTGAAAGAATACTTTCCAGCGACATTGGAGATTGCTCTCGTAGCGGTATTTCTCGCACTCGTCGTCGGTCTGCTGCTGGGGATTATTTCCGCCGTGACTCGTGACCGATTGCCAGATCAAATAATCAGAGTGTTCAGTTTGACGGGTGTTTCTATGCCTGCTTTTTGGACCGCGTTAACCGCCTTTTATCTATTCTTTTTCGTATTGGGCTGGGCTCCAGGTACCGGACGACTAGCGCCAGGCGCCGATCCACCCCCCACCGTGACCGGTCTGTACACCGTGGATTCCCTCATCGCTGGGGATTTTTCAACTTTCAGGCAGGCCGTTTCATATTTGCTCCTACCTGCAATCGTCCTTGCCATCTACGCCATTGGCGTACTGACGCGATTTACTAGAGCGTCCATGCTGGAGATTTTGGGAAATGACTATGTGAGGGCGGCAAGAGCAAAAGGGTTGTCTGAATTTACCGTGATTCGTCGCCACGTACTGCGACCTGCGTTGCTCTCTATTATCACCGTGGCGGGCGTGGCTTTTTCAAGTCTTCTTGCCGGTTCAGTTCTTGTTGAAAATGTTTTTTCTTGGCCAGGACTTGGGCAATATGCCTATCGCGCCGCTGTTGGGCTAGACCTGCCGGGAATTATGGGAGTAAGCATGGTCGTGGCCACTGTTTACATCACTATGAATTTGATTGTCGATATTCTTTATCGAGTCATTGACCCTCAAATGCGAGACGTAAGTTGATGAAAATCACTTTAAAGAAGATAAAGAGTTCAAAAAACAGTAACTCAATTTGGCGCCAGCCATTAGCCGTGGTTGGGGTTGGCATTATTGTCATCTGGACTTTGTTGGCGATTTTTGCTCCTTGGATTGCTCCATACAATCCCAATGCACAAGATGCAGCCAAGTTCTTGGCACCTTCTGCCGCACACTGGATGGGCACCGACGAACTCAACCGAGATATTTTGAGTCGAGTTATTTTTGGTGCCCGAATTTCTCTACCGTATTCGCTTTTATTGGTTGCTTTATCCGCAACCCTGGGGTCAATTGTCGGTGCGATTTCTGGGTATGCCGGCGGAAAAGTTGATTCATTTCTTATGAGGGTCACGGATGTTTTCTTTGCATTCCCGGGGATCGTTCTCGCCATGGCTGTTGCTGCAGCACTTGGTCCTCAGATCCGAAATGCTGTTATTGCGATAACAATTGTGGCGTGGCCGGTGTACGCCAGACTCGTGAGGGGTCTCATTTTGAATGCAAAGCAGAATGATTACGTAACGGCTTCAGCGCTATTAGGGTCCTCGTCGCTGAGGACGTTAATTGTGGACTTGCGACCCAATCTTTCGGGTCCGGTTTTCGTACTTGCAGCACTTGAAGTCGGAAATGCCTTGCTGCTTCTTTCAGGGCTTTCATTTTTGGGACTTGGAGCCCAGCCTCCGGCCTCTGAATGGGGATCGATGGTCTCCTTGGGCGCAGAGAATTTTGATCGCTGGTGGGTGGGTTTATTTCCTGGCTTAGCGATATTAACGGCCGTTCTTGCATTCAATTTCATCGGCGATGCTCTCAGGGACGCGATGGATCCACGTACAGCGAAGGCGCTGCGCGACTAATGGACTTATTAACTGTAAAGAATTTGACGGTGACTCTAGCGACGGGTCGCGGGGATGCCGCTGCCGTCCGCGACCTCTCCTTCACCGTTGGGCACGGCGAATTTTTAGGGATTGCAGGAGAAAGTGGAAGTGGTAAAACAATGACCGCTTTGAGCCTGCTCGGCCTTTTACCTCATAAAGGTCGGGCAACTGGTTCTATTAATTTTGATGGACGGGAAATTCTCACAAGTTCAAAACGCGAGTATCGCGACTTGAGAGGAAAAGAAATCGCAATGATCTTCCAAGATCCGATGACCTCGTTGCATCCAATGTTGACTGTTGAAGTTCAATTGACCGAACACCTTCGGCATCACAGAAAAGTTAGCAAGGATGCGGCTCGCCAAAGCGCACTTGAATTATTATCGACGGTAAAAATTCCAGCTCCCGAAGCAGCCCTTCGCGCTCATCCGAGTCAGTTCTCTGGCGGTATGCGACAACGAATTGCCATCGCGATGGCGCTGGCCTGCGAGCCGAAGTTGCTCATCGCGGACGAACCAACGACCGCCCTTGATGTCACCGTTCAGGCAGGCATCCTCAAACTCCTGCATCAACTTCGCAAAGAGCGAAATCTTTCTGTCATGGTTATTACCCATGATTTAGGTGTTCTATCTTCCTTAACCGATCGAATCATGATCATGTACGCGGGCTCTGAAGTGGAAACAGCATCGACGAGCGACTTACTTCAGAGACCACGCCACCCGTATACCAGTGGGCTTATCGCCGCACTTCCTGGACACAATGATGTTGCGAAATCTTCTAGTTCAAAGCGCTTACTTTCTATTGAAGGAATGCCCCCAGAACTTGGAAATTTCCCACCTGGATGTGCTTTCCACACGCGTTGCAATTATGCGATCGAAGCGTGCAAGAGTGCGCTCCCCGAACGCATTCAGTTATCAGAATCGCACCGCATTTATTGCCCGGTTGATCCTTTCTCGGGGAAAGCCGGTATTGAGGTAGCGCAATGAAAGAGATTCTGAATGTATCGAATGCTGTCGTTGAGTATGACCGCCAAGGTCAGAAAATTAGAGCGGTTGCCGGAGTAGATCTCACTCTCAATTCGGGTGAAATTTTAGGTTTGGTTGGGGAATCCGGTTGTGGCAAGTCGACTTTAGGAAAGGCCATCGTAGGAATTCTTAAGACCGCCAAGGGTGAGGTTATCTTTGACGGCTCAAAAGTAAACAAGTTAACGCGGGGCCAACGCCCTAAGCATTTTCGAAATCTGCAGATGGTCTTCCAAGATCCTTATGGGTCTTTAAACCCACGACGAAAAATCGGGGCGCAAATTTCAGATGGCTTGATAGTCGGAGGGTCCTCGAGAAAAGACGCGTTACAACAGGCTCAAGATTTACTCGAAAAAGTTGGTCTGCCGAGAAATGCGGTCGATAGATTTCCTCATGAATTTTCGGGTGGTCAACGCCAACGTATATCAATCGCCCGCGCACTTGCGGCATCTCCAACTGCGATTGTTGCGGATGAGCCAATTTCTGCACTAGACACTTCTTCACAAGCTCAAGTAGCAAACTTGTTAGTGAATCTTGTTGAGGAATATGACATGGGTATGGTTTTCATCTCTCATGATCTCTCGATCGTGCGCAGAATTTCAGATCGAGCAGCAGTAATGTATTTGGGAAAGATTGTAGAAATAGGAACCGTGGAGCAGATTTGGAATAACCCAAGTCATCCATACACGCGTGCACTGATTTCTGCGATACCTCATGCAGATGGCACCGGGTTTATGCCTCAGGATTTGCCCGGGGATGTTCCTAATCCAATGAGTCCTCCGTCCGGATGCCGTTTCCATCCTCGTTGTCCACTTGCTCTTCCAAAGTGCGCAGAAGTTGAACCGGAGTTTTTGAAATTGCGTGATGGACGTAGCGTCGCTTGCCATTTACAAACTGAAGGAAGTGAGCCAGTCTCCATATCAATCAGTTAGTTCATCGCACCCACCCACGATTGCCAGTTGAAATCGAAAGGCGCCATATGCTTCTAGCAAATGCACGAATAGTAGATGTCGTCTCAGGTGCAATTAGTTCTCATGATGCAGTCAGGATTGATGAAAGTGGCCGAATCTCAGCGATGGGACTCTCGACAACTCTGAGTCGCACGGGTAACGATGAAATGATTGACCTAGATGGAAGATATTTATTTCCAGGTCTTATCTCGTGTCACACTCATTTATCAGTAGTTTTCCCATTTTCTTTGACCGATCCACATGAGGATCCTGCCATCACTGCATTCAGAGCGGCTGCTCGTGCACACGAAGCACTTCATTCTGGAATCACGACACTTCGCTCTGTTCAT
>JANYDL010000011.1 GCA_025363635.1 Actinomycetes bacterium
GTGGCGCATAGAGACCACGATCAAGTTGTGTTCCACTGTGAGGATGGAACCAAAAAGTTCCTGAATCCGGAACAGTGAAATCAAAATTAAATTTTCCTAATGAAGCGACCTCGGGCGTAGTGAGGCCGGGGACTCCATCCATGTCATTTCTAATTGCGAGGCCGTGCCAATGAACGCTGGAAGGAACAGGGAGTCGGTTGCTGAATGAGACTTGTAGTTGATCGCCCTTATTAATGCGGATCAATTTTCCAGGTAGAGAATCGCCATAGGTCCAAGTTCTGGCGATGATGCCCCCTATGTCGATTTCGCTGATTTTTGCTTGCAGGTCGAATTTTTGAATGCGACCTGTGTGCATTAGAGACTTCTCGCGTTTGAGAATCTCTGACATTCCAAGATTCTTGTGATTTCCCCTTATTCCACATCCGGCCAATCCAGTTGCCAGGCTGGCTCCGGCCAATCCAACCAGCAGCGTTCTTCGATTGATCTCATTCATGAAGCAAGTCTGGCGGATCCGAGTAGAACTTTGCTAAACATCTTCCAAAGTTTTGATAAAGGTATTTTCTTTACGAAATCTTTATCATTCCTAAGGAATTTAGTTCCATAGGCGCTCTACGATTGGCCTACTAACCTCAGAAGGAGTAGTCATGATGAGTTGGTATCGCGATGGTGGCATGGAGGGCTATTCAATTCTCTACATGGCCCTGGTTTGGGTTACGCTCATAGCAGCAGGATTATTTATAGTGCGTTGGCTAACCCAAAGAGAAAAAGGAACGCAAAACGTCGAAACTCCACGCCAGATTTTGGATCGACGTTATGCAAATGGTGAAATAGACCAAACGGAATATGCAATGTCCAGAAGATTGATTGAGGGTCACGGAGTCGAAACCGAGAAAAGCAAGTAACATTTCTAGTGGTTCTTCTTCAAAGCTGATCGGATAATCATGAGCAATGCATTGCGAGTTCTCGTAGTGGAAGACGAGACAGAGCTGGCGGCTGTCATTGTCAGTTATTTTAAAAAAGAAGGCTATGAAGTAGAACATGCGATCGACGGTCCGACCGCGGTCTCAATGGCGCGAGCCCGCCTTCCGCACCTGATTGTTCTTGATTTGATGCTACCGGGCTTCGATGGTATCGAAGTCTGTCGCCAAGTACGCACTTTCTCGGATGCATACATTTTAATGCTTACCGCACGTGACGAAGAAATAGACAAGATAGTTGGCTTTGCAGTCGGTGCAGATGATTATGTCATTAAGCCATTCTCGCCGCGAGAATTGATTGCGAGAGCAAAGGCGATTTTGCGACGGCCTCGAACGCAAGTCGGAGAATTGTCCGACTTGGAAAACTCTGAGATTCTGCGATACGGTGAGATACGACTTGATTCACAATCTCGTACTGTGATGGTGGCCAATGTCTCGGTTGAATTAACAAAGACTGAGTTTGATCTCCTTGAAATCATGATGGAAAATCCAAAGAGCGTATTTTCGCGTCGAATACTTTTGGAGTCGGTTTGGGGTGGTGAGTGGTACGGCGAGTTGCATGTAATTGATGTTCATGTGGGGCATCTCAGGAAAAAACTTGCCGAGGCCGGCGCTCCCGCGGGTAATATCCGAACTATTCGAGGTGTCGGTTATGGGATGGAAATCTAATGTAATTTACACATGGACGAACTCTCATGACGCAGGTGCTGGCGGGCCAAGTAGTGCTCATTGCGATCACTGGAATTACATTGGTAGCAACGGCCTCTTTAGTAGCGCCGCCAATCTTTCGAAAACATTTGGCAGAGGCTGGAATTTCATCGCAGGAAATCCACAATCATCTGGCCGAGGCCTTTCTTTCTTCGTTTAACTACTCACTGATCTTCTCAGCGATTGCATCGTTGGCAATCTCCAGCGTGATTGCCTGGTATTTCATGCAGCGCGTTGTTCGACCAATCGAGAGTGTCACATCTTTCGCTGAAACGCTTGCCTCTGGAAATGTAAAAGCGAGAGCCGATTTTGATCGCTCCATACCCGAGATGAATCGACTTACAGCAGCTCTTGAGGCGTTGTCGGCGGACCTCACCTTTAGTCGGGATGAGCAGGCTCGAATGTTGAGCGATGTGGCCCATGAGCTTCGCACGCCGATAGCTACAGTGAGTGCAATAGTTGATGGACTGGAAGATGGCATGGTCACTCCTGATTCACATGCGTGGAAGACAATTCGCGATCAACTGGACAGGGTGGTGCGCCTTTCACATGATGTTCGAGATGTTTCACAAAACTCCGAGAATTTTCAAAATAATCTCACGCCAAATGTTGATCCTGCAGATCTTGTTAAAGCCGCTTATTCAGCGTGGAATGCTAAAATCGAGAGCAAAGGGATTTACTTTAATTCTTTGATCCAACCTGAAATCCCGACAATAAAAGCTGATCCACAACGCCTAGGACAAGTCTTATCTAACCTTCTCGAAAATGCACTCCGATTCACTCCTCAAGGCGGAAAAATCGAACTGAGTACTCAGGTCGTCGGCCATTTTATAGAGATCGCGGTAAAAGATAATGGACAGGGAATTTCTACTGGGCAGCTCCCCCATATTTTTGAGCGACTCTACAGAGGCGACCCGGCTCGCTACTCGGGAGATTCTGGTTCCGGCCTCGGACTGACCATCGCGCGGAGTATTGTTGAAAACCATGGCGGGACTTTGAAGGCATACAGTGAGGGTGCGGATAAAGGCACAACTTTTCTCCTCACACTTCCGGTGTAAAACTCGTTACATCCTGTGTGCCATTGGGAATAGGAACATCACAACGTTGAGAGCAAGTAGCGCCCCGATGAGCACTGAATAAGGCGCGAGAGTCGATTTGCGGGTCGCGCTGGAGGAGTACTTCCTGAATGCAATTCGGCGTGCGGTATAAAGCGACCCCCACAAGCCCAGTATCAAAATAACGAATTGAAGTATTCGAATGGTCCCGTTGCTCACGAGCGCCGCTGATCCTGACGCGTTGCTCCCGAATATCGAAGCGACGGAGTAGTACACGGATTTTCCTTCGGCAAGGAGGTGAAAGAGATTATGCGCAACATGTCCTGCCACATCGAGCGGAATGAGAGCGTAGCCAAAGCGAGCGAAATTTTGGAATGTAGATTCCGAATTATTCCTAGCGGCGACCCTAGCTGCAATTGATAGCAATGCCACCGGCAAACTAACGCCTAAAGCAAAAACTAATGTGAAAATGAGAGCAGTATTATTAATTCCCGTCACACGCTTTACGCTCGCGAGAGTTTCTTCCCATATTTTAAGCATGGTGACATTTTGAATAAGAACAATTCCCATGATCGCCATCGCCAAAAATGACTCTTCTATTTTCGGTTTGTTGATGAACCAAAGCTCCTTTGTTGGCAGGCGAAGTGTCAGCGTAATTGCATCATTTGGGCAATTCTTCACACAGTTACCACATAGAGTGCAATTGGCGTTAGAGTCCATGGTGCGCGGAAAGGCAAAGAGTGGGCAGGCAGCAGCTTTGTCAGTACCGTTGAAGCATGCTGCTTTAGATGAGCATGTTGCACATATATCTTGATTGGCCCGTAAAGCGATCATTCCAGTGCGTGCGTAGTTACCTGAAAGCCCTCCAAGAAAACATAGATAACGACAGAATGTGCGTCGTTGAAAGAATGCTCCTGAAACAATCACGGCGAAAGTGATAAGCAGAAGTAAGATGCCCGAGCCCCAAGGTGAAGCGACAATCCCAAATACATGATCGGCCCAGGTTATTGCGATGAACGTGGCATCGATTAGCCATATTCCATACTTCTTCAAGAAATTCGGGACGGGTCTGTTGACTCCGACCAACTTTTGTACAAAATCGGAGAGAGTTGCGAAAGGGCAGATGGCACACCAAAATCGTCCGAGAAAGAGGAAGACTATGGGAATGAGCGGCCACCAAAGTACCCACATAAGTGCGGTACCTGGATTATCGTGGGCAGTACCCGGCCCTGCGAGAAGTTCATATCCAATCAATCCGAATACGGCAGCTACCGGAATCTGAAATATCTTCGGAAAATATTTGCTCTTCATCATCTTTTTTACTGGTGCATATTTTAGAAGGTCAAGTCCGCGTGGTTCAGGAGTCACCACCTCATCAACTTCTTGCAGATTCATTTCTCCTTCTTCAACGAGGTTTTTCACAACGAAACCTGGTTGGTAGTTGCCACCGTCCTGCTTCGTCCTGATGAAAGTTCTACTTTCTTCTTTTGCTTTTTTGCTGTGTCACTGCGCCTTAGAAAAAAGGCACTCGATATTACGAGGGCGGATGCTCCACCAAAGAGACCCAGAACGGCGCTCAACGGACGTTTTACAGGTTGGTCCGCTTCATGACTCATTGACGCTGTATGTGCCATTCCAGGCATGTTGGGATCCATCGCAGTTGATGGTTGAACTGGCGCGACAAGCTTTCTTACGACTGGTGGACTGCTGATGGACATGGACCAAAACTTCCCACCGTCCCGGCTAATAAAAATATGAGCGTACGGTGTATCAAGTGTCGCAACATAGAGAGTCTTGCCATCAAGCGAATATTCAATCGCATAAGCACTTGCAGGTAAGGAAATGGTCGACCACGAGGCACCCCCATTTTTGCTGATTCCTGCGTTACCCATGCCGATGGCGATGATTTCAGAAATCTTTTTTGGATTCCATGCAATCGCCATAGTCCCCATAGGCCCACCTAAACTCTTCCAAGTTTTTCCGCCATCGATAGATTGAAGAAGTCCGGATTGCATATCCGGAGCCAAAACTCGAAGAGGATTTTTCGGATCAACCAACATTGATCCCATAAACCCTTGTCCAATTCGAGTATTACGTGGCATCCATGTTTTTCCAAAATCTTCAGAGACAAGAAGTCCAAATTGTGGTGACGCTAGATAGACATATTTACCGCTAGCCCCAATCGAGTGAATGTCCGAAATATCTTTGTAAAAGGCAACTTTCTTAAAATCATTCTTATTGAGCGGGGAGACAAAGAGCCCAATATGCCCACCAGCAAAAGTTGTTTTTTGGTTAGTGGCCCAAGCCATAATGTCGGCACCCTCAAGCGCCTTTAGTTGCTTCCAAGTTTTTGCGGAGTCAGTTGAGACAGCCGCGTGCTCGTGCCCCGTAACGACTAACTGGGAACCGCGCATTGTGAGCGTATGAATATCTCCTCCAACGAGGGCTTTTTGCGTTGTAGCAACGGTCGATGCGGCTAAAACCGGAGTGCCCAGCGATAAACCGAAAATTTGGATGCCTACCGTTGCTATCGTCAGAAACCCAATCATTTCTTTGACCGCTCTGATTTCCAGTTTCATTCTTCCTCCATCACGTATCGTGGCGTATCGACTGCGCTGATTCTGACAACCTGAGTCAAGGTAATCAGTATCTATAAAGTAAAGATTTGACGAAGATATTGAGGCATGCGCACGCTCGCAGAAAGAGACACACTGGTTTTCGGTTTCATTTAACCGACATAAGCCTGCCCTGAGAAGAGTCGCCCGGATCACCGCGTTGCTGTGGCCGTTTATTCGGAATAGCACCGAGGAAAGTCCGGACTCCACAGAGCAAGGTGGTGGGTAACGCCCACCCGGAGCAAGACCAGACAGATAGCGTTTGAGAACTGCTCGTTCGAGCTATCGGGTAGGTTGCTTGATTCTGCAAGCAATTGCGGAACTAGATGGATGGTGATCCCTCATTCGTGAGGACAGGATCCGGCTTATAGGGCGACTCTTCTTAAAATAAATGCCTACTGAACTTTCGCGACCTGACAGTGTCACTGTTCTGTTGCAAGTTAATACAAAATCTTAACTGAATATGCGAAGATTTGTGGGCAAGTAGGTGGGTAGGTGGGCTAAAACTTGGGCACATTTGCCACATAGAGACTGTAGGGAGATGTGATGAAATCAATGACATGCAATCAACTTGGTGGTGCTTGCGAGCAAGTTTTTTCTGGAGAAACTTTTGATGAACTCGCGGTACAAAGCCAACACCACGGCAAAGAAATGTTTGGAGCAAACGACGAACCACATATGGCGGCCATGGGCAAAATGATGGTCCTTATGAAATCAGGGGAAATGGAATCATGGATGGCCGCAAGGAAGGCAGAGTTCGAAGCGCTCTAAGGTTTCTGCGAATACGTGTAATTCGTTGTGGGCTTATTGGTGAGCATAAAACTAATTGAACGTGAATTGGAATCCTCCGGTATAAGGGGCGACTTCCCTACCTACATTCTTTTCTCCTTTTGCATCTATGAAAATTTCCCTTTACGCTACTCATGTTAAAGGGGAGTACCTCACTACAGCTACCTCGTCAATACGGTGTAAAAACCCGGGGCGCTGGCCGTGTAAACGGTTAGGGAGACCTTGACCATGTTTTATTCATGGCTATCAAGGGAGCGCTCAATGTATGTAACAACATTAACTTGGTCAATAACTGTCGCGGGCATTTTAGGTCTAGTGATATTTGATATGTTGACTGCAAGTAGAAAGCCACATGATGTTAAGTTCCGTGAAGCAATCCTTTGGACTTTGTTTTATGTCAGCATTGCGGTGGCATTCGGCTTATGGGTCTGGAGCCATTTCGGTTCCAATTTTGGAATCGAGTACTTCGCCGCATATATGGTCGAGTATTCCCTTTCCATCGACAATCTCTTTATCTTTGTAATTATCTTGGCCCAATTTGCCGTACCGAGTGTTTATCACCAGAGAGTGCTCTTAATTGGTGTGCTACTTGCGCTCGGGCTCAGAGCAATCTTTATTGCCATTGGCGCAGTGGCTCTCTCTTCTTTTAGTTTTACATTTTTTATTTTTGGCGCAATTCTAGTTTGGACCGGCGTCGGCTTGTTCAAGCATTGGGATAAAGATCCCAATCCAAATGACAACATGTTGGTCCGCAAACTTCGCAAATCCATGGCGACTGTTAATGAATATCATGGAACAAAACTCTTAGTTCGTCTCGATGGAAAGCGATTTGCCACTCCGATGCTTCTAGTTATCGTGGCAATCGCATCAACTGATATTTTGTTCGCGCTCGACTCAATTCCGGCCACCTTTGGTGTTACATCACAAACCTTTTTGGTTTTTACCGCTAATGCATTTGCATTACTTGGCCTTCGCGCTCTGTACTTCTTGCTGAAGGGCCTACTAGATATACTCATTTATCTATCGCTTGGTCTTTCCTTCATTTTGATGTTCATCGGAATCAAATTGATTGCTACGTATCTGCACGAGATTTTCCCTGGAGTGCCAAAGATACCGACGGTCGGAAGCCTTGGAGTTATTGGTTTCATATTATTGGTATCGACGATTGCGAGTTTGGTGAAGAGCAAGGCAGATCCATTGGCGAAAGCTCATGCAGGTCGAGTTAGTCTGAGTGAAAAGGAAGACGCATAATGATGATGTGGCGTAAACTTTGGAAGGCGCTACCAAAATCAGTTCGTCAGACGATAGTGCTAGTCATTGGTTTTACTCTGATTCTCCTCGGTGCCGCACTGGTAGTACTCCCGGGTCCATTCACGATGTCGCTCGTGATTCTCGGCTTAGTGGTTTTGGCGGTGGAGTTTACCTGGGCTGAATTATTGTTGAATAAGGCGAAGCAACAAGCAAAAAAAGTTGACCCACGAAAATTCAGGCGCCGCCCATAAAATAGAAAGTGTTTACGATCCCTTAGTTGGAGATATTTTGATTTTGCGAACTAATAAAGTGGAACCCAATATCGAGACCACGACTGCCAGAAGCACACCCGTGTATTGGGAAGCGGTTAGCACTTTGCCAATATCAACAAGTAGAGTTAGTTGGCAGTGATCAGCCGCAAATCCAGAAGTAATGCGTCAACTTTGGCTCCTATGCCATGACTCAATTTTGGTAATTCTAGGTCAATGTCGGCCAGCCGCCATTAACAATAAGTCAATGATTCAATAACTCTAGTGACCTCATGCTGGCTGCATATTAAGATGACTGTTCACGGATAGGAGTAAAAATGGCATTTGTGGGGACATACCTGAATTTTGCGTTGCAGACTGAAGAAGCTTTTAATTTTTATCGAAGCATCTTCAATCCTCAATCAGAGATGTACATGATGAAATTTTCTGAAACTCCTATGGCCGAAGGGTTACCAGCGGTCGAGCGTAACGGCGTGATGCATGCTGGCCTTGAAATCATGGGAGGACATAAAATTTTTGGAACAGATATGTTGGAGTCAATGTCTCATCAGGTCAAGATTGGAAATAACACCACCTTAAGTTTGAATTTTGATACTCGCGAAGAAGCAGACTCGGTCTATACAAAGCTTTCAGTTGGTTCCACTGAAGGTGTTGCACCGCATGAGGAGTCGTGGGGATATTGGGGAGTTTGCCTCGATCGATTTGGCATTCGGTGGATGTTCGACGTGCAGGAAACCCCAACGATTTAGAGGAGAACTAATAGAACCTTTCGAGAGACCAAGCGGCCTCCCGGCTGATCTAAATTTCTCTCGCAATGACCGCGCCTGACAGTCGGACCTTCTCTATAGTTACAACATGAGATTCGTGATTTCGGTAGTGGATAGTCAGACGCGTGCCCAACATTCTCCTGAAGAAATTCGTGCGATAGATGAATTTAATGTCAAACTCAAAAACGCGCACCAACGAATATTTGCGATGGGACTAGATTCACCCAGCACTGCGGCTGTTTTCGACAATCGAACAGGAGAAAATATCGTGGTGGCAGGTCCATTCATTGAATCTGTGGAATTCTTTAGCGGTTTCTGGATTATTGAAACCGAGAGTTTGCCGGTGGCACAAGGACTTGCAGCGGAAGGTTCGCGGGCTTGCAATAGAAAGGTCGAACTTCGACCCCTATTGAGCTAAATCTCTTCTCTGAAATCACATTATTGCGAGGACAATTATCTATCAACATTGCAGATCGCGCGGAATAACGCCACGTGCATTCGAGAATGCACGTGGTCTACAGGAATTGGAATCGAGGACATCTTGGCGATGACGGTTCCAGTCGAAGGATCTAACCAAAGATATTGTCCGTAGATACCTACCGCGTATATTTCTCGCTGAGGACTATTCGTGACCCACCATTGATTTTTGTAGGAGCCTCCTGGGTGTAACGCTTGAAGGTAATCCGCGGAATCGACCTCTGGTGATGCGCCCGTAAATGTTTCGTCAACCCAAGCCGCAGGTAATACCTGCACATCATCCCGACAACCATGGTTGAGCAACATTTGGCCGAAGAGCGCTAAATCTCTAGCGGAACATGAAATCCCACCGTTGCCCACTGATAATCCATCTCTATCTATGGTGATCGTCGCTGCGTTGGAAGCTCCCATGGGTTGCCATATAAATTCTGAAATCAAATCTTGATACGGTTTTCCGGTTACCTCGGAGATAAGCCATGCAAGGGCATCAGTATTTGCAGAGCAGTACTGAAACTTTTTTCCGTGAGTTCCATTTGTTTTGAGAGTTTTGAGGTAACTCTTCAGTCCGACTTCTCTTCCATCCGGACTCGATCTCCATCCGATGGCTTCATCAAGTCGTGCCATCTCGGAATTGGGGTCTGTGTAGTCTTCAGAAAATTGTACAGCTATCGTCATGTCGAGTGCCTGCTGAATTGTTGCGGAACCGTAGACGCTATTTTTGAGTTCGGGAAGGAAGTGGTTAAAAGTATGTGAAGAATCTATTTCACCTTCGTCGATTAACTTTCCATACAGCCCACCCAAAATTGACTTTGAAACAGATTGCAATAAGTGCGGGGAAGACTTTGACATTCCATTGAAATATTCTTCAAAAACAAGTTCGCCCTTTCGTAAAACAACAATGCTATCCGTGTGGAGATCTTGAAGCACTTGGCCCAAAGGTAATTTCTTAGGCTGCCAATCCATGTGGGACACACCAATCCGATCATCAATTTGTTGTTCGAGTACCTGCGGCGTGTGTGAAGCAGGGATATTTCGGGTAGGTAAAAATTTTGCAACATTCTGATAGGCCCATGTATTGAGAGGCCCTTCTTGCCAAGTGTCCAAGTGAAAATTCGTAGGTAAGGAATTGGAAGGTTCAATTCCGGAGTAAACCCGTATGAGCTCTTGAGTGAATGGATGTTGCGGGGAGTCGATTACCTTTCGGGTTGTACCCACCTCAATGATTTTCCCATCTTTCATAACAGCAACCCGATCGCTGAGATGGGACACAACATCGAGATTGTGAGAAATCATGAAATAGGTGAGGTCAAAGTCTCGACGAAGCTCTTCGAGAAGATTAAGGATTTGTGCTTGCACTGATAAGTCCAATGATGATGTTGGTTCATCCAGCAAGACAATTTTAGGATTGGTTGAAAGCGCGCGTGCAATTGCTACTCGTTGGCATTGACCACCAGATAGTTCGTGAGATTTACGCCTAGATTGACTGTCTGCCAAGCCCACACGATCTAGTAGAAACGCGACTCGGGCACTAATTACCTTTTGATCTTTCGAATGCAATTGAAGGGGTTCGGCAATTGCGTCACGAACTGTCATTCGAGGGTTAATTGACCCAGCAGGGTCCTGGAAGACGTATCCAAGATTTGACCGAAGCTCTTGTGTTGCCTTGTTTGATTTTTTAGCTAAAGATTTTCCGAGAATCAGCGTCTCGCCTTGAGTTGGATAAGAAATTCCAAATGCACACCTGGCTAACGTGCTCTTTCCCGAACCTGATTCGCCAACCACTCCAAGAACTTCACCCTTATAAAGGGATAGAGAGACATTATCGACAGCCGTAATTTCATGAACTTTGCCACTATGACGAACACTAAAAGTCTTGGAAACGTTTGAGATCTCCATCATGAGTTCGGTCATTGCTTCACCATCCAGCAGGCTACTTTTTGCTCATCCATTTCAACGTCGGGTGGTTCTTGTGCGCATTGCGAAGAACTTTTCCCGCACCGTGGAGCGAAGGAGCATCCCGTGATATCTCGAAGGAGGGAGGGCACACTTCCCGGAATCGCAGTTAAAGCGCCTCGTGCCTTGCTAGCGCTTGGAATCGCACCCAGTAGCCCTTGGGTGTATGGGTGGTAAGGATTTTTCATCACATCGCCAGCTGGACCGTTTTCGATCACACGGCCTGCGTAAATAACCGAAATATGGTCTGCAACTTTTGCTACTGCTGTTATGTCATGCGAAATGAAAAGCATCGCAAAACCCTCACGTTCTTGGAGATCGCGAATGAGTTTCAACACTTGGTCGCCGATGGTGGCGTCGAGCGCGGTTGTTGGCTCATCAGCAATGAGAAGTTTGGGATTTGAAATCATTGCCATCGCAATCATGCATCGCTGGAGCATTCCTCCAGAAAGTTGATGCGGATAAGATGAAACTATTCTTTTGGTGTCTGTTAATCCGACCGATGAAAGTATTTGGTCGAGCATGGCGGGAATTTCTGCTCGCCCAAAGTTTCTCTTTTGCGCCACTAATTTCATCTGCGCGCCGATGGTGAAGATGGGGTTGAACGCTGATTGGGGATTTTGGAAGATCATGGTGATTTCTGCGCCACGAATGTTCTGCATCGATTCCGGCTTAAGAGCACCGTACTTTCCGAATTCAATCTCACCGCGCTGACGAGCCGACGAAGGTAGGAGTCCCATGATCGCTGTAGCAGTCAGAGTTTTGCCACAACCAGTCTCTCCGACAATGCCCAATGTCTCTCCTGATTGAATTTCAAGATTGATCCCACGCAAGGGCGAGTTGACCAAAGTCTCTCCTCTGTAGAAATCCACCCTGAGATCTGAAACCCGAATCGCGGTGCTCATTGTCGAGAAATCCTTGGATCAAAGTGATCACGGAGTGCATCACCTAAAATATTGAACGCCAAAACCGCAAGAAAAATGGCTAGTCCAGAGAAAGTTGAAATCCACCACTGATCGAAGATGACATTTCGGCCCTGCGCCACCATCAATCCCCAGTCGGCTGAAGGAGGCTGCGCACCCAAACCAATAAATGCGAGAGAACCTGCCGCAAGTATGACGGTGCCTAAATCTGCTGCAACCTGAACGATCAAAGGAGTGGTGACGTTTCGCAAAATATGGCGAATGATCACGATCCGATTCGGTACGCCCATTGCTGATGAGATTTCGACGAACGGTTTTGCGGCAACAATCCTTGCCTCAACTCGAATGAGTCGCGTGTACCACGGCCACCACGAAATGATGAGCGCGATCAAAGCATTGATGAGACCCGGACCCAAAAATGTGACTGCAACAAGTGATAGGAGTAGTGGCGGAAAGGAGAGAAAGAGTTCGCTCATCCTCATTATCGTGTTATCAATCCAGCCGCCACGAAAGCCAGCGATCAGTCCGAGCGCCGTACCAATAATCGCTGCAAACGCAACCACGGCAAGTGCAATTAGCAGCGCGGGGCGAGCACCAAAGATGATTCGACTCAGCAAATCACGACCGAGCTCATCCGTACCTAACCAATGAGCCTTACCTGGACCAATAAAGCTGTCATCAATGTTGGCTGTGCCCCGACCTTGTTGCGCATTTGGGGCAATCCATGGTCCGAAAATTGCGACGATTATGAATGTAACCAACGTGAGACTTGCAAACTTCGTCAACTTGTCTTTGAAGAGGAAACTGAGAGAAGTGAACCGAGTATTCATCGCATGCCAACTCGTGGATCTAACTTTGCTTGAATTAAGTCAACAATGAAATTAGTAACCAAGTAGCCAATTGCTGCCAGTAACGTAATTCCCATGATCGCGGGATAGTCGATGCTAATGAGGGAGTTGACAGCAAAGCTTCCTATACCTGGCCAGTTGTACACCTGTTCGACGAAGAACGTGCCCGTGATTAAGTAGGCAATCGAAAGTCCTGTCACCGTCACGATAGGCGGAAGAGCGTTTCTGAGGGCCAATTTGAAGAAGATTATTCGTTCACTCAATCCGTACGCCCGGGAAACTTTGATGTGATCTTGCGAGAGCACTTCTAACATATTTGCTCTGGCCATTCGCGAAAGAAGTCCGAATGAATAAGCAGAAAGTGTGAGGGCGGGCAACACCATATGGTGGAGCCCATTAGTGGCCGCGCTGAAATTTCCTGTAATTAACGAATCTAATATGGGAAAACCTGTAACTTTATGAATGGGATTGTCATATTTGACTTCAATATCGAATTCACCTGTGGCAGGAAACCATCCGAGACGACCGGCGAAAAGCAACTGCAACAAAAGCCCAAACCAAAACGCGGGCATCGACACCCCGGCGATGGAGATTATGCGGATCAGCGAATCTTGAAATCTGCCTCGATATTTTGCAGCGAGGACTCCAAGAGTCACTCCAAAAATGATGGCAAAACCAATTGCAAAAAAGATCAGCTCAAGTGTCGCGGGTAGCCGATCAGTTATCTCTTTAAGAACCGACTGTTTGGTCGAAAGCGAATAACCCCAATTCCCATGAAACGTCTGTCCAAGATATTTGAAATATTGAATTGGAATGGGTTGATCAAGCCCCAAAGTAACTCTTAGTCTTTCCGCATCGGCAGCCGTTGCTTTTGGACCAATGTAAGCCAACGCTGGGTCACTTGGGATAACACGAGCAAGGGTAAAGGTGATGAAACTTGCGCCGATTAAGACGAGAAGTGCGGATGACAGTCGCTTCCACAAAATTCTCACGACGTAATCCTCCTTCCCTTGGTGGCGTTTGGATAAAGGTAGAGCGGACCGTTTCCGCGGTCCGCTCTAACCTCGATAATTCTCTTTCTCTATGAGGCTAGTTTTACGCCAGCAAAGAAGGCCGAGAATGGGTAGTTGATGTTGTAACTTGGAATGATGAACTTCTTGGGGAGCACGCTCACTTGAGATTCATCATAAAGATAAAGCCCTGGCGCCTCGGTAAACAAGATATTCATGGCTTGGGAGTAGAGCTTTTGAGCTCCGGCCTTATCGGATCCACTGAGAGTAATTGCGTCGTCGATTAACTTGTCGTACGTCGCGTTCTTCCAATAGCTCAAATTGAAGAATGGCTTTGTGCTGCTGTGGAAGAGGGACCACAAATTGTCCACTCCAGCATCGCTATAGGTCGGCCAATACTTCACGATAAAAAGATCTTGCGCATTTGCTGGATCCTTCTTCGCCGCTGCCCATTGCTGATTGAACAGGATGCCTTGGACGTCAGCACTTACGCCGATCGATTCAAATGCATCCTTGATGAGTGGAACGAAACGTGCTTCGGCCGAGTTTTCCGATGCATATGTGATTTTCAGCTTAAGGTTTTTTACACCCGCACTTGCAAGGAGCGACTTTGCTTTCGCCAACTGTCGGGAGTATTGCGGGATATTTTTGTCGAAGGGATAAATTCCAGCGGGTACAGGACCACGCGCTTGGGTTGCATATCCCTGCCCACCGACCTTCACGATATCTCGATAATTGATTGCGTATGAAAGTGCCTGGCGTACGACGGGATTGTTGAGAGGCGCACGGAGAGTGTTGAAATAACCAACGTAGTTAAAGGGAGACTTATAGACAGCCACTTTGTACTTGTTGTTGGTTCTAAAACTCTTGACGCTCGTCAATGGGATGTTGGTCGCCCAATCCACTTGACCAGAAGTCATCATCTGCTGGGCAGTAATTCCGTCTGGCGTGATAGAAATATCAATCGTGGAATAGGCGGGCTTAACATCTGCCCAGTGCTTTGCATACGCTGTGAGTACAACGGAGCTTCCAGCTTTATAACTTGAAATTGTGTATGGACCGGATCCACCGTCTTTTCCGGAATCGTAATACTTTGCATCCTTAGCAACGGCCGCAAGGGCAGCAGGACTAATGATGTAAGCGCCATATGTAGAGGATGCGATTAAATCCAAAGGAGCAGGATAAGAAAGATTGAACACGACGGTATCGGCGCTAGGAGTATCGATCGTCTTTAGCGGATCCCAAATAAATCCGGCACCACCTACAGCCTTTGATGATTCAATGCTTGCCTTTACCGCTGCTGCGTTTACTGGAGTTCCATCGTGGAAAGTCGCTCCCGCACGCAATTTGAATGTCCAGGTTTTTCCATCTTTGGATGAATTCCACGAAGTAGCTAGCGCGGGAGAATAATCGTCTGCCGCAGCATCTGGGTTCTTCCAGAGAAGTGGTTCATAAATATTCGTCATGTAGAAGGCTTCAGTAGAAAAGGACTGAATGGGGTCCCACGTCGTAACGGCAGCGGAGGTAGCGACTTTAAAGAGCGTTGCCGCCTGCGCGCTGGATGGGATTGATAGTGAAGCCGCACCAAGGAGTAGCGCCGTTGCCACCGCAACGAAACGATTCCTTGAAGAAGGCGAAAACGTAGATAGTGCCATTTAATTACCTCTCCATTCCGTAAGGACGTAACCGCCGCGGGGCCGACCGGAGTTACCTTTTGCGTGAGTGTAGATTGGGTGACTATGCCTGTCTAGAGAATATCTTGCCATTTACTATGCTTTCTAGGCATACTATCTAGATGGAATTGCGCCACCTCACCTACTTTCTACAGGTATTTGATTCCGGGTCTATCTCGGCTGCCTCTCGAGAAATTCATATCGGGCAACCATCCTTGTCGAGACAAATTCGAAAACTCGAAAGAGATTTGGGTGTAACCCTTTTTACTTCCGGATCGAAGGCCACCCCGACTCCCGCTGGCATTGCGTTTCTGCCCATTGCTCGAGATCTCGTCGCACGGGCGCAGCAAGCAGAGGCAAATATTAAAGCGATGGATCATAAGGAAGCCCTTCGCCTGACGATAGCTGGACCTCCCACAACTGTCGCGGATGTCATCGGTCCATTCATCGCAATCTCGGGGGCCGACGGACTTTTATCGAATATTCGGGAAGTGCTTCCCAATGCCGTCTATAGAGAACTTGAAACCTACCGAGCCGATTTAGCGGTTGGGACGAGTCCGCCGCCTACAAATTTGGAATATCTCGTAATCGGGTACTCGCCCATCTGGGCCCAAGTACCTCATAGTGCGGGGAGGGCGGAGAGGAGCGAAATTACTTTAGAGGAACTCGCCACCCTGCCGATTGCCATCGTGGATGACAACCACAACGTGCGGCGGATCTTTGATCAAGCCATATCGGAAGCTGGACTTTCGAGTGAAATTGCATTTGAAACGCAATCCACCCAGGCTTCGCAGGCACTGGCGGCCGCAAATCGAGCAGTATGCATAACTTCGGACGATCCACGCTTTGATTTAGAGCCTCTTTATATAAAGCAATCTGGGCGGGAAGCCACTCTTTCGATCACTTTGTATTGCGCCTGGAGCAAAGACCATTTCGCTGCTGAATTAATTCGAGGAACCGCGCAATCACTCAAGAAGTTCTACGAAACCCGGGATAGTAAGGTGCGGCATCAATTCAACTGACCGTAGGGTTCAACATAAAACTCTTTCGTAAATGTTATGGTTGACTTTCGCGCATAAGTAAAAAGAAATGGTGATTTAATTGTTCGAATCAATCTTTTTGGGAATTTTGCAAGGAATTACAGAGTTCCTTCCAATTTCTTCTAGCGCCCACATTCGAATCGCAGGAGAGTTCTTCAGTAAAGCCCACGATCCAGGAGCACGCTTCACTGCGATTACGCAGATCGGCACTGAACTGGCCGTACTTATCTTTTTCCGTAAGGACATTAAAGAGATCATTGTTGCCTGGGTACGTCATGTTGTGCTGAGAAAACAAGGGACCTCTGAAGAACGCTCGCATGCACGCATGGGTACCTTGATCATCATCGGTAGCGTTCCAATCGTGATATTGGGGTATTTAGGGCAAGATTTCATTACTAAGGACCTTCGGTCATTATGGCTCATAGCCTCGGTCATGATTATCTTCGGTTTAATTTTGGGCTGGGCGGATAAGTTTGGCAAGACAACCAGATCGCTTGATGATTTGAATGCTCGGCATGGCATTTTGTATGGACTCGCACAGTCCATGGCACTCCTACCCGGAGTTTCTCGATCCGGTGCAACAATCGCAATGGGGCGCTTTCTTGGATATTCCCGTGAAGCGGCTTTGCGTTATTCATTCCTTCTTGCACTGCCGGCTGTATTCGGTAGTGGGCTGTTTGAATTAAAGAAGGCTCTTGGAGATGCTACAACTTCGAACGTATTCAGTCTTTCGGAAACTTTGCTAGCAACTGTCATCGCATTTGTAGTCGGTTACGCTGTTATCGCTTGGCTCATAAAATATGTGATGACAAAGAGTTTCATGCCTTTTATTATTTACCGAATTACGGTTGGGACCATCGTGCTGGCGCTCTTGGCGGCAGGGACTATCAACCCATAATCACGTCTTTCATCACGCAAACTTATTAAGGGGATTAACGTGACTAACAATTCAGATAAGTGTCCGGTTGTTCATGGAGCACATGTCACCCATGCTTCTTCGAATCTTGAATGGTGGCCCAATTCTCTCAACTTAGATATTTTGCATCAGCACGATACAAAGACCAATCCATTAGGTGAAGATTTTGATTATCGAGAAGAAGTCAAGCAACTCGATTTTGCTGCTTTAAAGCAAGATCTGCTTGATCTGATGACAGATAGTCAATCGTGGTGGCCAGCGGACTGGGGACACTATGGCGGCCTCATGATTCGCATGTCTTGGCACGCTGCCGGTACATATCGCATTGCCGATGGCAGAGGCGGCGCCGGCACAGGAAATCAACGTTTCGCTCCCTTGAATTCATGGCCGGATAATGTGAATCTTGATAAAGCGCGAAGAATTTTGTGGCCGATTAAGAAGAAGTATGGCAACAAGTTGAGTTGGGCAGATCTTCTCGCTTTGGCCGGAACAGTTGCCTATGAATCAATGGGTTTGAAGACATACGGATTTGGATTTGGGCGCGAAGATATTTGGCACCCAGAAACAGATATTTACTGGGGAGCAGAAAAAGAATGGCTTGCTCCGAGTGATAGCAGATACGCAAATTTAGATGATCCGACCACAATGGATAATCCTCTAGCGGCGGTACAGATGGGGTTGATTTATGTAAATCCCGAAGGAGTAAATGGGAAGTCAGATCCCCTTGCAACCGCAAAGCAGATTCGAGAGACATTTGCTCGAATGGCTATGAATGATGAAGAGACTGTCGCTTTAACTGCGGGGGGACATACCGTAGGTAAGACGCACGGCAATGGAGATCCCTCACGACTGGGTCCGTCACCAGAAGGGGCTGAGCTAATAGAACAAGGTCTTGGATGGATGAACCACGAAACTCGTGGCATCGGTCGGGATACTGTTTCGAGTGGACTTGAAGGAGCTTGGACTACCCACCCGACGAAATGGGATAACGGTTACTTCAGCATGTTGTTTTCACATGAGTGGGAGTTAAGAAAATCTCCAGCGGGGGCTACTCAATGGGAGCCGATAAATATCAAAGAAGAAGATAAACCGGTTGATGTCGAAGATCCATCCATTCGCTACAACCCAATGATGACTGATGCTGACATGGCAATGATCAATGACCCCATCTATCGCGAAATTTCCGAACGTTTCTACAAAGACCCTGCTTATTTCAGCGAAGTCTTTGCGCGTGCGTGGTTCAAATTGACGCATCGAGATCTTGGTCCGAAAATTCGATATATCGGACCAGATGTTCCAAACGAAGATCTCATCTGGCAAGACCCTGTAAAACCTGGTCCAACTGGTTACAACATCGATGACGTGAAGTCGAAGATTGCTTCGACCTCTCTCACGGTTTCCGAGATGGTGACGACGGCCTGGGACAGCGCTCGCACTTTCCGAGGCTCTGATAAACGTGGTGGAGCGAATGGATCACGAATTCGTTTGGCGCCGCAAAAGGATTGGGAAGGCAATGAGCCAGAACGTTTGGCGCGAGTCCTTTCTGTTCTTGCACCCATCGCCGAGCAATCTCAGATCAGCATTGCAGATATCATCGTTTTGGCCGGCAATATTGGAATTGAAAAGGCAGCGAAAGCAGCGGGCTTTGACGTTTCTGTTCCATTCATGCCGGGACGTGGAGACGCAACTCCAGAAAATACAGATGAGGCCTCATTTTCTCCGCTTGAACCAATCTACGATGGTTACCGAAATTGGTTGAAAAAGAACTACCTAGTGAAACCTGAAGAACTCATGCTCGACCGGACGCAACTGATGGGACTTACCGCCCCTGAAATGACCGTTTTGGTTGGCGGAATGCGCGTTCTCGGAACGAATCACGCAGGGAGTAAGCACGGCGTTTTCACCGATCGTGAAGGAGCCTTGAGTACGGATTTCTTTGTAAATCTCACTGATATGAAATTTATCTGGGAGCCAGCAGGTGAAAATCTTTATAACGTGCGCAATCGAGTGACAGGCGAAGTGAAATTTACTGCGTCCCGCGTGGACCTTGTTTTCGGATCCAATTCGATTCTTCGCTCTTACGCGGAAGTTTATGCGCAAGATGACAACAAGAAGAAATTTGTTGAGGATTTCGTGAAAGCTTGGGTGAAGGTCATGAACGCAGACCGATTCGATCGCACTTAGATCTAGTATTTTGCGATGAAGGCCCAACCGAATGTCGTTGTGATACCAACAGTTGATGAAGCGGAGAATCTTCGTATTCTTTTGCCTAAACTTCTTTTACTTGATGTTGACATTTTGATTGTGGATGACGCATCGCGAGATGGGACAGCCGATGTCGCTCAAGAATTAGGAGCAGAAACCGGACGAATATCAGTAATTTGTCGCCCGTCAAAAATGGGTTTAGGAAGTGCTTATATTCAAGGATTTCAAAAACTACTCCCATTGAATTACGTAAATATTATCCAAATGGATGCTGATGGCTCCCATCGAGTTGAAGATCTAGCCGCGATGCTTGCTAAGATTTTGATTACTCCTGGTACTGATCTCATGATTGGGTCACGTTGGATACCGGGCGGGAAGGTTGAAAATTGGTCCAAGCACAGGGAAGCTCTTTCGCGGGCGGCCAATTGGTATTCGCGTAAAGCCTTGGCAACATCCGTAGGCGATATGACTGCTGGATTTCGCATCTATCGTGCGGACCTTCTGCGAAAGATGAACTTGCAGTCGATTGAGTCTGAGGGCTACAGCTTTCAAATTGAAATGACGCGAGAAGCCTTGCGCGTAGGAGCCGTGGTGATGGAGGTTCCCATAACCTTTATAGAGAGGACAATTGGCACCAGCAAAATGAGTATGCCCATTGTCTTAGAGGCCATCGTTAAAGTAACAAAATGGGGTTTTTTGAGATGTAACCCTCTAAAATGACGATCGTGAATCGTAAAGTTGATATTTTTTTACGTAAAGAGACTCAGTGGCGCAAGGAATTTGAGGCACTGCGAGCGATCATCCTTGAATCTGAGATGACTGAAGAGTTAAAGTGGGGACAGCCGTGCTACACGATTGCAAACTCGAACGTCCTCCTCATTCACGGATTTAAGAAATATTGTGCGATTTTATTTATGCAAGGTGCACTCTTGAAAGATTCGAAGGGGCTACTGACACAACAGACTCCAAATGTGCAGGCTGGGCGTCAAATGCGCTTCAGTGATCTAGCAGAAATTCAGAAGATGAAAAAGACGATCAAGTCTTACATTTCCGAAGCGATTGCACATGAGATTTCTGGCGCGAAAGTTGAAATGAGAAAGGCATCTGACTTCGAAATTCCAATGGAGATCCAGGTCCAATTAAAGAAGACTCCCGGGCTCTATTCAGCTTTCGGAAAATTGACTCCGGGACGTCAAAGGGCTTACGTGCTCTTCTTTTGCGCAGCAAAACAGCCAAAGACTCGGGATTCGCGCATTGAGAAAAGCGCGCCAAAAATTCTGGCTGGTAAAGGAATGAATGATTAGTGATGATCACACCTTTAGTGGGTGAAATCTTTGTCGAAAATTGGCCACGAGTACGAGCTCTGCGGTTGGCCTCCCTTCAGGACAGCGCAGAAGCATTTGGCGGAAATTTTGATGAAGAGAATCTTTTTACGGAAAGAGAGTGGCGTGAGAAATTTGAAAAATTGCGATATCTCGTTGCTCAGGTTGATGGCGTTGATGCAGGGGTAATGTCGATTGAAAATCTCACAGGGGATTTCGGTGCTACCTGCTGGGTGGGTGGATGTTGGACTGATCCACGATTTCGAGGAAATGGATTAATGAGGTCGATGTTTACATATCTCGATACTCATGCAGTTCTCAATGGTTGGGCTATTCAAGGGCTAGGGGTTTGGGCGGATAATTTTGTAGCTATAGGTGCATACACCGCGCTGGGTTTTGTGAAAGCTGGCGAGGCGATTGTCAGCACTAAGCATCCTGGTAAGTCCTATATTCGGATGATTCGGAGAAGCAGAACAGATTCATAAGACAAAGGAATTAGAACACTGAATCCTATAGGATGACTAATCTATGGCTAAATTCCGAAAGACAAGTGCAGGCGCACTTTTTATGTTTGCTCCATATTTTGCGGCGATGCTCTTTTGCGGGTTGATCCCTTTTATTGTCGCAATTCGTGAAGTCGCAAATCCTTCGTGGGTAAATATGAAGGGTAGTTACACAACAATTTATAGAATTTTAGGAGATTTTCGAGTTATCCCTGCCCTTGCGCATGCCGCCTTTCTATTGGCGATATTTGTGCCGGCGATGATTATT
>JANYDL010000027.1 GCA_025363635.1 Actinomycetes bacterium
TCCCATGAAAGGTTCACTCCGAAGTCGTCAACGCCTAAAAGTGGTTGCGAATAAGCATTATTGGAGCCACTTTGAGTTCGATTTACTTCATCACCCATAGAAATCATTGGCACGCCCGACGAGAGCATTAGCGTAGCCAAAATAGATTTCTTTAAACTGCGCCTGATTTTTTGTATCTTCAGATCGTTACTTGGTCCTTCTACTTCGACATTCCACGAACGATTGATATCTGAGCCATCGCGATTGTCTTCACCATTCGGAAGATTATTCTTTTTGTTGTACGTGACTAAATCGTTGAGCGTAAAACCGTCGTGTGCGGTGACGAAATTGATTGACGAAGTTGGTCCGCGGAAATAGAAAATGTCACTTGAGCCACCGATACGAGATGCGATGTCACCAACACCTTCACCATACCCACGCGCAAGATCCCCCAACCAAAATTGGCGAACTGCATCGCGATAGTGATCATTCCATTCGCGCCATGGATAGACGAAGTCACCAAGACTATAGCGGGTGACATCCCAAGGTTCGGCGATTAATTTCAGATCTCGCAATTCTGGGTCTGCAGATATTGCCGAAAATAACGAAGACTCTGAAGAAGATTGATTTTTGTACAGCGCAGTTGCAAGGTCGAATCTAAAACCATCCACTCCAATCACATCACTCCACCAACGCAGCGAATCGACGATCTGTCTTACAGCGTGAGGTGCGCCCGCGTTCACCGTATTTCCACACCCCGTGACATCTATATAATCGGTATCGCTGCGGTGGCGATACCACGCTTTATTATCAATGCCGCGGAAGGACAGAGTTGGACCACCGACGCCGCCTTCTCCCGTGTGGTTATAGACCACATCCAGAATCACCTCAATGCCTGCAGTGTGGAGCTGGTCCACCGCCCATTGCATTTCAGAAATTGGGTCATCAGTTGCCGCATAAGCAGAATGTGGAGCACTGAAAGCTATGGGGTTATACCCCCAATAATTACGACGCCCGCGATTCCAAATTGCTGGTTCCGTTACTGATTGCTGTACCGGTAAAAGTTCGATCGCTGTGATGCCCAGATTTTTTAGGTGAGCGATTGTGCTCGGATGGCCTAGCCCGCGGTATGTCCCGCGTTCGTGGGGTTCGATTGCATGATTGTTCGCCGTCAGCCCTTGTACATGCGCTTCGTAAATCACTGTTTTTGCCCACGAGGTATTCAAGCGATGAAATTTGCGCGCGCCGTGACCCGTCACAACCGAGTAAGGAACTTTTCCGGCGCTATCTCGGTCATCCCGGAGGCTGATATCTCCATCTCCCATTCCATCGACGCTCACATGCCCGTAAATTTCAGGCGAGTATTCCAAATCCCCGACCAGGCGATGGGCGTAAGGATCCAGAAGTAACTTTGATGCGTTAAATCGCAATCCGCGTTCGGGGCGCCAAGGGCCGTAGACCCGATATCCATACCGTTGCCCTGGCCGAACCCCGGCTAGGTACCCGTGCCAGATTGGACCCGTTCGGTGAGCAAGAGCGAAACGTGTCTCGACTAAGTGTCCGTTAATCTCGTTGAAGAGGCATAGTTCCACCGCATCGGCGGCTTCAGACCAGAGAGCGAAGTTAGTTCCCTCCGGGGTTACCGCCGCTCCGAGATGGCGGGGATCGGCAGGTTGCATTTGCCTATTTTGCCCTGCAAATGTGTCGCGCGCATTTCGCGCAATTGTCTGACTCGTTACCGACCAGTAACATCAGTGGCATGAAGATCGCCGTGTGTGTGAAACAGGTGCCGGACTCATGGGCTGAAAAGACCATGGCAGGTGGGGTCTTAGATCGTGCCGGGGTGGATGCAGTTCTCAATGATCTAGATGAGTACGCGGTTGAAGAGGCGCTTCGGATTGTCGAGGCACATGGAGGAAATGGCGAAGGCGGCGCTCACAGCATCGCAATTGTTTCTATGGGTCCAGAACGTGCAACCGATGCTGCTCGTAAGGCGCTTTCGATGGGCGCGGATAGCGCTGTCATAGTTTCTGATCTCGCGCTGGCGGGTTCGGATGCGCTGGCGACTTCAAAAGTTTTAGCCGCAGTCATTGCAAGTGGCGGTTTTGATCTCGTTCTCTGTGGAACCGAATCAACTGACGCGCGCATGAGCGTTGTACCCGCAATGATTGCGCAACGCCTGGGCTGGGCAAGTTTGACCTTCGCCGGAGCCACGGATGTAAATCCGGATGAGAAGAGTGTAACAATCACGCGCGATACAGAAGTGGGTCTCGAAAAAATCACCGCGAAGTTTCCGGCGGTAATAAGTGTTGTTGAGAAAATTAACGAACCTCGATATCCCTCATTTAAGGGAATCATGGCGGCAAAAAAGAAACCGATGCAGTTGCGTGATTTGGCCTCAGTCGGTCTTAGCGCAAGCGACGTGGGAAGTGACGGGGCATGGAGCGCCGTCGAGGATGCATACGCACGTCCACTGCGAAGTGTCGGAATCAAAGTCGTTGACGAAGGAAATGCTGGCAATGAATTGGTCAATTTCTTAGTAGAAAGGAAATTGATATGAGCGAAGTATTTGTTCTTGTGCAATTCGCCGACGGAAAGGTATCAAGCACGACATTGGAGCTCGTGACCTATGGCGCTCGCGCGGGAAGTGTGACTGCCTTGGTATTAGCAACCCCTGGGACTGGTGCGGCGTTGGCGTCGCAGTTGACCACCGGTCCGATCACAAAGGTCGTAATTGTCGAGAGCGCAGATTTCTCCACATTTGGAGTATCCGCGACTGCTGACGTTTTAGGTCAAATGGTGCTTTCTCAAAATCCCAGTGCACTGCTCATTTCCTCGAGCGCTTTTGGTAAAGAAGTTGCCGGATGCGTTGCAGTCATCACTGACTCGGGAATAATTACCGATGCGGTAGATCTTGCCTCTGATTTGCAGGCCACTCAGATTGTATTCGGTGGTTCCACGACAGTTCACTCGAGAGTTAGTCACGGATGTTCGATCATAACTTTGAGACCCAATTCGGTAACGCCAGAACTTTCACCATCAACACCTTCCGTTGAAATATCGCAGATTGTGGTTAATGAGTCAGCAAAGTTGGCGCAGACACTTTCGATTGAACCTGCCGTGAAGGGCGGCCGCCCTGATCTCACCGCGGCCAACGCAATTGTTTCTGGTGGACGCGGTACTGGCGGTGACTTCTCACCAGTTGAAGAATTTGCAGACGTGTTAGGTGCCGCCGTGGGTGCATCAAGAGCCGCAACAGATGCTGGATGGTATCCGCACTCGTTGCAGGTGGGCCAAACAGGAAAGACAGTGAGTCCACAACTCTATGTTGCGTGTGGAATTTCCGGCGCCATTCAACATCGAGCAGGAATGCAGACTAGTAAGACAATCGTCGTCATTAATAAAGATCCTGAAGCGCCGATTTTTGACATCGCTGATTTCGGTGTGGTGGGAGACCTCTTCGCGGTGCTTCCTCAGGCGAGCCAAGGAGTTCGAGCACGTAAGTCCTCCTAATCGATAGGAGTATTCGCCCTAGAATTAGTCCATGTCCATTTACCTCGACCATGCAGCGACGACGCCGATGTCGTCAAGTGCTCTCGAGGCGATGACTGCTCAACTAGCAAAAATAGGAAATCCGTCCAGCTTGCACGCTCATGGACGCTCAGCACGCAAAGATCTTGAGGAAGCACGCGACCGAATTGCTCGCGCCGTCGGATGTCTTTCGCGTGAGATTATATTTATGGGATCTGGCACCGAGGCTGACAACACTGCGATTAAAGGTTTGTTCTGGAAAGGAAGATCGAGCGGGCGAAATATCGTTGTTATCTCCGCTATCGAGCATCATGCAGTTCTCGATCCCGCCCGCTGGTTGGAAGAACACGAAGGCGCTGAGTTGTTGGTACTTTCGGTCTCTCGCAATGGCGTTGTGGATCTAGCTGAACTTGCGGAGTTACTTTCTCATCGAGGCGATGAAGTAGCGGTGATTTCAGTAATGTCCGCTAACAACGAAACGGGCGTAATCCAACCCATTCGCGAAATTGTGGAGATGGCAAAGCCATATGGCATACCCGTGCACAGCGACGCGGTGCAGTTCTTTACAAAGGCGCCACTTTCTTTTTCAGATTTAGCCCTTACCGCACTCACATTGAGCGGTCACAAAATTGGCGGACCCCTTGGTATTGGAGTGTTCGTACTTCAGGCTGGACTAGACATTCCTGCATTGCTTCACGGTGGAGGACAGGAGCGCGATATTCGAAGCGGCACTTTCAATGCCCCCGCGATTGTGGCCTTTGCTGTCGCGGTTGAAGAATCCATGAATAATTTTGACGAACGAAATGCTCGAGTACAAAAACTGAGGAATTACTTCTCTACTGCAATAGTTGCAACGGTTCCTGGCTCCTACATCAACGGAGGCGAGGCCGATCGGATACCAGGAATCGTTAGCGTGACTTTCCCTGGGACAGAAAGTGACACTTTGCTACTTTTGCTAGATGCCCAAGGAATTTCATGTTCTACAGGATCGGCATGTAGCGCGGGGGTGCAACGCCCAAGTCACGTGTTGCTGGCGATGGGTCACGATGATCAAAGTGCTCGATCGACGCTTAGATTTTCACTAGGAGCAAGCACAACGCAAGAAGATATTGACCGAGCACTCGATATTTTGCCGTCAGTTATTGAAGGCGCGCGATTGGCGAATTTACGATGAAGCTCATCGCTGCAATGAGCGGCGGAGTGGATTCTGCTGTTGCTGCTGCAAGAGCAGTTGAAGCCGGTCACGAAATTATCGGGGTTCACCTTGCACTCTCCACGAACCCACAAAAGTATCGGTCTGGGGCTCGTGGCTGTTGCACGATTGAGGACTCCCATGACGCGCGACGTGCAGCCGATGTCATAGGTATCCCTTTTTATATTTGGGATATGGCAGAGGAGTTTCACCAAAACGTAGTTGAGAACTTCTTGCAAGAATATTCGGTCGGTCGCACTCCTAACCCATGCCTTCGTTGTAACGAAAAAATTAAATTCGAAGCGGTGCTAGATCGAGCGCGTGCCATGGGCTTTGATGGAGTGGTTACTGGTCACTACGCGCAAACTAAAGAAGGACCGAGTGGCAAAACGCTTCATCGCGCCGTGGACCCGCTTAAGGACCAGTCCTATGTTTTGTCTGTCCTTACTGTGGAACAGATCGCTGGTGCTTTTTTTCCTTTGGGAGACACAGAGAAAGTTGATATCAGGAAAGAGGCGCATGCACGAGGACTGGCGGTTGCACAGAAGCCGGATAGTCACGACATCTGTTTTGTACCTTCAGGCGATAACGCGGGCTGGTTGCGTGATCGATTGGGAAGCGACGTTGGGCCGATCGTTGATCAGGATGGCGTGAAGTTGGGTGAGCATAAGGGCGCGTACACGTACACGATTGGTCAGCGGAAAGGTCTGGGTCTCACTGTGCCAACTGTCGATGGATCCCCACGTTTTGTGCTGAAAATCGAACCCGTGACAAATACCGTTGTCGTAGGTGCGCGCGAAGATTTGGCTGTAACAACGATGGTAGGAGAGAAACCCGTGTGGTGTGGACCTGCAATTGACGAGGCCCCTCGCCGCGGCTTGGTACAGATACGGGCGCATGGACAACCACTTCCAAGCACTTATTTCTTCGATGGCACGCACGTCTTTGCGACTTTAGATGATCCGATACTTGGATTAGCGACAGGGCAAGCGATGGCTCTCTATGAGGACGATCGCGTGGTGGGATCAGCGACTATTTGCCAGACTCGATCATGACATCGCAGGCACGCCAACGCATCTCTGAATTGACGGCTCAAATTCGTGATCATCAATTTCGATATTACGTAACCGACAATCCTGTTATCACTGACGCCGAGTTCGATTCGCTCTTGCAGGAATTGCTAAAACTCGAAGCCAAATACCCTGAACTCATTAAGGCAGATTCGCCGACGCAAACGGTTGGTGGAGGATTTGCTACACAATTCGAGCAGCGCGATCACATCGAAAAGATGATGAGTTTGGACAATGTCTTTGACCTAGACGAATTGAGTGATTGGTTTGATCGTGCAGCCAAGACCCTTGATATCTCTGAGTGGCTCTGCGAACTCAAAGTCGATGGCCTAGCGATCAATTTGCTCTTCGAAAATGGATCTTTGACGCGTGCGCTAACTCGCGGGGATGGCATCACTGGTGAAGATGTCACCCTAAATGTTAAAACAATCAAAAACCTTCCTCACACTTTGAAGGGTGATGGATGGCCGGCACGGATTGAAGTGCGCGGAGAAGTGTATTTCCCACTAGCCGCATTTTCCGAACTCAACGCCTCTCTTGAAGAAGCAGGAAAGCCGCTCTTCGCCAACCCGCGCAACGGCGCGGCCGGTTCGCTTCGGCAAAAGGATCCGCGAGTTACAGCCTCGCGTCCGTTGAGTATTGTGATTCATGGCATTGGTGCACACGAGGGCGTTACTTTTCGATCGCAAAGTCACGCATACGAATTGCTGAATTCCTGGGGGTTGCCCACGAGCATGCAATACAAAGTGCTTCACACAAAAAAAGAAGTGAATGACTACATATCGAATTTCCAAGTGCATCGTCACGATCTTGAGCACGAAATCGACGGTGTTGTTGTAAAAGTAAATCTACTTAGCGAGCAAGAACGCCTGGGCTTCACCTCGCGCGCACCTAAATGGGCGATTGCCGTGAAGTACCCTCCTGAGGAAGTCGTGACCAAGTTGCTTGATATAAAAGTAAGCGTAGGTCGAACGGGACGTGTAACCCCGTTTGCATTTATGGAACCTGTAAAAGTTGCAGGGTCTACGGTGACAAATGCAACTTTGCATAATGCACAAGAGGTTCTCCGCAAAGGCGTCCTCATCGGAGACTATGTAGTTATTCGCAAAGCCGGAGATGTCATTCCCGAAGTTCTAGAACCTGTCGTAGAAAGGCGCACTGGGGACGAGAAGGCCTTTATCATGCCGACGCAATGTCCTGATTGCGGTAGTGGACTTCGTGCAATGTCTGAGGGTGATATCGATATTCGATGTCCCAATTCTCAAAGATGCCCTGCACAATTGAGAGAGCGCATTTACTACATCGGATCGCGTGCGGCCCTTGATATCGAGGTACTTGGCTATGAAGCGGCGCATGCTCTTCTATCGGACTCCATCATTATCGACGAGTCTGATCTCTTTGCGTTGACTTCTGAAGATTTGGCCAAGTCGGCTTTCTTTCTCAAGAAGGACGGGACCCTTGCGGTAAATGCGCAGAAGCTTCTCGACGCTTTAAAGGTAGCGAAAACCCGACCTCTGTGGCGAGTCATCGTTGCTCTCTCGATTCGCCATGTAGGGCCGACTGCGGCGCAGGCGCTGGCGACTTCGTTCAAAAATATGAAGGCAATTTCCAGTGCAAATGCTGAAGTACTCGCTGGCGTGGAGGGCGTTGGATCAACGATTGCGGATTCAATCATTGAGTGGTTCGAACAAGACTGGCATCGAGAGATCATTAAGAAATGGGCGGCATCTGGTGTCGTGATGGAACTCGTAAAATCGGCTGAACTGCCACAAACTCTTGCGGGGCTCACGATAGTTGTGACGGGCGGTCTTGAAAATTTCACAAGAGATAGCGTTGCTGAGGCCATTGTTGCCCATGGCGGAAAGGCATCGAGTTCGGTCTCAAAAAAGACTGACTTTGTCTTGGCTGGGACCGACGCGGGATCCAAGTTGACAAAGGCGCAGGAACTAGGCGTTCGTGTGATTAATGAGGCGACATTTACTCAAATGTTGGTCGGTAACGTGACCTCAGATAGGCTTTGATTCATGATCACACTTGCCGGCGAAGTTGTTCGCAAAATACCCGCGCCTCCGATTTTCTTTGGTCTCTTCGCATTCGGCATCCTTAGCGTCCTGCTCTATTTGACGATGCGTCTCGACCAGGACTAATTGTCCAATTCTTTGCTTATCGGTCTCTACGGAGGGACCTTTGATCCAATCCATAAAGGTCATTGCCATCTCATCCAGCAACTTCTCAATCGACAAATAGTTGATGAACTTGTAGTCACTCCAGTGGGCAACCCTTGGATGCGCGAACAGACTCCGTTTGCCTCGGGAGAAGATCGTTTGGCAATGGTGAAGTTGGCTGTGGTTGATTTGCCCAAGGATATTCAGCCAAGGGTGAAGGTGAGCGATTCGGAAGTTCGTCGCGGTGGAAGTACCTACTCGATAGATACTGTTCTTGAGTTGAGGGCCGAAAAGCCAGATGCGGAGATCGTTCTGATTCTGGGATCGGATGCGTATTCATCGATAGGGAAGTGGCATCGAAGCGCGGAACTACTTGAGTTAGTCAGAGTTTTTATCGTGGCACGTGAAGGAGTTGGTTTCGATATCGATGCACTGGCGATTTCGTCCACAATGATTCGAGAAAAGATTTTGACAAAGATTGATGTAAGCGCCGAATTACCAGAATCGGTCTGGTCTTATATAAAAGAGAGAAACCTGTATGCCAGCAAGTAAGGAAGTTATTGCATTGACCCAAGTGGCGGCTAATGCGGTTGTTGAGAAGTTGGGAAAAGACCTAGTGGCAGTTGATCTTTCGGATCAGCTTGTTCTCTCGGAAGTCTTTCTTATCGCCAGTGGGCAAAACACCCCACAGGTAGGTGCGATTGCAGATGAGGTCGAACGCCAACTTCACCTCATTGGTCAAAAGCCAGCGCGTCGGGAGAACGGTCCAGAGTGGATCTTGATCGACTACAGCGACCTTGTGGTACATATTCAGAGTGAAGATTTGCGTCGTTACTACATGCTTGATCGCTTATGGAATGACTGTCCCATAATTCCCCTCGATGTTCTGAAGAAACCGGTAAGCAATGGCTAAAAATCGAGTCGTGCTATGGCGCCATGGTCAAACCGATTGGAATATTGTCAATCGCTTTCAGGGCCATTCTGATATTCCCCTCAATGAAGTTGGCATGTATCAAGCCCAACATGCGGCGGTGCTTCTTGCCGGCATGAATCCGACTTCAATTATTTCTAGTGACCTGGGTCGGGCTCAAGCCACCGCCGGTGAGTTAGCGAAATTGGTCAATCTTCCTGTCATCAGCGATATCGACCTTCGCGAAACGAATGGTGGAAATTGGGAGGGAAAGACCGGTAAAGAAAATCGAGCGGAGGATTTTGCCAATTTCGTTCGATGGATTGATGGCGATGACAATCCCGCTGGCGGAATCGGTGAGACACGCAGCGAGGTAGCTGATCGCGCAGTTCGTGCGATTGAAAAGGCTCTTGCTCGCGGAGGTGAAGATCAACTTTTAATCATCGCCACGCACGGAGGAACTGCCCGATGTGTACTGGGAAAGTTGCTTGGGTTACCTCAGTCACATTGGGGGGTCATAGGTGGACTTTCTAATGCGGCTTGGTCAATCCTTCAGAAGAATCCGAGAGGCTGGCACCTTGTAGAACATAACGCTGGCTCTCTTCCTGAACCGATCTACGGTGAAGAAAGTGGAGCTGAGCCAAACCTGCGATAAGGTCTGCTCTCTTAGGTATTCCATTTTTTGGGATGTTCTGGATGTCTAAGAATTAGGGGCTGTGGCGCAGCTGGTAGCGCACCTGCATGGCATGCAGGGGGTCAGGGGTTCAAATCCCCTCAGCTCCACTTTATTACTTCCGATTTTTTACTTGAGAGTTATTACGGCAGATTCATTACCTGCGAGTAGTCCCACCTTTTTTCGCCAGATTGTGGCTTTGAAATTTTGCCTTTAGAAAATCGATTCGTCCAGCGCGTCATAATGTGACATGGGAATTTTTGAAGCAACCATGCTCATCTTGGCGGGGATTGTCGCGGGAACGATGAACACTGTTGTCGGGGCTGGCAGCCTCGTGACTTTTCCCGTCATGCTTGCTTTTGGGTACTCTCCATTGATCGCCAACATGACAAACAATGTGGGCGTGCTCCCCGGCGGAATGAGCGGAATACATGCCTTCCGTCCTGAACTAAAGGACGAATGGCCCACAGCCGTTAAGTTAGCGGCCCTTTCACTGGTAGGAGGCACCTCCGGGGCGGTACTGCTCCTCGTACTTCCGCCCGTCGCCTTCAAGTCAATTGTTCCAGTGCTCATTGGGCTGGCTTTAATTCTAATTATCTTTCAGCCCTCACTTCGCAACAGAGTGGCCGAGCATGCGGGTCTTTCGAAAAAACATGGCCCGCTCTTGGCTGTAGCAATATTCCTAACAGGAATTTACGGTGGTTACTTTGGTGCCGCACAAGGTGTACTGCTGATGTCGATTCTCGGAACTATGTTTGATAAAACGATTCAAAAATTGAACGCAATTAAGATGGTGCTGGGAATGTCTGCCAATCTTGCGGCAAGTGCGGTATTCATTATCCGCGGAGGAATTGCCTGGCAAGCAGCGGGTGCAATTGCACTCGGAGCGATTATTGGCGGGTATGCGGGAGCAAAAATTGGCCGCCGACTCCCATCTGGTGTTTATCGAGTCCTCATTGTCGTCATCGGAGTTGTCGCCATCATCAAACTGGTCACGACATAAGGTGTCAAAAAATTGTGTTTGGCTCGCGTGACTTCCCTGTAATCTTGCCCCATGTCATCAGAGCACGCTCGCGATCAAATACACGAGGCTTATGACGTCACGTATGTCCAAGAGAAGTGGCTACCGGTTTGGGACCAACTAGCCCCCTTTAAGTCAGGCCGCCCTGAGGATATTCGCCCCAAGAAATATGTTTTAGATATGTTCCCGTACCCATCGGGGGACTTGCACATGGGTCACGCTGAGGCCTACGCCTTGGGCGATGTAATCGCTCGTTACTGGGTTCAACAAGGTTTCAATGTTTTGCACCCCATGGGTTGGGATGCATTTGGATTGCCCGCCGAGAATGCAGCTATTAAGCGCGAAATAAATCCGGCCGTCTGGACATACGAAAATATTGCCGTCCAAAAAGCTTCTATGCGTCGCTATGCCTGTTCCTTCGATTGGGAGAGAACATTTAACACTTGTGACCCTGAGTTTTATCGCTGGAATCAATGGCTTTTTTTGCAGTTATTTGAGAGAGGCTTGGCCTATCGCAAGGACTCAAAAGTTAATTGGTGTCCATCGTGCCAAACCGTTCTTGCAAACGAGCAAGTAATTGCAGGACTGTGCGAGCGTTGCGATACGCCCGTAACCAAAAAGAAATTGAATCAGTGGTATTTCAAGATTACTGATTATGCCGACCGACTTCTAGATGACATGTCACAACTCGAGGGTAATTGGCCCGACAAAGTTTTGACGATGCAACGTAATTGGATTGGTCGCTCAACCGGGGCCAATGTCGTCTTTCAGATTGAGGGTCGTGCCGAACCAGTAACGATTTATACAACTCGCCCTGACACTTTGTACGGAGCAACTTTTTTTGTTGTCGCCGCAGATAGCGATCTTGCCGCAGAACTCGCTCATGGGACCTCGGCTGAAAAAGATTTTCAGCGATATCTAGATTCGATCAAGGCAGCAAGTGATATCGATCGACTTGCAACTGATCGTCCCAAGACAGGTGTATTCCTTCAGCGCCACGCTGTCAATCCTGTAAACGGCGAGAAACTTCAAATATGGGCAAGTGATTACGTACTTGCGGATTATGGAACTGGCGCGATCATGGCTGTGCCTGCTCACGATCAACGAGATTTGGATTTCGCTCGTGCAATGAATCTTCCGGTTCGCGTGGTTGTTGAAACTGGTGATGATGATCCAAACAAGACGGGGATTGCGACGCCAGGCAACGGGATTCTCATTAACTCTGGACCGCTGAATGGAAAAGGTAAGGATGAAGCCATAGCGTTCATCAACGCACAACTTGAACGGGACGGTCTTGGAAAAGCAGGTAACAATTATCGATTGCGCGATTGGTTGATATCGCGTCAGCGCTATTGGGGTACACCTATACCTATTATTCACTGCGACCTCTGTGGCGAAGTCGCGGTTCCCGAAGACCAACTTCCTGTCAAGCTTCCCGATGCTACTGGCCTTGACTTAAAACCCAAGGGAACATCACCACTTGGTGGCGCGAACGCATGGGTAAATGTTGCTTGTCCAAAATGTGGCAGGCCCGCCAAAAGAGATACCGACACTATGGATACATTTGTAGATTCATCGTGGTATTTCTTGCGCTATCCAAGCTCGAATGATCACACACAAGCCTTTGATCGAAGCGCGGTGGACACTTGGATGCCCGTTGATCAGTATGTTGGTGGTGTCACACATGCAATTTTGCATCTTCTTTACGCACGATTCTTCACAAAAGTCCTCTTCGATATGGGCTCTATCGGATTTAACGAACCTTTTTCACGATTGTTAAATCAAGGTATGGTCGTTATGGATGGTTCGGCGATGAGCAAGAGTCGCGGCAATCTCGTGCGACTATCAGATGAATTGGAAAAACATGGTGTCGATGCTATTCGCCTCTCCATGGTCTTTGCAGGTCCACCTGAAGATGATGTTGACTGGGCCGATGTTTCGCCCTCGGGTTCGGTCAAGTTCCTCAATCGTGCGTGGAGACTATCGGGCGATATTGCAAGCGCGGCCGGTGTTGATTTCTCTCAAGGTGATCTTAGGTTGCGCAAAGCGACGCATAAAGCGATTCATGATGCATCCTTCGCCGTTGAGTCATTACGTTTTAATGTCGCGATAGCTCGTGTCATGGAGTTAGTAAATGCCACCCGTAAGGCCATTGATTCTGGTTGCGGTCCGGCAGATCCTGCCACTCGCGAAGCGGCGGAAGCGATCGCGATCATGCTATCCCTCGTTGCGCCGTTCACCGCTGAAGAAATGTGGGAGCGCCTGGGACACACACCATCCGTTGCTCTTGCGGGTTGGCCCATCGTTGACCCCGATTTGTTAGTCGCAGATTCCGTAGTTGCAGTCGTGCAAATAAACGGAAAGATCAAAGAGCGCATTGAAGTCTCCCCATTGATCTCTGATGCAGATCTCCAGGCCGCCGCGCTGGCACATGCCACGATTAAGGAAGCGCTTTCCGGGGAGACCGTGGCAAAAATCATTACCCGCGCACCAAAAATCGTCAATATCGTTATCAACAACGCCTAACACTAAACAACACCTACTACTAAAAGACTAGTCTGAGTAGAGCTCCACTTTCATTGCCCGTGTGAATGAATTACTGGAGCAAGCGCGTGAACGTTTTGCGGAGTGGAAGGTTAATCTCGACTTTTCTCAAGCTCAACGCCGATCACTCCTCCTCCTGCTCATTCTCATTCTTTTAGGAACAGTTGTCGTCGTGACGAGAGGAAGCTCCACTCCGATTGTCGCGCCAGTGAATTTGCCACTCCTGATTACGCCAGCAAATATCACCGTGGATGTGGCTGGCGGAGTAGTGAAACCTGGAGTCTATTCATTGCCAGAAAATTCGCGAGTCATCGATGCTTTAACCGCTGCAGGAGGTGCAAATTCGGGCACCGATGTTAGCGATATCAATCTCGCTCGAATTGTGAAAGATGGAGAACAAATTTACGTCGAACCCACCACGACTTCGCTCGCGAGAAATTCCCAGGTAAATCAGCAAAGCAATTCTTCAGGCAACGCACGATCCTCTGTTTCGCACGCACGAGCGAATAACAGTCCAATCAACATCAACCGTGCGACAGAGAAAGATTTTGATACTCTGCCCGGCATAGGACCGGTCATAGCCGAGCGAATCGTGGCATACAGAAAATCACATGGTCCTTTTGCCACCATCGAAGAACTTCAAAAAGTATCAGGAATTGGTAGCGCAAAATTCGCGCAGTTGAAAAGCAAAGTAAGGGTTTAAGGGATTTCCGAGCACTTTTTCTTGGTGCTGCGGTTTGGTCGGGAGCACTGACCCAGAGCTGGATTGCTCCATGGCGCATCTGCGTTCTTACTCTAATAATAGTTTCGGTGGCTGGAATCCAGCGCAACTCTCTTGTTGGTGTACTTGCCATTGCAATGCTCCTCGGCAGTGCTGTGATGTCCTTTCGTCAATTGAGTTTGCAGAGTTCTGAAATAACGCAGTCAATTGGATCGACGGTCTCAATCACTTTTCAGATCGTGAGCGATCCATCAAAGACGAAACCAAAAGTCTTCGGTTCTAATTTAGCGCCAACGAGTTACTCCTTCGTGGCTTCTGCCCTTCTCTTAGAAAGCGGTCTCCATACCTATCGGCTACGAACCCCTATACGAGTTTTCGGCTCGGATACGCGGTTGGCTCGCCTACTTCCTGGGCAAAAAGTGGTCGCATCGGGGCGTGTGAAGCGAACAAAGGAATCCCGAGTGGCTGGAAATTTCATGGTTCGTGGTCCGATAACAGTCCTTACGCCACCTTCGCACTGGGCGCTAGTGATGGCATCGATTCGGGATGGATTAAGGAGAAATACCCCCGAGGGTGATGCCGGTGCATTGATTCCTGGAATGGTTTTGGGCGATACATCACTACAGTCAGAATCTTTTCGAATAGCGATGAAACGTTCCGGGCTCACACATCTAGTGGCGGTAAGCGGTGCAAATTTCGCAATCATCTCCCTTTTTGTTTTGTGGAGTGCTCAATGGTTCTTCCGTCGGATTCGAACTCGCCTAATATTCACAGCCGTAGCGCTTGGATGTTTTATTTCTTTGGTACGTCCCTCGCCATCTGTTCTCAGAGCAGCTGCGATGGCAAGTGTGGTTCTGTGTGCCCGAGGCTTGGGCAAACGATCAGATCCTGTAGCCGCTCTTGGATTTGCGATTGCTGCAGTCATCATCGGGGATCCATGGCAAGCCAGAGATCCGGGATTTGCACTCTCAGTATTAGCAACGGCCGGACTCATTCTCATCGCTCCACGTATCACTATTTATTTGGGTCGATTCACTCCGAAGTTCCTCGCGGAGGCTCTGAGCCCTCCGATTGCCGCCGTCCTAATGTGCGCCCCAATACTGGTTGCATTATCTGGATATTTTGGATTAATGAGCGTCATTGCAAATCTACTTGCCGCTCCAATGGTGGCGCCGATAACGATTATTGGATTTTTCGCTGCACTTGTCTCCCCGATACATCCGCAAATATCTCAATATTTACTCTCTTTCATTTACTATCCTGCATCGTGGATTGCAGGGGTCGCGCATTGGGCTAGCAACTTCCCAGTTCTCAATTTGGGTAAAGGTCTTATTGGCTTTCTTATTACTATGGCAGTTATTTCCATTTTAATCTTGGCAAAAAGTAGAAAAATTCTTTCTATTTTGCTTCTGCTATCTGTCATCGCCACAAGTTGGATAGGGAATTGGCCCGGGGGAGAATGGGAGATTGCTAATTGCGATGTTGGGCAAGGAGATTCTCTTGCTATCAATCTGGGCCAGCACCGGGCCATTGTTATCGATACCGGTCCCGATGCTGGTTTGGAAGATCGATGTTTGAGTCAATTGGGCATTGAAAATGTTGAACTTCTGGTGCTCACACATTTTCATGCCGATCACGTTGAAGGCCTTGCAGGTCTCTTGCGGCATCGGCGCGTTGAAAATGCGTGGGTGAGCAATAACGACCAGTCCACGATTGAAAGTCAGCGCGTCTTAACTCTTCTTGCGCCCCTCCTTCCGCAGACTCCAATCCGAGGCGCGAAAGTGACCATGAAAAGTCTTCGTGGACCCCTTTCCATCGAGGTTCTGTGGCCTCCGAACGATGCTCCTCCATGCAATGACCTTCCAGGTGATGGATCGGTGATAAACAATTCGAGCATCGCGCTGGACATTCGGACGCAAGATTTCTCTCTCCTCACAAGTGGTGACGTGGAGCCCTGCCCGCAATCCCAGATAGAAGAAGGCCAAGTCGATATCTTAAAGGTGCCCCATCACGGTTCGGTGTATCAAGATTCCTCTTTTCTATATCGCGTGCGACCGACCATTTCGATCATCAGTGTGGGTGTGGGCAATTCGTATGGCCATCCCTCGCCAAGAACTATCGCGGCACTGGCTAGACTTCGGAGCAGGATTTATCGTACGGATATGGTTGGCGCGATTGCGATCAAAGCACGCAATCATCAATTCACGGTGCGAACTTCAGGCGGGGCTTGGTGGAAGAAAGTGAGGTTGGCATGAGCATCTATCTTCTTCTGGGATCCGAACCTGCTCTCGCCGATCGAGCCCTTACTAAATTGCTCACAGAATTGAAAAGCAATAAAGCTGAAGTCAGAACAATTTCTGCGAGTGAATCTGAAGTCGGTGATATTTCGGAAGCCTTAGCCCCTTCCCTCTTTTCGGAAAATCGTGCCCTTGTCATAAAGGATTTACAAGATTTACCTTCTGACTCACAAGGTGAAATTACGAATTACCTCTCCGACGTCGACGAGACTATGACGCTTATTTTTTTGCATAAAGGCGGAGTAAAAGGTAAGGCACTTCTTGATCAGATTAAAAAAGCAAAAGCAAATATCATCTCTTGCGATCCACTCAAGAAAGATACTGAGAAACAAGAGTTCGTCCGCAATTTACTTTTAGACCTCAGACGTAAAGCTTCCCCTGGCGCCGTTGCAGCGCTGGTCTCAGCAATTGGCAGCGATCTTCGTGAACTCAGTGCTGCTGCCAGCCAAATTGCATCTGACACGACCGGGGTTATAGACGAAGAGATGATTGCAAAATATCACCAAGGGCGAGTGGAAACCTCGGGGTTCGATGTTGCAGATGCTTGTTTGGATGGAGATGTTTCTCGAGCACTTCTTACGCTTCGAAGCGCTTTAGCGACCGGCACCGATCCTGTCATGGTGACTAGTGCAATCGCATCGGCACTGCGAGGCCTAGCCAAGGTTTCTGGAACAAGCCGTGGTGCAAAATCTTTTGAGATTGCGGGTTCTCTTGGAATGGCACCTTGGCAGGTAGATAAGGCCCGCCGCCAACTGAGTTCGTGGACCCCGGCGGGTATTGCTCGGGCGGTGGGCGCCATTGCCCGAGCAGATGCCGAGGTAAAGGGTGCGAGTTCGGATCCGATTTACGCCCTTGAGAAGGCTGTTTCAGAGATCGCTCGCGCTCGCATTTGAGCAATTAGATCAATTTGAGCCTCATAGCCCATCGCTGGTAGCCTTCGACCTTGTGAATTAGCCCAATCGGGGCTTTTCTCCCTAATTTCACCAACGACACCAACGAAGAGGATAAGCGCGCGTGGCAAATATTAAGTCTCAGATTAAGCGAATCAAGACCAATGAGAAGGCTCGCCTTCGTAACAAGTCGGTTCGATCATCCATTAAGACCGCCGTGCGCAAATTCCGCGATACCGTCTCAACCGGCGACAGCGCCGCGATTGCGACCGAACTTCAGAGCGCCTCACAGGCTTTGGATGTTGCCGTAGCCAAGGGCGTTATACACAAGAACTCTGCCGCTAATAAGAAGTCCTCCATGGCTAAGGCCGCAAATGCGTCAGCTTCTAAAGCTGGCGTACGTTAATTTTCTAGCACCCCAACAGCGAGGCTAAGTTCATGCCTGCAATTCCACTTGCCAAGGCGCCTCAACCCGCTGCCACTGACCCAGCGCAGATTCGTAATTTCTGCATCATCGCGCACATCGATCACGGTAAATCGACTCTGGCCGATCGAATGTTGGGCATCACTGAAGTTGTAGATCCACGCAATATGCGTGAGCAATATTTAGATCGCATGGATATTGAGCGCGAACGTGGAATCACCATTAAGTCACAAGCGGTACGCCTGCCTTGGCGTTCGGGCATTGATGGCCATGAATATATCCTCAATATGATAGACACACCCGGTCACGTGGACTTTACCTATGAAGTTTCGCGATCGCTTGCTGCGAGCGAGGGCGCAGTTCTTCTCGTGGATTGTGCGCAGGGAATTGAAGCGCAGACATTAGCTAATTTATATTTGGCGATGGAAAACAATCTTAAAATTATTCCGGTGCTAAATAAAATTGATCTGCCTGCTGCTCAACCAGATAAATTCGCGGCCGAACTTGCAAAATTGATTGGTTGCGAGCCGAGCGACTGCCTCCGAGTTTCAGGAAAAACAGGTGATGGGGTTGCTGATCTGCTTGATCAAATCGTTGCTCAAATTCCCGCTCCGAAAGGTGACGCAAACGCACCAGCGCGAGCGCTGATTTTCGACTCCGTCTATGACGTTTATCGCGGGGTCGTAACGTACGTGAGAGTGGTGGATGGTCATCTATCGGCAAGAGATCAAATTCAGATGTTTTCCACTGGTGTTCGACATGAGATGTTAGAAGTAGGTGTGATTTCACCAGAGCCAGTTCCAAGCAAAGGCTTAGGAGTAGGCGAAGTTGGATATCTCATCACGGGAGTCAAGGACGTTCGTCAATCTCGTGTCGGAGACACTGTTACGAATTACAACAACCCAACAAAGACACCTTTAGCTGGATATAAAGACCCAAAACCCATGGTTTTTTCGGGTCTCTATCCCCTCGATGGCGCTGACTATCCCTTACTTCGCGAAGCGCTTGATAAATTACAACTCAACGATGCTGCTTTGGTTTATGAACCAGAGTCATCCGCAGCCCTTGGTTTTGGCTTTCGATGTGGTTTTTTAGGCCTACTTCACATGGAGATTGTGCGAGAGAGACTTGAGCGAGAATCAAATCTCAGCCTTATCTCTACGGCACCAAACGTTGTATATCAAGTAGTGCTTGACGACGGAAAATCTGTCACCGTCACCAATCCAAGTGAGTTCCCTGAAGGAAAAATCGTTAGTGTTGAAGAACCAATTGTGAGATCAACGATTCTTGCACCTAGCGAATTCATAGGTGCGATCATGGAGCTCTGCCAACAGCGTCGAGGCGTATTACTGGGCATGGATTATTTGTCTGAAGATCGCGTTGAAATCCGATACACGCTTCCCCTTGCCGAAATCGTTTTCGATTTCTTCGATAAATTGAAGTCGAGTACTCGTGGTTATGCATCTTTGGATTATGAAGCGATTGGAGACGCTGAAGGCGACTTAGTAAAAGTAGATATCTTGTTGCAAGGCGAACCTGTCGATGCATTCAGCGCAATTGTTCATCGCGATAAGGCATACGCATACGGGCTCATGATGACGGGAAAACTTCGCCAACTCATTCCACGGCAACAGTTTGAAGTTCCTATTCAAGCGGCAATCGGCGCCCGGATCATCGCTCGTGAAACGATCAGCGCGATTCGCAAGGATGTTCTTGCAAAGTGCTACGGAGGAGATATCTCTCGTAAGCGCAAACTTCTGGAGAAGCAGAAGGAAGGCAAGAAGCGAATGAAGATGGTCGGCCGTGTCGAAGTGCCTCAAGAGGCATTTGTCGCCGCCCTTGCCACCGATGCTGATATTGATAAGGCGAAAGCCGATAGAAAATAGCCGTGTCCGCTCTCTCCTTTTATGTGCATGTTCCATATTGCCTTCGACGCTGCGGCTATTGCGACTTCAACACCTATACGCCAACAGAGTTACTTCACAACGGGACTCTTGAGACGGTTTCAGGTGACTATGTTGATGCGGTAATCCGAGAAATAGAGTTAGCAAGAAACTATGCCGGCGTAGAGGTTCCATCAATATTTTTTGGAGGAGGAACTCCGAGTTTGCTCCCCGCCCCCACATTGGGTCGTGTGATCGAGGCACTCCGGCAGGGTTGGCAAATATCTGAAGATTGCGAAATCACTTTGGAGGCAAACCCTGACTCGGTTAATTCAGAGAAACTTATTCAATTGCGCGAAGTTGGTTTTAATAGAATTTCCTTTGGAATGCAGTCGGCGAAAGCGCATGTATTAAAAGTTCTGGATAGAACGCACCGTCCAGAAAACGTTTCGATTGCAGTGGAAGCTGCCCGAAGCGCTGGATTCGAGAGTGTAAGTCTCGATCTAATCTACGGTACACCGGGCGAATCACTCGAAGATTGGAGATTTTCGGTAGAGACAGCGCTCGCGCTCGGCGTAGATCATTTAAGTGCGTACGCTCTCATCGTCGAAGTAGGCACGAAATTGGCTACACAAATAAAACGCGGTGAATTAGCTATGCCCATCGATGACCTCATGGCGGATATGTATCTATTGGTAGATCAACTTTGTGAAGATGCAGGCCTATCTTGGTACGAATTGAGTAATTGGTCTAAACCTGGACACGCTTCTAGACACAACACTGCATACTGGAAGAACGCAAATTGGTGGGGGCTAGGACCGGGTGCTCATTCCCATATAGATGGAATTCGTTGGTGGAATGTAAAACACCCAACCCAATACACATCGGCTTTATTAGCAGGAAATTCGCCAGAGAAAGATCGAGAAGTTTTGACCCATTCGCAGCAAAGTGATGAGTCGATCATGCTCTCGATACGAATGAAGCAAGGAATTGAATTGAGCACATTGGCGCCAGGTCAACAAGATCGAGTTGAAGAATATTCCCGATCTGGCCATCTCGACCGAGATCGATGGGAACAGGGTTTCTTGCAACTCACACCTCAAGGACGCTTGATCGCGGATCGAATCGTCCGCGAATTAGTTGTGTAGTAACCTGTACCCCTTATGGAATCCCGTCGTCTTGAGATTCTTCGAGCAATCGTTGATGAATACGTAGCAACCCAGGAACCTGTTGGATCTAAGGCAATTGCAGATCGACACGGACTTGGAATTTCTCCTGCCACGATTCGTAATGAGATGGCACTCCTTGAAGAAGAGGGGTTGATCACTCACCCTCATACGAGTGCAGGGAGAATTCCCACCGATCGCGGATATCGCTTCTTTGTCGACAGGTTGTCGTCCCTTAAACCCTTATCTTCGGCAGAGCGGCGCGCAATTGAAAGTTTTCTTGAAGGTGCTGAAAATCTTGACGATGTCGTGATGCGCACTGTTCGCCTACTTGCAGATTTAACGAAACAGGTAGCGGTTGTTCAGTATCCATCACTTGTGCGATCACGGGTGCGTCATGTCGAACTCGTGGCGCTGACTCCATCGCGTATCATGGTCATTCTGATAACAGATGCGGGACGCGTTGAACAAAGAGTCGTTGAATTTGACCACGATTTATCTGATAGTTTCTTGTCAGAGTTACGAGCAAAAATGAATAATTTAACTTTGGGTGAAAGACTCGTCGATGTAGCCCGTCTTTTAATAGGTCTTCTTGAAATTTACAGCGGCTCAGCCCGAGTGGATGCTAGCCCAATCATTTCGACTATCTCTGAAATGTCTCTCGAGCGGCCTGAAGAAAGGATTGTCCTCGGCGGCACCGCAAACTTGGCAAGATTTCGCGAGGATTTCTCGGCACAGATTCATCCGATTTTGGAGGCGCTTGAAGAGCAGGTAGTTCTGCTTCGACTCTTAGGTGATGTCGGAGATACGGTTCAGGTCAGAATAGGACAAGAACAAAGTGAACAGAATCTGCGTCAAACAAGCCTTGTCACAATGGGGTACGGATCCCAATCTCATTCAGTGGGTGCACTGGGAATTATTGGCCCGACTCGCATGGACTATGCCGCTTCAATCGCCTCGGTCTCCGCCGTTGCAAGTTATGTAGGTCGCTACTTGAATGAGGGTTCGTAGTGGCTGATTTGTATGAAGTGCTTGGAGTAGAGCGAGACGCAGATCAAGAACGGATTAAGCGAGCCTATAGAAAATTGGCCCGCGAACTCCATCCTGATGTAAACCCAGATCCAGAAACGCAAGAACGTTTCAAGGAGATTACGGCCGCCTATGAAGTCTTGAGCGATTCTGCCAAACGCCAAAATTATGATGCGGGTGGTGGGAATAACTTTGGCAATTTTGGGAATGGTGGTTTTGGTTTCGGCGACATCATGGATGCATTCTTTGGTGGAGGTGGTGGTAGTCGAGGACCGCGTCCGCGAGTACGTGCCGGACAAGATGCGCTCATCCGCATTGAAGTGAGTTTGATGGAAGCATGTTTTGGAGTCGAGCGCGAGATCAGCGTTGAAAGCGCAATTTTGTGTGAAAAATGTCGTGGGTCAGGGTGCGCAGAAGGAGCCAGCCCAAGCACCTGCGGTATTTGCAAAGGACGCGGAGAAACTCAGCAAGTGACTCGCTCGTTTATTGGACAGGTCATGACCAGTCGCCCGTGCGCAAATTGTCAGGGTTTTGGCTCTGTCATTTCCGATCCTTGTCGCGAGTGTGCCGGTGACGGACGAGTCCGATCTCGGCAAACAATTCCCGTAAAAATTCCTGCTGGGGTTGAAACCGGCAATCGCATACAAATGAGTGGAAAGGGCGAAGTCGGCCCAGGTGGTGGTCCCGCTGGCGATTTATATATTGAGATTCTGCAATCCCCACACGAATTTTTGGTCCGTGAAGGTAATACTTTGCATCTTTCTCTGAGCATCTCGATGGTCGCCGCAGCTCTGGGCACAACCCTCAAGGTCGATTCTTTAGATGGCCAAATCGAAGTGCCAATTAAGCC
>JANYDL010000029.1 GCA_025363635.1 Actinomycetes bacterium
CAACTTGTTGCTCATTACGAGATTATGGGCGATCGCGTCCTGCGAATGCTCGCGGAGGAATTTCGACTTCCGGCTCTTTCCGAAATTGTAGATATCGGTAGGAAACAGCATCAAGAATGGTGCCGTGCCGTGTTCGCACCAAAATTGTCTTCGCTGCCCAGCGCACAGCGCAAAATCCGGCTGGCCCAATACGTGGCAATCTGCGACATCTACACTTGGAAAATTTTGCGCCGAGATTCCGGTCTCAGTTCCAAATCCACTGAAAAAGCCCTAATCGAGATGCTCGACAACCTGACAAGGGATAACTAATGGCACGGATACTCGCCTACACATCACCCGCACGTGGACATCTCTATCCTCTAACGCCCATTCTCTTAGAGCTACAACGGAGAGGTCACCAGATTTTCGCTCGGACATTGTTAGGGGAAGTAACGCGCATGCGAGAGCTGGGTTTCGAAGCAAAGTCAATCGATCCTCGAATCGAGGCAACTATTCATCAGGACTGGCAACAATCAAATGCCAGGGCAGCTCTTGCTGCCAGCGTTGCCACATTTGTCGATCGTTCGGCAATTGAAGTCCCGGACTTGCGTTCGGCAATTGAGGAAGTTCACCCCGATTACTTAATCATTGACACCAATAGTTGGGGCGCACAGGCAGTTGCCGAGACATGGGGAAATTCATGGGCAAGCTTCTGCCCCTACCCTGCTCCTTTGAGCTCGAAGGACGCGCCCCCCTTTGGTTTTGGCCTACCTCCAGCTCGCGGGCCGCTTGGACGTTTGCGCGACAAGATCCTAGGTCCGCTGATGATCGGGACTATAGAACGCACCACTTTGCCGCCATACAACGCAATTAGGAAATCCCTCGGTCTAGCAGAACTCAAGAATGCGGAGGACCTATACCTCACCCCACCGCTGCTTCTGCTTCTGACGGCTGAACCATTTGAATACCCACGGAGTGATTGGCCATCGAATATCGCACTCGTGGGACCTTGCGACTGGGATCCTGATGAGACGGAACCTGAATGGCTCTCTAAGATTGACCGTCCCATTGTGCTTGTTACGACTTCCTCCGAATACCAAGCTGACGAGAAATTGGTTAAGGCGACATTGGAGGCACTTGCTGAAGAAGATCTTTTTGTCATCGTCACTGCACCATCAATAGACATTGAGGGGTTTGTGGTCCCAGCGAATGCACGGGTTGAGAAATTCATCTCCCATGGAGCTGTTCTCAACCGTGCCGTCTGCGCTATCACCCATGGCGGGATGGGCACCACACAGAAGGCTCTTGCGCGAGGAGTCCCAGTTTGTGCAGTGCCATTTGGAAGAGACCAGTTCGAGGTCGCACGTCGAGTTGAAGTAAGTAAAGCTGGGACGAGGCTTCCAGCAAAACGCTTGACTTCTGCCCGGCTGAAAGCAAAAGTCTATGAAGCTATGAAGTTAACTGAAGGGGCACGGAAGATCGCCGCCGCTTTTCTATTCGCCGGTGGTCCTATAGCCGCAAGCGATGCAATAGAGAGAATGCTAGAAAAATAGAGAAACACCCGCGGGGATAGTCGCCCGTGCTTGATGCCAGTTATAAAAAAGTTCGACCCCTCAAGTGAAAGGCGACGGGAGTCGAATTTGTGCGGCCGAAGGGATTCGAACCCCTAACCTTCTGATCCGTAGTCAGATGCTCTATCCGTTGAGCTACGGCCGCTTGTATAACTTGCGAATAGTACCTGTTTTCTGGAATCGACCCAAATAGCGCGCTTTTTAAGGTCGCTTATCAATCCTTAGTAACCAGCGTGCTTAAGAAGTTCCTCTTTCACTACTGCTTTTACCCGAGGTTTACCAAGTGGTTCACCAGCAGACACTTCAGCAATATTTATTTTTTCCCAATGTGATTGCGTAATTATTGAATGAGATTTAAGAAGATCACTTACATCACCGGCGTTCTTAGGCAAAACAGGAAGATCGTCTACTAGCAATTTTACAACTTCGGCAGCGTCGCTCTTATTGGTACCGATAACACCGGAAGGTCCGCGCTTTGCCCAACCAACTGCGTATATATTCGAGTGAGGAACTCGACCGTCATTGTTATCAACTTTTCCCTGTGCAAAAGGAACGCCATCAATTGGTTCTGCTGAATACCCAATAGCAGAAATCACCAATCCACACTTGATAGTTTTCGTTTCACCTGTTGAAATAACTTTGTTGCCTTCGATCTTGTTGATTCCCAAAACTATTTCTTCCACGCGGTCTCTTCCGTGGATTTCAATTGGAGCCAGTAAAAATTCAAACTCAAGAGTTCTTTCGTGAGAAGTTGGCTCCTTCTGTGTTATCAATTCCATCGCGCCAAGATTATTTTTAACATCTTTCTCAGGCTCCGCGCCCACACGAAGAAGAGCGGCCTCGACTTCTGCGGCGCTCATGAGCACGTTGGTGTGCTCTAATTTAGGAAGTTCGCGCAGTTCGGGCGATGTAAAGGCAGCGTGCTCGGCCCCACGGCGTGCACAAAGAATTACTCTTCGCATTGCACTTTTCTTCAGAGCGGCAATCGCATGATCCGCAGTGTCGGTCGGATCAAGTTCAGCAGGGTTTAGGGCCAGCATTCGAGCAACATCCATCGCGACATTTCCTGCACCAATCACCACAGCGGTATCGCAATCTAGCGGTACTTCAAGACCAGCAAAATCTGGGTGGCCGTTGTACCAAGGCACGAAATCTGCAGCGGATAGTGAACCTTTAAGTTCTTCGCCGGGAATTCCAAGTTTTCTTCCAAGTGAAGAACCAGTTGCGACAATCACGGCGTCGTACCGAGAAGTTAAATCCGACATTGAAATGTCAGTGCCCAGTTCGACGTTGCCAAACAAGCGAAAATTGTGGACAGCGGCAATCTTCTCGAACACCTTCGAAACTGTTTTAATCTTCGGGTGATCTGGGGCCACTCCGCTTCGGACCAAACCCCATGGAGTCGGCAAACGCTCAATCATGTCTATCGCGAAAGTTCGATCCTCGGTTTCTGAATTTTGGAGAGCTTGTGCCGCAAAATATCCTGCAGGTCCCGCCCCAACAATCGCAATTCGAAACTGGGACATCTAATCCTCCACTCGACATGTGAATAGAGCGGAGACGAGAGGATTTGAACCTCCGAGGGGATTTAACTCCCCTACCTCATTAGCAGTGAGGCGCACTCGACCGGGCTATGCGACGTCTCCAAGTACTCGGGCAGTTTACAGGCTAAACATAGAAAGCAATTACTCGCAAGTTTGTAGGTCAGAACACAAAAAGAGGTTGAACTGAGCGAACATCTGTGATTTAGCGTTGATAGGCTTCCCCAATGAGTGAAAAATCTGTCAAATCACAACGACCTCACGATGTAGCGCCATCCGACATTTTCGCTGACTTTATGCGAACAGGGTGGGCGCCTTCAGATCTTCACGGCATAACACCGGCGCCAGCAGTGTCCTGGTGTATAGCTCGACGGGCCCGACTGTCTGCTGCTTATCCGGGAATTCGTGTGATTATCCCGGCCGGCAATTTCAAAGTTCGCTCCAATGACTCTGATTACAACTTTCGACCTCACTCTGCATTCGCCTATTACACAGGAGTTCAGGGAGTTGAAGCCACTGCTGACTCAGTCCTTGTTATGGAACCAACTGCAACTGGTCATGATCCAATCCTTTTTATTCATCCACGATCTACACGTGACACAGATGCTTTTTATCGCAATGCCAAATATGGCGAACTATGGGTCGGTCGTCGATTCACGATTGACGAAGCGCATGCTCGATGGCAATTAGAGACACGTCATGTCGAGGAAATAGATGATTTACTCAAAGGCACAAAGGAAACCATTCTGCTTCGCGGTGAAGATTCAACAATTGACGAAAAAATAAAGAAACATAAAGGCGAAGCAGAGTTTGTGGAATTCGTCTCGGCAGCGCGATTGATAAAAGATGAATACGAAATTGCGGAGATGCAAGCCGCTTGTGACGCCACCGCTCGCGGATTCGCCGATGTAGTCCGCGTGCTCCCTGCCGCGACAAAAACAAAACGTGGTGAACGCGTTATTGACGCGGCCTTTTACGGTCGCGCGCGGGTAGAAGGCAATGAACTTGGGTACAACACAATTGCTGCTTCAGGTCCTCATGCATGCGTATTGCACTGGATTCGCAACGATGGTGAGGTCCGGCTTGGCGAACTAATTTTGCTTGATGCTGGTGTTGAGATGGAGTCCTACTACACAGCAGATGTGACTCGCACACTTCCAATTAATGGAAAGTTTTCACCTGCTCAGCGCTCGCTATATATGTTGGTTATGGAAGCACAAAACGCTGGTTTTGCAGCGGTAAAGCCAGGAGCAAAATTTGCGGATATCAATATCGCTTCGCAAACGGTGTTGGCCCATGGCCTTGCAGATATGGGTGTCCTAACAGTTAGCGCAGAAGAATCGCTTAAGCCCGAAATGGGACTTCATCGTCGTTGGACACTTCATGGAGTGAGCCACATGCTTGGTATGGATGTGCATGATTGTTCTCAGGCGAGAAAAGATCAGTATTCAGAGGGCGTTTTGCAGATCGGCCATGTACTCACAGTCGAACCTGGACTGTATATCCAACCTGATGACGAACTTTTTGCTCCCGAATTCCGTGGAATCGGAATTCGCATTGAAGATGATGTCGTCGTCACCGCCGATGGATGCAGAATTCTGAGTAACGCTTTGCCTCGTCATCCTGATGACATCGAAAGCTGGATGGCCAGTTTAACTGACTAGCTGAATTCCGATCCACGCGGCAAGAAGACCAAATGTAAGTGATAGGAAAAGGTTATAGGCGACCTCTTTGTATCGTTTCAATTCATAGGCAAGATAGAGATCTAAGATGAAAGTCGACCATGTTGTAAATGCTCCCGAAAAACCAATCCCTACAAATGAATGAAAATTATGTGAAGTCTTTATGCACAAACCCAAAATAAATGATCCAAGAACGTTAATGATCAAGATCCCATAAGGATATTTGATAAAGCGGCGAAGGTGTTGATCTAAGAGAAATCTACTTGGCGCACCAATAGCGGCTCCAAGAATGATGTAAATAGCCGTCATGACTTCGCCTTAATTGCTCTTCTGGCTACTGGAATACAAATCAAGACCACCAGAACGCTGAAGACAACGCTTTCCACCAAGTAGTAGACACCGCCTCTTTCAGGACCTACCGTCTGAAAGGCCACCGCACTAAATGTAGTTAGCCCTCCACAAAAACCAGGAAGTAAAAAATGTCGTAAATTTTCGTTACCCCTTCTTTCCATGGTCACAAGGAAGAAGGATGCGAGCGCAACGCCAAGTACATTTGCGGCAAGTGTTCCATTTCGAGAATGGCTAAAAAGGCTTGAAAGTCCCCAACGCAACAATGAACCGAGGACTCCTCCTAGAGCAACCCAACGGGTCGAGCGAAGGATAATTAAACCTTTTTGTAGAAGCCGCGCAGCAAAGTCGTGACCACGCTAATGATCACGCTTGCAAAGAGCGCCGACCAGAAATCTTTCACATCGAGTGCAGTACTCCAACGTCCGGTAAGTGAAAGCATGGCGGCATTGATAACAATGAGAAAGAGCCCAAAAGTTACGAGAGTGACGGGGAAGGTCAGCAATTTAACAATTGAGCCAAAGACGGCGTTAATCAACCCAAAAAGCAAGGCAACCCAGAGATAGGTGCCAACTTTTCCATTGACTGTAATACCCGGAACTATTGCGGTTGCTGCCCAGAAGGCAAGTGCGAGCGCGGCCCAACGAAAGAGTAATTGCATACTTTAAAGAATACCCTCGCGCTTGCGAATTTTGGAGCCCAACCACCGAAGCGGATCGTATTTCACGTCCACTACGCGCTCTTTCATAGGAATAATGGCGTTATCCGTGATGCGGATGTGTTCTGGACAGACCTCCGTACAGCACTTGGTGATATTGCACATTCCAAGGCCATGTTCTGTCTGCGCGGTTTGCTTGCGATTACGCAAAGTGTCCAAAGGATGCATATCGAGCTCTGCAATCCGAATGAAGAATCGAGGTCCAGCAAAGGACTTCTTATTCTCTTCATGATCTCGAATAACGTGGCAAGTATCTTGACATAGGAAACACTCGATACATTTTCGGAATTCTTGGCTCCGCTCGACATCTACCTGTTCCATACGAGCCTCACCTGGCGCTAAATGAACAGGGTGAGCGTAGGCGGGTACTTCCATCGCTTTACGATAATTGAAAGATACATCCGTAACGAGATCTTTAATTACAGGGAAAGCACGAAGGGGTGTGACCGTGATGGTCTCCTCTTCTTTGAAAGATGAAATTTGAGTCATGCAAGCAAGTCGTGGTCTTCCATTAATCTCCATCGAACATGATCCACATTTGCCGGCTTTACAATTCCAACGCACAGCAAGGTCTCCCATTTGGGTTGCTTGCACACGGTGGATAACATCGAGAACTACTTCGCCTTCATTGGCTTCGACAACAACATTTTCTAGGCCGCCATCTGCTGCATTACCGCGCCAGATTCTCATATTTAGATTGCGCGACATTATTTGGATCCACCTTTCGCAATTTCGTCTGCGGTCATGTACTTCTCTAATTCATGCACATCAAATAAATCAAAGAGTTCTTTTGGAATTGCCGGAAGGGGTTGAGCTTTAATAGTGACCTGAGTGCCATCAAAACTTGAAATGTGATTGATCTGTCGCCACTTATCGTTCATCCCAGGGAAATCGTCTCGTGTGTGTCCACCGCGAGACTCTTCACGGAGAATTGCTGATTTTGCAGTGCTCTCAGCGACCAACAACATATTGTCTAAATCAAATGCCAAGTGGAAACCTGGATTGAAATGCCGTCCCCCGCTTACCGAAACGTTTGCGCTTCGTTTGCGAATGTCAGCGATTTTTGCAATTGCCTCTTTCAGTTCTGCGCCGGTACGAACTATGCCTACAAGATTGTGAGTTATCTCTTGCAATTCAGCATGGAGAGAATAGGAATTCTCTCCACCTTCTCGGTTGAAGGGGGCTTCGATTCTTGCAGAAGCGGCCTTGATGGAAGCCTCGCTCACAGGAATGCGCGTTGCTTTGTTCGCATATTCTGAGGCGCCAATTCCTGCCCTTCGACCAAATACCAAAAGATCTGAAAGTGAATTTCCGCCGAGACGATTTGAGCCGTGCATCCCACCAGCGACTTCCCCTGCTGCAAATAACCCAGGAACGCCCACCGCAGCCGCTGTATCTGGGTCAACTTCGACTCCACCCATGACGTAGTGGCATGTAGGGCCAACTTCCATGGGCTCTTTCGTAATATCTACTCCAGCAAGTTCAAAAAATTGATGCCACATAGATGGAAGACGTTTCTTAATTACCTCTGCACTTAAACGCTTAGATACGTCGAGGAAAACTCCCCCATGCTCAGTGCCTCGCCCTGCTTTAACTTCTGAGTTAATTGCGCGAGCTACCTCATCGCGAGGGAGCAACTCTGGAGGCCGACGGTTGTTATCTTGGTCTAAATACCAACGATCTGCTTCAGCCTCGTTGTCAGCATATTTATCAATAAAAACATCCGGAATGTACTTGAACATAAAGCGTTCACCAGCTGTATTGGTAAGTACGCCACCTTCTCCGCGCACTGATTCCGTGACAAGAATTCCACGCACCGACGGCGGCCAGACCATGCCCGTTGGATGAAATTGGAGAAATTCCATATCTACCAAATTTGCCCCAGTTTTCAATGCGAGAGCGTGACCATCTCCTGTACCTTCCCAAGAGTTTGAAGTGATTTTAAAAGTCTTACCAACTCCACCTGTTGCGATAATGACAGTCGGGGCTTCAAACAAAACTTCCGCGCCCGTCTCGCGCCAATATCCATAGACACCAGCAATTTGATCTTTTTCTTTCAAGATTTCCGTCACAGTTAGTTCGGCAAATACTTTGATATTTGCCTCCATCGACCCGGTCTTTCTACCGTCTACTTGTTGCAGAGCAACAATCTTTTGCTGCATCGTTCGGATAAGCTCAAGTCCAGTGCGATCTCCAACGTGTGCTAGACGTGGATATTCATGCCCACCAAAGTTTCTCTGCGAAATCTTTCCCTCTTTTGTGCGATCAAAGAGCGCTCCCCATGTTTCTAGCTCCCAAATCCGATCTGGAGATTCTTTCGCATGAAGTTCTGCCATGCGATAGTGATTAAGGAACTTTCCACCTCGCATCGTGTCTCTAAAGTGGACTTGCCAATTATCTTTTTCATTGACGTTTCCCATAGAAGCAGCAGCGCCGCCTTCTGCCATCACGGTGTGTGCTTTCCCGAAAAGTGACTTACAAATAATGGCCACTCGAAGATTTGCCTCGCGTGCTTCTACTGCAGCACGAAGTCCTGCACCGCCTGCACCAATAACGATTACATCATATTCATGGCGTTCGATAGTTGACATTGTGAGCGCCCCTTAGAAGAAGAAGAAGTTAGTGATTGAGCCGGCTGAAACTTGTCGCACATAAAAATCTGCAAATGCAACGCCAAAGAGTGAAATCCATGCAAAATTTTGGTGTTTGTGATTCAGAATGGAAATATAAGTCCAAGCCTTATATCTGACAGGATGTTTGGAAAAATTCCGTAAGCGCCCACCAACTGTATGTCGACATGTGTGGCAAGAAGCTGAGTAGAGCCATAGAAATGTTGCGTTGGCAAGCAAAACTAAAGTGCCCACTGAAATATGGCCCCACTGCATTCGACCATCTACTTCACGACGAAAGGCGAGAACCGCATCTACAGATAGGAAGACATTAAGAACTAGACCTGCGTAAAAAAAGTACCGGTGTGCATTTTGGAGAATAAGCGGGGCTCTCGTCTCACCGGTGTAAGTCTTATGAGGTTCTGCGACTGCACATGCAGGAGGGGACATCCAGAAAGAGCGGTAATAGCCTTTTCGGTAGTAGTAGCACGTGAGTCGGAAGCCCAGCGGAAAGAGCAAAATAAAGAGTGAGGGAGAAACCGTGGCACCAAAGATATGAAGGATCCCAATCGGTGTTCCGACAAGTGAGGATCCATCGACGCATGCTTTGGACAAACACGGAGAATAGAAAGGGGAGATAAGTGAATTACCCTGCGAGAAGTAGTTGTTATTTTCGAATGCGCGAAATGTCGCGTACACAATGAAAGAGGAGAGAACGAGCACGATAAAGGCCGGCTGCAACCACCACTTGTCAGTTCGAAGGGTCCGCTCAGAAATCTTTGCCCGTGTAGATGAGAAAACTCCAGACATGCACCATCTCCTTTTGCCCGCGGCTCAATATGTGGCCAAAACAGGTTAGGGAGCAGTTTCGCGCCTCGTGGGGTGATTGGCTAGGCGGTTTCGCGCTCATAGTCCTATGAATTGAACCACACGGCCTCAACCGCTCGTCATTTCCCGCTTTATGGAAGGCAAACTTCAACCCAAGATCAAAAAAGAGCGGAGGGCGAGGGATTTGAACCCTCGAAGGTTTCCCTTGCCGGTTTTCAAGACCGGTGCACTCGGCCGCTATGCGAGCCCTCCGCCGCGTAATCTACCCGAAGTGGGCCTTAAGCAGGTAGTTGAAGCAATTCCTCAATAATTTGCGCCACTCCATCTTCTGCGATATCCGGAGCGAGGTTTTTCGCATGTTTTATTCCATCAGGGTGTCCATTCGCCATGGCATACGAACGACCCGCCCATTCCAACATTGAAAAATCGTTGGGGTTATCGCCAAAAGCAACGCAATCTTTCGCATCAATTCCAAGGCGTGTTGCTAATCTAGCAAGAGTCGCGCCTTTTGAAACCCCAAGAGCTGAAATCTCAAGAAGTGAATCATTTGCATTGGAGTGGGTCACGGTTACTAATCCATCTAGCGCTGGTAGTGCGATCGCCAACATTTCATCTGCGCTGAGTTCTTGTTCAGAACATCGCGCCAAAAGTTTCAAAGCTGGTTCAGTTACTTTCGGCTCAATGTAATCCACACCAACATTATCTAACCCAACATCCCAATGAGGTACGTAGGCTTTTTCTCTATGGAAATATCGATGATTTTCGACGGCGAAAGATATTTGGGGAATGAGCGCCCTTAACCTCGCAATACTTTCTAATTGTGCGTCAACCGAAAGTAGCCACTCTTCAACAACTTTGTCTGTTTCCATGTTGTACAACATCGCACCATTGCCACAGATCGCAGTACCTATTCCGAATGCGGCCTGAATCTCTGGCATCCACCTCGGTGGACGTCCTGTCACAAAGAAAATCTCGATACCAAGATCGTGGGCTTTCAGAAAAGCATCGATAGTGCGCTGTGAGATCTCACCATAGTGCGCGACGATGGTGCCATCTAAATCTGACGCAATGAGTTTGGGGCGTGAATTCACACCAGCTCGAATCGTGACATTCCTAAGAATGGTTGTAGAGCGGCGGGAACATTTACACTTCCGTCTGCATTTTGATGATTCTCAAGAATTGCGACGATCATTCGGGGAATTGCGACGAGAGTTCCATTCAAGGTGGCAATTGATGAGACATCTTGTCCATCTCTCATCCGAATATTCAATCTTCTTGCTTGAAAATCCGTGCAGTTAGATGTGCTGGTGACTTCGCGGTAAGTGCCCTGAGTAGGAATCCATGCTTCACAATCATATTTTCGAATGGCACTCGACCCTAAATCGCCAGAGGCAACATCAATAACTCTGAAGGGAATTTCCATGGCGTTGAGAAAATCCTTCTCCCATTGAAGTAGTTTTTGATGTTCAATTTGCGCCTCTTCTAAACGGCAAAATGAGAACATTTCTACTTTATCAAATTGATGAACCCTGATAATTCCACGGGTGTCTTTTCCGTAGGTTCCTGCTTCCCTGCGAAAACAAGTGGAGTAACCCGCATAACGCAAAGGCAACTTGTTGGCATCGATAATTTCATCCATGTGGAAGGCAGCAAGCGGTACTTCGCTAGTACCAACCAAATAGAAGTCATCTTTTTCAAGAGTGAAGACATTTTCCGCGGCCTGCCCTAGAAATCCCGTTCCTTCCATGGCGGGAGGTTTTACCAATACAGGAGTGATCATTGGGGTAAATCCGGCCTGCACAGCGGTAGAAATTGCATAGTTAATCAGAGCGAATTCCAAGAGTGCACCAACGCCAGTGAGGTAATAAAAACGAGCTCCGGAAACTTTCGCTCCGCGCTCGGTATCAATTGCGCCTAGTAATTTGCCCAGCTCAACGTGATCTCTTGGTTCAAAACCTGCTTCTGAAAAATTGCGAGGTTCCCCTATGTGCTCAAGTACGACGAAATCCGCCTCGCCGCCTATGGGGGCAGAGGGATCAAGCACATTGGAAAGTTGTAAAGCTAGTTGACTTGATTTGGCCTCAGCTACTGCCCGTCGTGCATCAGCAGCCTTGACTTGAACGGAGAGAACTTTGCCTTTCTCCAAAAGCGATTGCTTTTCATCCCCGCTTGCCGCCCCAACGGATTTCGAAAAGATATTTTGTTCTGCTCGTAACCCTTCAAATTCCACGATGGCATTTCTTCGCTCTTCATCGGCTGCAAGAACCTGATCAACGATGGTTGGATCTTCACCTCGTCCAATTTGTGATTTGCGAACCACATCTGGATTATCGCGAATGAATTTTATATCGATCATACTGCCCGTCCTTGCCGTACGTTATCGAGCCAATTGGTTGACTCTTCAAAAGAAGCATCACTGGATCGTTCCACTGAAGTAGGAGCGATCTTGTCTGCACGAGGATACGATCCAAGGAATCGGAGATCTTCGCATATTCTGCGCAAGCCAGTCAGCGCGTCTCCTACCCGTGCATCGTTGATGTGGCCCTCTGCATCAATAATGAAATGATAATGACCAAGTTCACGACCAGTCGGCCGACTTTGAATGAAAGTTAAATTCACGCCACGCACTGAAAACTCGGTAAGGACTTCCAAAAGTGCCCCTGCATGATCACGACCGATGAAAGCCGCAAGAGAGGTGCGATCGTGTCCCGTTGGTGCGGGAATGAATCCCGGTTTTGTAACCAAGACAAAGCGAGTCACCGCTCCATCATTATCACCAATATTTGAAGCGATCACTTCAAGGTCGTAATACTCCGCCGCCATAGGCGCCGCAATAGCCGCATCAAATTCACCACGAGATAAGGCTTCAGCAGCAGCAGCGGTCGAGGCAGTCGAAATGATCTCTGCATCAGGATAATGATGAGCAATAAAAGTCCGACATTGTGCCTCAGCGTGGGGATGCGTCGCGATTCGCAAGATTTTGTTAGTTGCTTGCTTCGCCATGAGGGAGAAAGTGATGGAAAGCGTCACTTCCCCGGTAATGATTAATGGATCTCCAGTTGCAAGTTCATCGAGAGTCCGAGCAACGACACCCTCTACTGAATTCTCTATGGGAACTAGGGCATGAGTCGCCAATCCAGAGCGAACCGCATCGAGAGTGGCAGTTACATTGGCGAATGGAATCAAACTATCGGAATTGGTTGTGATTTGCTTTAATGCCGATTCGGTAAAGGTTCCCACAGGGCCCAGATACGCGAAAGTGGTCATGGCTTAAGAATAGCCGAGCGCTTCGCGTGCAAGTGCCGGCTTATTTGTAATCACAATATCAACGCCTATTCTCGCGCAGAACTGCACATCAACGAACTCATTAACTGTCCAAACAAAAACTTTCTTTCCTCGAGCTCTCGCCTGGGGAACGAAATCGGGATTTTTCTTCAAATCTACTATGCCTGGTCCCCATGTGTCAGCCGAGGAAAAACGTCTCATTATCCTTGATCGCTTTGAATCTAAAAGCATGACAGTATTGAAATCAGGGCTCTCCCGTTTAAAGCTCTCGATCGCTGACCAAGAAAAAGACATAACCGATATTTCTATTCCAGCCTTATTAATTTCGTTCTTTCGATTCTCTAGCGCTGTGGCAACAGCTCTCTCGATTGCTCGACTCGTCGGGACGGGGTGCTTTGTCTCAATTAACAGCCCTTTTCTATTTTTTAAAGCAAAATTCAATAATTCATCGAGTGTGGCAACTTTAGGATATCGGTCGCGTATTTCATCGAAGGTCAAATTCGCAATATCGCCAGTGGCACCGGCTGTTCGATCCATAGTCGAGTCGTGCCACAGAACCATGACTTTGTCTTTAGTTAAACGAACGTCACATTCAAAACCATCAGCACCCTGTCTCAACCCCTCTTCATAAGCGTCCATCGTGTGTTCTGGTCGATCCTCAGATGCGCCTCTATGGGCGAAAATGAGGGGGTTACCTGCTCTCTTCTTTTCATTAACCATAAAGCGAGATTAGCATTTACTCTAGTTATCGTTAGGCCATCAGGGCGACAGATCCCAATTACGAAATGTATTTGGTTATTGATTGGAAACCAATTAAATGAAGACGAAGGTGCTGCTACTAGGTATCGACGGATTGGTTTTGACCCGGGCGCTGACTTCTGGACGGGCTCCTCGATTGAGCGCTCTTAAAGAGCGCGGTTACTTCACAGAATTTCTTATGTCATCTCCCACTTACTCTGGACCAGGCTGGTCCACTTTGCTAACAGGTTCTACCAATGAAGAGCATCTTGTTTTCGATAACCGTTTTATGGGTCACAATCTTCTTCGTCGCCCTGATTTATTAAGTCGCGCCTTCTATCAAGATCAGAGCACTACCACTTTTGCTGCAGCTGGCTGGCCACCCCTCGTAGATCCAACTGGCCCGGGTCCTGTAATCCACCAACGACGTGAACAACAACTCGCATTCCAACATCGAGTTATCGTCAGGGACGGCGAAACTCATGGCTATCGATCAATAGATGCTGAAATTGCAGATATCGGTACCTTTGCTATCTCTCAGCACGGACCTGACGTTAACTTTATTTATTTTTGCGGTGCAGACGAAGCAGGTCATACCTATGGAACCTTGGGTACGGAATATATCGATGCCGTCGGTCGAATCGATAATCACCTACATCGATTAGAAAATGCAATTGTAAAACGAGTCGAATCTCTCAATGAAGAATGGATACTCGTTGTTACCACCGATCATGGGCATCTTGACGAAGGAGGGCACGGTGGTGACCATGAGAAGGAAAAAGCTTCTTTTGTTATCGCTGTTGGATTAGGAAGAGAGAACCCAGCATGGCCAGGAAATGTCCAACCACATCAACTCGTATCTCATATCCTTGACGAAAGGGCTAAGTAAGCGAACGATTGATTGCAGAGGAGAGGTGAATATGCTCGCCCTAGTAAAGCCACACGATGGACCTGGACTCGAGTTAGTTGAGAGGCCAGAGCCAATAGTCACTGATCTTGATGTCAAAGTTAAAGTCCTACGCACAGGTATCTGTGGCACGGATCTACATATTCAATCGTGGGATGCTTGGGCTGCAAGCACTATTCAAACTCCTCTTATTCCAGGGCATGAGTTTTATGGTGAAGTTGTAGAAGTTGGATCCCGAGTGAGAGATGTGAAAGTCGGGGCAAAAGTTTCTGGAGAAGGCCACATCGTCTGCGGTAATTGCCGCAATTGCCGCGCCGGTCGACGACAAATGTGCATTAGAACTTCGAGCGTTGGAGTAAACAGAGATGGTGCATTTGCGCAATATGTAGTGATTCCTGAATCGAATGTGTGGGTGCATCAACTCACTATCGACCCAGATATTGCCGCAATATTCGATCCTTTTGGAAATGCCGTACACACAGCGCTGAGTTTTCCTCTTGTTGGAGAAGATGTGCTCATCACAGGCGCTGGACCGATCGGTCTCATGGCTGCCGCTATTGCCCGCAATGTAGGGGCGAGATTTATCGTTGTAACCGACGTGTCGCCAGAAAGATTGACCTTGGCCAAGACAATGGGGGCGGACCTCACGGTCAACGTCGCTGAAGGCAGAATCGCCGACGCGCAGTCCGCTCTGGGAATGACTGAAGGTTTCGATATTGGTTTTGAAATGTCAGGCAATCCTGCTGCACTTCCGGAAATGATCATAAATATGAATCACGGAGGCAAGGTCGCTATGTTGGGACTTCCCTCTCATCCAATAAATGTGGATTGGGCAAAAATTGTTACGCATATGTTGACAATAAAGGGAATCTACGGACGTGAAATGTACGAAACATGGGTAGCGATGAGTGCAATGCTCCAATCGAGTTCAGCGCTAATAGATGCACTCACTAGAGTAATCACGGATCGATTTCCGGCCAGCCAATGGGAGGAAGCATTTGCCGTGGCCCGAGATGGTAAGGGCGGAAAAGTTGTCCTCGATTGGGAATCACTCAATGTATGAGGGTATGCAAGATCAACTCAGAAAAATATTGCTAGAAATTACAGATTCTGGCTTGCTCAAACGCGAACGAACCATAGATTCAGCACAATCGGCGCATATCAGTACCGCAGGTAAAGATGTTTTGAACTTCTGTTCTAACAACTATTTAGGATTAGCAAATCATCCAGCAATGATTGAAGCTGCGAAAGCCGCGCTCGACTCAAGGGGGTTTGGGCTAGCGAGTGTTCGCTTCATTTGTGGAACGCAAGATCTGCACATCAATCTGGAGAAGAAGCTCTCTAAATTCCTCCAGCACGATGACGCGATTCTTTTCTCATCTTGTTTTGATGCGAATGGAGGGATATTTGAAGCGCTATTTGCTGAGGAAGATGCGATTATTTCTGATGCACTCAACCACGCATCCATCATTGACGGTATTCGGTTAAGTAAGGCAACTCGATATCGATATGCCAATCGGGATATGAATGATTTGGAAAATCAACTTATCGCAGCACAGGGAAAACGTCAAAAAGTTATTGTCACTGATGGAGTTTTTTCGATGGACGGATATATCGCGCCGCTCAAGGAGATTTGTGATTTAGCGGATAAATACAGGGCACTTGTTATGGTCGATGATTCACACGCGGTTGGCTTTATAGGATCTAACGGACGCGGAACTCCTGAATTGGCCGGGGTTGAGGATCGAATTGACATACTCACAGGCACATTTGGAAAAGCGCTAGGAGGAGCTTCGGGTGGATATGTCTGCTCACACTCGGAAATAATTGATCTTTTAAGACAACGCGCGCGTCCCTATCTTTTCTCTAACACTCTTCCACCAATGATCGCGGCGGCGAGTTCCGCCGCTCTTGATTTGATCGATGAAAGTTCGACCCTTCGAGATCGCTTACGGAGCAATGCTGCATTTTTTAGATCCCGAATGGAGGAAGAAGGTTTTGATCTTCTCCCCGGCGAACATCCCATAGTCCCAGTGATGTTTGGTGACGCGAGCCTTGCTACAGCCATGTCGGACAGGATGCTAAGAGAAGGCATCTATGTCACTGCTTTTAGTTATCCCGTAGTCCCCAATGGAAAAGCGCGGATTCGCGTACAACTTAGTGCCACCCACTCAGAGGCAGATATTGAAACCTGCGTATTTTCATTTGTACGTGCGCGAGAAGGGATTTGAACCCTCACACCCTTGCGAGTACACGGACCTGAACCGTGCGCGTCTGCCGTTCCGCCACTCACGCTTGTTGAGAGGCAGATTATCACCATTAGGCTAAGACATTGTTAGTACCAAGTGGCCGAATTGAGATCCGATTTGTTTTAAGAATTGTAATGCGAATGGGGGTTTACACGTGAGTCGCTCGTTCCTCATCGCCGCGCGCTCCATGACGGGCTTAGTGCGATCGGGGAATGAGGACAGTGCTGTGGTGCATCCTCAGCTTCTGGCGGTTGCGGACGGAATGGGTGGACATGCCGGAGGGGAGGTCGCTTCCTCAATTGCAATCGGCGTGATTGGAAAACTCGCTCCATTGATTTCATGTATCGACGTGGATTCCATCGAAGATTTGCTGCTTAATTCTCTAGATACTGTTAATGAAGAGATTTCTATTACCGTTGAAAAAGATACTGCTTTAACAGGGATGGGAACGACCTTAACAACGTTGGCTCTCTACACGGTGCAAGAAAAGGATTATGTAGCTATTCTTCATATTGGCGATTCACGATGCTACCGAATTCGCGGAAATACTCTTACGCAACTCAGTCATGATCACACCGTTTTCCAAGAACTTATCGATCAGGGTAAAGTCAGTCTTGAGGAAGCCAATGAACATCCTCAAAAAACTTTCTTAACTCAAGCCCTCATGGGTGACATGAAGAACACACCAATCCTGACTTTATACGAGGTGAAAGAAAAGGATCGATACCTCCTTTGCAGTGACGGTCTCTGTGGAGTAGTCGATGATAAAATTATCAAGACAGGTTTAAAACTTTCGGATAGAGAGTCTGCGATGGATTTCTTTATTGATTCTGTTTTTACTCACGGCGCGCCGGATAATGTCACAGTTGTGATTGCCGATATTGGCCCCTTGTCGGACGAGCAAGCGCCTACCTATTTAGGAGCATCCGCTCGTGAGTAAATTACTTGGTGGACGTTACCGACTGGGTGAAATGATCGGTACAGGGGGTATGGCCGATGTTTATATCGCCGATGATGAAAGGCTCTCTCGCAAAGTTGCTATTAAGGTTTTACGAAGTGATTTGGCTCGTGACCCTTCCTTCGTCTCTCGTTTTCGAAAAGAAGCGTTAGCGGCAGCAGGACTTAATCATCCAGGCATTGTGGCGGTTTATGACTCTGGTGAGATACCTGCACCGTACATTGTGATGGAGTTGGTTTCAGGACACACACTGAGAGATCTCATTCATTCAGGAGAACGAATGCCCTTAGATCGAGTGCTTGAAATTGGTGAAGGAATTTTAACTGCGCTGGCATACTCTCATGAAAGCGGAATCGTTCATCGAGATGTTAAGCCCGCCAACGTAATGATTACCGATCAAGGTGTTGTTAAGGTGATGGATTTTGGAATTGCACGTGCTCTCGAAGATTTTGGAGCTACGTTAACAAGCACATGGAATGTAGTAGGCACAGCGCAATACCTTTCACCTGAACAAGCCATGGGTGAGGTCGCGGACTATCGCAGTGATATTTACTCTACAGGCTGCCTGCTTTACGAAGTGCTTTTAGGAAGACCTCCTTACACAGGAGATACCCCTGTTTCTATTGCCTTTCAACACGTCTCTGGGGATTTTGTTAAGCCAATAATAATCGATCCAGAGTTGCCTAATGGAGTGAATATTTTGTTAAGTGTCGCTTTAGCAAAAAATCCCGAGGATCGATATCAAAGCGCTGGCGAAATGCTTAATGATGTCAAAAAATTGCGTGCTGGCCGCGCAGTCACCACACGAATTGCTCGCAACCCTCTCAAACCGCGAAAGATAATCTCCATTTTTGTCGCGCTCTTACTTGTAGGTGGTGTAATTGGCGGTGGCTTGTATGCCACAAAGAGAACCCAAGGACAAGTTCTGATAAGAATTCCAAATGTCGTTGGTTTGACTCAAAGTGATGCTGAGAGTCTTCTCGGTGGTTTTGTAATAACAATTCAGAGAGCCCACGATGGGAGAATTCCTAAAGATCGAGTTGCCAGTCAAATCCCTTTGGCCACATCTGAAGTCTTGAGTAGAACGGGTGTCACGCTTACTCTTTCGGATGGTCCAGGTGATTCAATAGTTCCTTTCGATCTCGTAGGTAAATCCCTTATTGATGCTCGTTCTGCACTGTCTGCTGTTGGTTTAGTCGTTGCACAAACCCAAGCCATCGCTTCCGACAAACCGCAAGGAACTGTTCTCAGTGTCACGCCCGCTGGGGGTTCAACAATTCCCTCTGGTGACGGAGTAGTTCTTCAGATAGCCAGTGGGGATATCGCCGTACCTTCTCTTCTCGGGTTAAGTGAAATTCAAGCTCGTACAGTTTTAGTCCAAGCGGGGTTCCTCATTCGACTCATTGATGCTATTGATACAACTCAGCAAGTCGGACTCGTCATTGCACAAGCACCGGCGGCGGGAACAACGCATACGATTGGATCTTCAGTGACGATTACAGTGAATCGAGCACCAGTCGTTGATCCCACCCCAACGCCGAGCGCTTCCCCCACCACATCTCCCTAGCACCCTCCCTGTGGAATTTTTAGGGTCGCCCCACAACTGGAGATAGTCCGATTGCGCGCGTTGTCGCATCTTCGTCACCACACGCTTTTAACCAATTCGCGAGCATGAGATGACCATGTTCTGTGAGAACTGACTCTGGATGAAATTGCACTCCTTCGATCAAAAATTCTTTATGCCTTAAAGACATAATGACCCCAGATAGCGTTTCACCTGTGACTTCCAGTTCTGGAGGCAGCGATGTGGCTTCGACCGCCAACGAGTGATATCTAGTGGCTATGAAGGGTGATGGTAAATCGGTCAAAATTCCAACACCTTTATGAAATACCTCAGAGGTTTTTCCGTGGAGCAACTCTGGGGCTTGCGAGACTATCGCCCCGAAAGCGACGGCGATCGCTTGATGCCCTAGACAAACTCCAAAAAGGGGGATTTTGTGAAGGGCGCAATAGCGCACCATCTCAACACTAATTCCTGCTTTCTCTGGTGTTCCAGGACCGGGTGAAATAAGAACGCCATCGTAATTCTCGGCCTCACTCACTTCGATTTCGTCATTCCTTACAACGGTGCAGAGGGCCTTAAGTTGCGCAAGATATTGCACGAGGTTAAATACGAAAGAGTCATAGTTATCAATCACAAGGATTCTTCTAATTGACATGCCCTAATCCTCTCGCATTGAGGAGGGCTCTCGCCCGTGTTACCCTCGGCTATGCCAAAATCTAAACTTCGAAAAAAGACGAAGAAGGTCATTCCGGCTCAGGAATTGCACCCAGTCGCCGCTCCAACTGAGAGTCCCCGCTGGCTCGCCCCTGTCATGGTTGGCTCATTTTTAGCTGGTTTGATCTGGATTGTTATTTTTTATATAACGTCAACGAGTTACCCGGTGCCCACTATCGGCGCTTGGAATATGGTCATCGGTTTTGGCTTTATAGGCGTGGGATTTTCCCTTGCCACGAAGTGGCGCTAATACCTTATTATTAGGTAGTAATTACACGAGTGTAACTCTCCACAATGTGGAGAAGTCCTGTGGATAACCTATCTTCGTTTCGCAACCTGAAGCAGAATCCAGGCAGTTAACGCCCCGCCCACCAAACCGCCCAAGTGAGCGTGCCAGTCAACGTTTGGGATAAGAAAACTGATGGCAAAGTTAATTCCGATGATCACATAAATGCTACGAACGTCGGCACCGATTCTTTTGCCTGCCACAGCGAAAGCTCCAAAGAGTCCAAATAGCGCCCCGGAGGCCCCAACCGATGGCTGGTTAACTGGATTGAGTAGGAGCGAGGCAAGAGATCCAGTGGTAAGGGAAACCATAAAAATGGTGATGAACCGCACTCGGCCGAAGGCTGCTTCAAGCGGATTGCCTAAAACTAAGAGCGCATACATGTTGAAACCCAGATGCATAAGTCCACCATGAACCAAGGCAACTGTAAGAATGCGATACCACTCACCAACACCCACACCGTGAACAATTCCATCACTTAAAAAGGCTTTGTTGATGAGGAATAGATTTTCTTGCAAACCTGGTCGAAGAAGTGTCAGTAGATAAAAACCACAAATAACGGTTATTAAAGATGTGGTTGTATTTCGTTTCATTGCATCAATCGCTTACTAAAAATCGTTGTTAGTCAGGCGAGAGAGACAGAATTAATCGTGATCGTTGACGCTGGTCGATCTTGTCCTTCTGTTTTTGCTGCAGCGATTGCGTCCACAACCTTCTGACTGGCTGCATCTTTCACTTCGCCAAAAATTGTGTGTTTGCGGTTCAACCAGGTGGTAGGGGCAACAGTAATAAAGAACTGAGAACCGTTGGTTCCTGGGCCAGAGTTCGCCATCGCAAGGATATATGGGCGATCAAAAACTAATTCTCCGTGAAACTCATCTGCGAATTTATATCCCGGTCCGCCGGTGCCGCGACCAAGTGGATCTCCCCCTTGGATCATGAATCCAGAAATCACACGGTGAAAAATGGTGTTATCGAAGAGGTTGGCCGTGGTCTTCTCCCCAGTGCGTGGATCGGTCCACTCGCGAGCCCCACTAGCCAACTCCACAAAGTTGGCGACAGTTTTTGGAGCATGGTTTGGGAAAAGCTCGATGACAATGTCGCCGAGGGATGTATGAAGGGTCGCGCTTGTTGTTGTCATGTGGAGACTAGGGGAATCGAACCCCTAACCCCCGCCTTGCAAAGGCGGTGCTCTACCAATTGAGCTAAGTCCCCGTGGTTAACGGGAGTGGGCCTTGGAGGACTTGAACCTCCGACCTCTTCCTTATCAGGGAAGCGCTCTAACCAGGCTGAGCTAAAGGCCCGAAAACCTGCGTAAGGCTACAGGTAAT
>JANYDL010000030.1 GCA_025363635.1 Actinomycetes bacterium
CCCACAAAAAATGACTATCTTCATGGGGCTGCGCAGGTTTCGCGACCTCGGCTTTTTCGGCATCCTTCACCAGAGGCACAATGTCAGCATCGTCGCCAACTTTGAGAATCAACTGCACAGCGCCGTCACCCAGCCCGCCGCACGCATATGGACTCAGGGCGAAAACACCCGGCTCCGCGGTAGTTTTCAAGACAAGAGGTGTTCCCCCGTCCGATGGCTGCAGGCTCGCCTCCCCAACAAAAGGCTCGTTAGTAGGTTTTTTGGCGATCCACGCTTTAAGCGCATCGTTGTCGCACTCAAACGCACCGTCACCCATTTCACCATCAGCCGTGAACCGGCCCCCGGTAACTTGTGCAAAGGAGATCGTTCCCATCGTCAACTGCAGTCCAGCAAACATCCCCATACTTGCCCGTATGATGAGTCGTTTCCAAGCATCACCCATGAGTTCCCTCCACCAATGCAAATGGTCCACGGTTGGTTAGCGACAACAGCAACATCACCAACTCATCCTGCTCAGCTTCAAGTGCAAGTTGCTCGGTTGATGCCTCGTGGTATTCTTTCAACGATTCAACCACTTCTGCAAAGTCGATTTGTCCTTTACGAAACCCTGCCAAGGACTCCGTGTACAAATCCTTTGTTCGCAGCACACGGCGCCCGACGATTTCGATATTTTTTGAAACGAGGCCGCGTCTACCGATCAACTCTTGGAGCTCATGCCGACCCGCCTCCTCTTGTATCGCAGCCTTGATCGTCGCCAATCTCAGATTGGCTTCCGCCTCCTTGCCGGCCGAGGCGCGCACGAGACCGCCGTCCAATGGAATGCCGATCCCCGCTTGAATCGAGCGCTCTTCCGGTGTCACCAGTGAGCGCTTGAACTCCAAAGACAGCTCAACTTCCCGACGATCACCAGCTACCCGCACCTGAGACAAGGCAGCATCCCGTCGCGCTTGAGCCGTGAGAACATCAATCGATAGCATCGTGGCACTGGCCACGGTCGGGTCAAAAATGATCGGCCTGAGTTCACCAGTCAGGTCCTGACTCGCAGCCGCCCCAGACTGCACTAGAAAATCTCGCGAGGATTGTAGTTTTGCAGAGGCCATTTCTTTCTGACTCAATAGTGCTTGCTGAAAGAGTTGCCAACGCCGAAAGGCGAGATGAGAAAGCCCACCTAAACGCGCCGCCCTCTCGGCTGCCGCAATATGGGGCCGCAACTCTGACTCAATCCGTTCTAGATGTGTCACCAATCGCTGGCTTGCAAGTAAGGTCCCATAGGTGCGGGCGATCATTTGCTCGATGCCGCGTTTATTCAAAGCTGTTTCAAGGCTATCAGCTCTCACTTCTTTTTCGAAAGCCGCCTCCACATCGCTCGCCGACGGGAATGCCACGAGGCGCCGACTAATCCCTGCACTCCAGGTACGATCGGGTGGCGTGTCTTCCACTTTGCGCAGCGACTGCTCGTAGGTTCCGGTAATTTTTAAGTCGCGGCGTTCCGCCAACCACGCCGCACTCTTGTCCCGCGAAAGCCTTCCGGCTTCCTCGTTTGAGAGCCCCGCAATCGCCCCGTGACGGGCGCGCCAGTTGCGAAGAAGATCTTCGAGTCCAATCTGAGACCCAGCACCCCAGGCCACTCCGGCACTTGCCGTCGCGCATGTCAAACCTGCGAGTGCAATGCTTAAGTATCTATAGTTGAACCTGTTGTCTGCATTCCTCATCCGAGACTTCTCCACTCGATCATCAAAAGCATGGTAGCTGGATGCTGCTCTGGTATGAGTTACCCGACAACCCAACGCTTTGTGACTCGAGGCGGTCATAAATAAAAAGTGTTTCCTGTTTTCAGTAGGTTAGAATACTTGATCTAAGACATTTTGCAAAGGAACCCACAGATTCTATGGCGGCAAACAAAAAACCCCCTCAAGCCAAACGTCACCTCCCTCGCGAGCAACTCGAAGCGTGGCTTGTAGCCTACCGCGACGGGGATCTTGACGCCTTCGATCAACTCTACGATGGAATCTCGAGAATTATCTGTGCGGCGCTGTCAAAGATGGTCCGCCGAGAAGATATTTCCGACCTGCTTCAAGAGACGTTTCTGCGCATCCATCGCCATATTCGATCGTACCGTGCTGGCGGCAATCCTCTGAGTTGGATGCTTACAATAGCGCAAAATGTCGCCTTCGATTATTTGGCCGCAGGCAAAACGCAGATCAAATCCGCCGAACTCCTACGGCAGGAATGGGCGACCAATCCACTTCACCCCACTTACTCACTTCATCAAAACTCAATGTCATCGGAACCGGATTTTGACGTCGAGGCCGTGCTCGCCGCTCTTTCACATGATGACCGAGCCCTGGTTCACGAACGTTTCACAGACGAGCTGTCCCTTGCCCAAATGGCGGCCCGCCGCAAAATATCAGAGGCAACACTTCGTCAACGTTTATCGCGGGTTATACGTGGGCTGCGCAAACGTGTTCAGTCGTGATGTCACGCAATGCCAGCCACCGCAGTACATTAATATGGGAGGCAAGGACTCATGAACTTGAGTGACGTCACATTACAGGTCAAATCGACAGTTCGTGCCGTCGTCGCGTGCGATTTGCGCCCATCTCTAAATCGACGCGTGGCGATTTTGCTTGCCTCAGGTATTTTTGGCGGCCTAGCCTCCCTCGCTGTGTGCGGGCAATTCGGCTTCGGGCTCACCAATTGGGCCAGCACGTTTAGCTCCCACATTCACGAAAGCATGCCTGCCTGGCAATGTTCAGTTATTTGCGGGGTGCTGTTTGCCGTCTTTCCGGTCGCGCTGCTGCGGCTCTTGACCAGTCCCATGCTCTTTCACGTTTTGATTTCGCGCCACTTCGTCGAAGTTGCCCTGCTTTTGGGGTCGACCGGAGCCGTGCTCGCCGTATTCGGACATCACGGCAATACGCTTGGTCTGTTTCTCATTTGGGTCTTCGCTGTCGTCGCGACCACTTGGTGCACGAGTCGCCTCGTGCGCCGCGTGACACCCCATTTCCAGCTGTTTCAACCGGCCACGGAGGTTTTGCGAAAATGAAAACACAATATCTTGCCCACCTGCTCACTGCAGTTTCACTTATGACCGTTACCTCAGGCTCGTCGTTCTCCTTCGGCAAGGATGCGAATACGTTGGTGCTGATGCCGAAAGGTAAGTCGCAGAGTCGGTTCATGGTCAACCTGAATCCGAAGACAAACCTCCCGGTGCGCGTTGCTATCCACAAGAAGTTGAAAGGCCAGTCACAATGCGCCTGGGGCTCTCTCCCATGAATAGGGTTTCCAGATGGTCCTGTGCTTGAATGTTCATTGCGAGGAAATACACCGCTTTAGCAAAGCTCTGATTGCGTCAAGTAATTTCTTATCTG
>JANYDL010000050.1 GCA_025363635.1 Actinomycetes bacterium
ACTTGAGTTTTAGATTGCAGTACACCTTCTCCGTCGGTGGCTCTCACGGATATTTTGTATTTTCCAGGAGTTGATGACCAATCTAACCACCATTGTCGCCACGTAGTCTTTGCTAATTCTGGTCCTAGATTTGCAACGCGCCAAGGTTGATTGTTCACTTGAACTTCAACTTTTGAGATTCCACGGCCGGGGGCCCATGCAACTCCAGCAATAGGGTGTCGTCCTGCCTTCACAGCGAAACCATCAAAGGGTGTATCTATCCTCGATTGTGTTTTGATCGGCGCCAGGGTGGCCCATCCGCGCGGTATCCAATAACCCTGCTTTTCATCAAAACGGGTGAGCTCAATTCTCGTGAGCCACTTTGTCGCGGATACGTATCCGTAAAGTCCCGGAACAATGATCCGCGCGGGAAATCCATGATCAATGGGAAGAACTTCCCCATTCATTCCAATCGCGATCATCGCGTCGCGCCCGTCCAGTGCCGCAAGCGGAAAGCCTGCAGTAAATCGATCTATAGAGTGTCCCATAATTTGGTCAGCTCTTGCCGTCGGTGCACTTTCGTGAATGAGATCATCTAGGCGGATGCCAAGCCAGCGTGCATTTCCAACAAGATTGCCGCCCACTTCATTTGATACACACGCAATTGTGTCATCTAGTTCGAAGGTGGGTCTCCGCACTAATTCCGCATAGGTATAGGTTTTCGGTTTCGCGACCATGCCGTCAATCTGCAGTCTCCATGTGTCGATCGAAATATTCGGAGTGGAGAGGGCGGTATCGATTCGATAAAACATGGCATTTGGCGTGAAAAGGGGAGAAAGCCCAGATACTTTAAGTGCTGGATCAACTGGAGGTTTCGGCAGAAACTTGAGAGCCTTCGGTAAGAGGACTTTAAGTCTTTCTGTTTGAACACTTGCTTTAGTTCGGAGAGCTTGGCCAATTCCTAATGCCACAAGTGAAGTGGCAGCAACTACCCCAATAGCTTTGAAAAATAGGCGTCGACTCTGATCAATCTCTAAAGATTCTTCCCGCTTCTTGGCCAGCCAACGCAATGTCTGAAAGGTAAATACCCCGCTAGAAATTGCCGGCAGAACCGAAAATAGATTTGAGTGAGGGTCCATGATCGCAGCAATGCCCGCAAGAAACGTCATTAAAGTGATCGCGGATGTCGCTGTTGACGTTCTTCCAGCGAAATAGGATTTGCCAATCGTAAACGAAAGCGCGAAGACTACAAGAAGTATCATAACTATGAGAAATATTTTGTCGTTTACTCCGAAATTACGAATTGTAAATTCTTTGACTGCGTTCGGAACATGATCAATTATCCGATTACCAATAGAGACTACGGGGTTTGACCAATTGTGGTTGAGACTCGAAATTAATCCTCCAACGGAAAGACCTGCCAAACTTGCGATAACTCCAATTAATCCACCGATGCGCGGATTCCTGAGGTCAGCCATTCTTTTCAGCAACTTTCTCAATCCGTCTATCGGGAAGGAGCCACATAGTGGCCACTAGGAAGTAGCAGGCAAAAGCTAACCACGAATTTACGAAAGCCAACGGCATGGAGATCAGATAGATGATGACCGAGATCTTTTCCTTGTTACCTGTACCCACAACGGTAGCAAGGAGCGATTCCGAGTCATGATTATCTAGTAGCGCTCGGGTAAGTATCAAAAAAGCCATTCCACAACCCAATTGGAGAACCCCATACATAGCCACGGGGACGGGATAAGAATCGTTTTCTCCCATCCACGAAGTAGCTACTGGAGTCAAAGACAGCCAGAAAAGCAAGTGAGCATTTGCCCAAAGAATCTTTCCATTCACTCGGTCTGCTAGTTGCAATAGGTAATGGTGATTGTTCCAATAGTTCGCGACGAGAACAAAACTTAAGATGTAGCTCACGAAAGTGGGCAATAATGGGCGCAAGGAATCAAAATTGTGCCCTTTAGGAACCTTAAATTCGAGCACCATGATCGTGATGATGATGGCGAACACGCCATCGCTAAATGCCTCGAGCCGACGGGTTGACATAGTCATAAACCTCACCACGCCGACTCAAGTGAGTCAAGGCGGATGAGGATATGTCGAGGTTAACTTCTTATTGCCACTGCAAGTTGGAGGAAATCATCAACGAGAAGGTCTATTTCTAATTGACCGTGTGCCAGGCTGATTAACCATTGTTCATCGAGTCCAGGAGGCGTGATAATTCCTCGGTTAATTGACCAGAGCCATGAAAGTTCGGCAATCTTAAAATCAGTTGCTTTATAGTCGCGGTAGTTTCGTACCGGAGCAGACGCCCATGTCACGCAACCTTTAACCCCCAACCCAACTGTGTGAGCGGGAAGCTCATACTCTTCGATGATCTGGCTAATTCGCTCTAATGCTTGCAAATTGAATCCTTCTGCCGTGCTCAAAGCCTCAGGAGTACAGACCTTATCTACAGCTCGAACTCCTGCCATTGCGAGTGGATTGCCATTGAAGGTGCCAAAGTGAGCAAGGCGACCATCCGATACAGCATCCATATATTCCTTTTTTCCTCCAAAGGCAGCAAGAGGAATACCGCCACCAATGGACTTAGCGAGGCAGATCAAGTCGGGTTGCACGCCCAGGCGCTGGGCTGCACCTTGTGGTCCAGCGGTCAGGCCAGTCTTCACCTCATCGAAGATGAGCACGATGCCGTATTGGTCGCAGAGTTCTCTGATTGCTTCAAGATACCCAACATCAGGAAGAACTATCCCAAGGTTTTCAAGAACCGGTTCAAGAATGAAGCAAGCAATTTTTTTGGCATTTTCCTTGAAAGTCTTCTCTAAAAATTCAAGATCATTGTAAGGAACGACATATACATCACCGGAGATCGCTCCGGCAGAGTGGACAGGAGTGGGATTATTGGCCGGTCCCGCTTTCTCAAGTGATGGCTTTGAGGAAACTGTTAAAGGATCGTAACTACCGTGATAACCACCCTCTACTTTTACGATTGCGTCCTTGCCAGTTACCGCGCGAGCAAGTCGCACCGCATACATAGTGGCTTCGGTGCCTGAGTTGGCAAATCGAACTTGGTCGATTGCAAAACGATGACAAATTCTCTCGGCCGCATCACGAGAAATAGGTGAAGGAGTCACAAAAAGCGTTCCAACTTCTAATGTGCTCTTAATTTCTTCAACAACAACAGGATTTAAATGGCCAACAAGCATCGCTCCAAATCCCATAGAAAGGTCAAGTAAACGGCGACCATCTACATCTGTCATCCAAGCGCCTAGGGCCGATTTGATCGAAATTGGATACGGCTCCCAGTATTGGAAGCTAGATGGCACGCCGAGTGGGATTACGAGTGCGGCCTGTTTGCTTTCTACACCAGATGCACGAGTGTTATTTTTGAATTGAGACCATTCCTGGTCTAGGAGTGAAGTTAATTTTGTGTCCGATAGTGGAGTTGCATGTGTGGGAATCGAACGAAAAGTCTCTGCATGATTTGTTGTGGTTCTCATTTTTTTTGTACAGTCAAGGTCCAGATTGGCCAGAAATTGAGTAGTACGCTCCTTACCGCGCCTATTAGTTTCCGAATTCTATCAGGGCAAAATATAAACACAACTTTTTAGACTTTGTCGCGTGTGTTTCACATAAAAGTACGCGTAATATGCATTTTATGAACAAAAAACGCATTTTTGCGTATTCCTTTGTTGTTGCGCAAATGCTGATTCTGTTCGCTCTTATTTTCCTTAGTAATAATTTATTTTCACGTTTCCAACCTCAAACATCTTTAGGGTATGTATTAAAGGTGCTTGGTGCAGTCGGGTTGCTGGCTTCTGCGGGAAGTTTGCGCGGCGCACTCACAGCAGTACCGATTCCTAAAGAATCCGGGACACTCAGTACGGGTGGTCTCTACAAATATGTTCGACATCCCATGTACACAGCACTTCTCCTCTTCTCTGCAGGCATGGCTCTTGGGAGCGGAAGTGTCCTAAAATGTGGCTTTTTCTTTGCCCTATTGGCTGTGCTCTATTTCAAATCGCGATTCGAGGAAAAATTTCTCCTAGTAAAATATGCAAATTACAAAGAGTATTTAGATCGTACGCCGCGTTTTTTGCCGAACTTTCGATAATTTTTCGCTAAAACTGCACATCCAATTCCCAGCGACAACCTTTCTCGTCTGCTTGATAAGTTCCAAGTCCGACGATACCCACGAGATCTCCTGTACCCGATCCAATCAGGATATCCACTTCGGAACTCGCAACCCCTGCCTCGAAAGTACCTGAATCAGTGAGAACGAAAGTTCCTGACTTTCCCCTCACTTTTCCCTCGATCTTAAGATGGCCAACGTAGTACGCAATCGACCTATGGATGTCATTCGCATCAAAAAAAGAATAAAACATTAAATATTCAACAAATGCAAAACCTTCGATGTCACCCTCGAAAGCGAATTTTGCACTTGTCTTGGAAAAACGCATACCATCTGCATCAGGTCGGTAAATGCTCTCATCCCATTGTGATACTGAATAAGTTCCTGAAAGTTTCACTGTAAGCCTTTCATTAGAAGCGACCTCCGGACGTGGAATCCTGGCTAAGTCTTTGTGATAAATAGATTGGTAAAACGGAGAAGACCACAAGTGTTGCAGCGACGACATTGACAACCGGTGCTTGGTTGGGTCGGAAGAGATTGTTATAGATCCAGATTGGCAAGGTTTGTATTCCCGGACCAGCGGTAAAGGTGGTAACAACAATCTCATCGAAGGAGAGACCAAAAGCCAGTAAGCCACCTGCAAAAAGCGCGGAGGCAAGATTTGGAAGTGTAATGAGACGAAAAGTAGTAAATCCGTTTGCACCTAAATCCATAGAGGCCTCTTGAAGAGAGGTTCCCATTCGGCGCAATCTGGCAAGGGCATTGTTATAGACAACAACGATGCAGAAAGTAGCATGTCCGATTATTACGGTGAGCAAACTTGTTGATATACCTAATTGTTGTGTAAAGGCATTGCTTAGGGCGATTCCAGTGACAACGCCTGGCAGGGAAATAGGTAGAACTACAAGAAGAGAAATAATCCCTTTCCCGAAAAATTCATATCTGCTGACGGCGAAGGCTAGGCAAGTGCCAAGGAGAAGGGCAATTGCAGTGGCAGTTAATCCCGCCGAAATACTCCAACCTAGAGCCTGACGCACCCCAGTATTTGCGGCCGCCTTGGACCACCATTTCAACGAGAGATCGGTCGGCGGCCAACTAAACGTTCGGCTTGCGTTAAACGAGTTGATCACCACGACCGAAAGTGGAATGTAAATAAACGCTAGCCCGACGCCCATGAGAGACATAAGGGCATATCGAGCTTTGTTGGTGAGAGTCATTTATAGACTCGCCAAGGCGCCGGTGCGTCGCACGAGCCAGAGATAGAGCGCCATGATCGTGACAGGGATAGTCGCAATGGTGGCGGCGAAGGGAAGGTTGATGCTGAAGTTTTGGTAAACGACATTGCCTAACATTTGAAGTTTGCCACCGATAATCTGAGCGGTGATGTAATCGCCAAGGCTCAGGGAAAAAGTGAACATGGATCCGGCGACCAGACTTGGGAAAATCAGCGGCAGGATAACTTTTCGAAATGTATAAAAATTATGAGCACCCAAATCGCCAGATGCATCTAAAAGTGAATTAGGAAGTCGCTCTAATCCTGCGTAAATTGGAAGGATCATGTATGGCAACCACAGATATGAAAGTCCGATGATGATGGCTGGTCCACCAAAACCAGGAGAGTGAATTCCAAGGGGAGATAGAAGCCAATCGATCACTCCCGTTTTTGGCTCCAACATGGAACGCCATGCGTAAATCTTGACAAGATAGGAAGCCCACAACGGGGTCAGTACTAATGCGACAAGAAATTTTTGACTTCTCGGCTTTGCCACCTTAGCCATAAAAAATGCCATAGGTATTGCAATGACGCTACATATTAATGTGACCGAAAGTGCGATTCCTAAAGTCCGAAACATAACGTTGCGATAGGCAGGATCAGTAACCATGTCGTGAAAATTCCCAAGACTAAATCCAGGAATGGTGTCTCCAGTGAAATTATTAATTGTAAAAAAAGCCGTAATGAGTAGCGCCCCTAGAGCCCCCAGATAGGCGATGACTAACCATAATCCCGGGGCAGCCAGAAGTGCCAAAAGGCGAACCTTCGGCCTTTTGTGCATCCAGGATGCAAGCGAATTATTCACGCGACCCATTTCATCATTGAAGTGAAAACCGGGTGCGAGGACATCTTCGCACCCGGTTCACGTTTAAGCGTTTCGCAGGCTAGACCACGCCTTTACCCACTCGGAGTACGGCACGCATTTCACGTCGGTGCGTCCATCCAAACAGGTTTCCGTAGGTGTATTCCAGTAGTAGACATCAGTCCAATAAGAGGCATCAGCTGCGTGGAAAGTTGTGCAGAAGTTTTTGTCAGAGGTTAGAGCACACGCTTTTGCGTTTGAGGGCGCCTCTCCAAACCATTCTGCTACAGCAGCATTTGCCTTGGGTGAAATAATGTGATCCATCCACATGTAAGCGCAATTAGGATTCTTGGCTTTACTACTAATCATCCATGTATCTGACCATCCCGTGGAACCTTCGACCGGCTTAATTCCGTTCACCTTCACTCCCTCGCTCAGAGCTAGGTTCAGGTTGGCTTGCCAAGTTGTACCAAGAACAGTCCCACCGGATTTCAAAGAAGCTACGTGCTTGAGATAATCACTCCAGTACTCACCAATCAATGGCTTTTGGGCATTGAGAAGTGCCACCGCGGCATCAAACTGCTTTTGATCTAGCGCATAAGGGTAAGTAATACCGAGACTTGGTTTTGATTTCATCAGATACAGAGCGGCATCAGCGATGTAAATAGCGGAATCGTAAGCTGTGATCTTCCCCTTGTAAGGTGAATTCACATCGAAGACCGATCCCCATGATGTGGGTGCAGGCTTCACGATATCGGTGTTGTAAGCCAATAAATTGGCTCCGCGTCCGTGAGGAACTCCATATGTAACGCCCTGAACAGAGTTCCATGGTTGATCTTTGAGACCTGGGAAAATATCTGCGTAATTTGGTATTAGGGAAGTATTGACCGGTGCCACATCGCCACCGTAAATCAAACGTAGAGATGCATCACCAGAGGCAGAGACCACGTCATATTGGCCAGTCTTCATTAGGGCGACCATGTCGTCCGAAGTCGCGCCAACTTTTACATTAACCTTGCAACCAGTGGATTTTTGGAAGTCTGTAACCCAATCTACTTTAGGATCGTTAGCACCACTTTCAACGTATCCACCCCAAGCAACAATATTTACTTGGCCTTCGCCGGTACCCAGCGTTTTCATGGTGTCGATCTTAGGGAGAGTCGACTTTGTTGCACTCGGCGTATTCGAAGAACAGCCAGCAAGGATTATTGCTATTGCGGATGCAACCGCGATCTGTGAAAACAGACGTGCGTTACGCATCTATACCTCCCTCATAACGGTCCATGGTCAGATATTGACCATGGTTTTCCTAGCTTTTACGCCAAGAATTCTTTTTTAGATTCCCATGAAAGAATCACGGAATCACCAATGGATAAATCTTCTAAGGGTTTGACTGAGATGACTTGCTCGCCGTTTTCTGCATCAACGAGAAAACGCGTAGAGGCTCCAACGAATATTGCATCCTTGAGCAAGCCCGTAAGGGTTCGATCCCCGGATTCTTTTGATTTTGAAACTGAAATGAACTCAGGCCGAATGTTGATTCTCTTACCTTCGAATAAAATTTTGTTGGTTTGTCCGACAAACTCAGATACAAAGGCGCTCTGTGGATTCTCATAGATCTCTCGAGGAGTGCCAATTTGTTCTATACGACCTTGATTGAAGACAGCGATTCGATCACTCATGGTGAGGGCTTCTTCCTGATCATGGGTAACAAAAATGAATGTTATGCCCACTTCACGCTGGAGTTCCTTTAACTCAATTTGCATTTGTTCTCGCAATTTCAAATCGAGGGCACCCAATGGTTCATCCAGAAGTAGAACCGATGGTCGGTTAACGAGAGCTCTTGCCAGTGCTACCCGTTGACGTTGGCCACCTGATAACTGAGCAGGCTTTCGATCTCCGTAGCCTGATAGTCGGACTTGCTCCAGCGCCTGCTCGGCTCGCGCCTTGCGCTCGGTCTTTTCAATTCGTTGCACTCGCAGTCCGTATTCAATATTGGACAGGACATTCATGTGAGGGAATAGCGCGTAGTCCTGAAAAACTGTATTTACATCTCTTTCATAGGGTGGCAGTTGAGAAACATCTTTGCCTCCGAGATGGATGGTCCCTTCATCGGGTTTTTCAAAGCCGGCAATGATCCGAAGAACGGTGGTCTTTCCCGACCCAGAGGGACCTAAGAGAGTGAGGAATTCTCCTGAGTAGATATCCAGATCCACATGGTTAACGGCTTTGATGGCACCAAAACTCCGTGACAGGTTTCGAATGGATACTGTGATTTCAGCAGATTCACGCACCGTGTATTTCCCCCGTGTTTAATTCCCCAAGTGTTAGATTCCCCAAGTGTTAGATTATCTAGGGGATTACTTTACATATGGCGGTGCGAAAACCGATAGTGCTGGGTTATGAGCGCGACATCGAAGAGACGCACTTATTCGTATTTGCAGCCACATTCTGTTGTATGAGATACGGACGATCTCCAATGGTCATATTAGAGAATGATCCATCTGCTGCTTGGGTGACCGTTCCATAGCGATATGCACATTTATCTGCGTTTTCCCAGCCGCCTTGATCAAACCATGCATCAAATAGTGGGTCTGAAATAGGTTCGATGAGTTCGTGTGCGAGTACAGAAGCCATCGCGTCTGCCGCCGGGTTCTTATTGGGCGAAACTGTTGGCTGTGAGACACAACCACCAGGGTTCATATTGAGTGACGGATCTCCGATAAATGCATACTTAATTTCCATAGTTGGAAGGACGTAGTAATCGTGGTAGCCACAAAAGACTGTCTGGAAGCCAGTAACTTGGACATTTGTTGCCGTGAGCACAAGATAAACACCATTCGCATCTGTACTTAGTGCGCCAGATTGAAGTTGAGCATCAACAACGTCGGCAACGATGGCATCTGAGGGTCCATTGAGAGAAAGTCCTAGTGAACCAGAATCAACTACGCAACCAGCGTATTCAATACCTGAAGAGACAAATTGCTTCTTTCCATTCACCATCTGGAAGTAGGAGGTGTTGATCGCATTCCATTCTGAGTCACCAATATGTTTCGTAAGATTCATGAGTATCGATGCCGTTGAATTCCCATGATCTTCTGCAGAGCAACTCTTCTTATCCCAATCTCCATACCAAATAACATAAACACGAGGTTTGAGAATCACCGTTCCGCCTTGATGATAGGTAACTGCACCAATACCGTCAGGAGGTCTGGCTTGAGGCGTCGTTGTTACACCACCACCGGAGGAGTCTGAAGAGTCATTTCCTCTTGTCGAGACATACCCGCGCTGTTGCGAATTGTGAGACTTCTCCGAATTTTTGCTTATGCGACTTTTTGATTTCGCGACCCCGTCGGCGAATGAAATTGAAATAGGTTGGACCAACAAGGTGGCAACGGCAAGCGATACGACAGCAAGGGATTTTATTTTCATTGCACAGGCTCTCTAACTTGGAGAAGGGAGAAACACCTCAGACCCTATCAGGCGTGCCTCCAAGCCAAAAGGTCAATTGAGTTAACTCTTCTTCTCTATAAGAGTGGTAAGTGCCCAAGTGATGGCGATGACATCGATAAATTCTTGAGATACAGCTGCTTGGCTTGCGCTCATCAGACCTACGGCGCCAGCAATCATTGCGACAAGCGATAACGCCATTCCTAGACCGGCCCCCTGGAGCGCTTTTCTTCGAGCATTTTTTGCGATTGAAATTGCTTTTGTCAATCGATCGATAGAGTCTTCAACAATCACAATGTCGGCCGCTTCACTTGCAGCCGTGGCGCCCCTGGCACCCATGGCCACGCCGACGCTCGCCGCCGCGAGTGCTGGGGCGTCATTTATTCCATCTCCAACCACGATGACAGTTCCACTTGCTGTACGTAACTCTCTCTCAACGAGATCCATTTTGCCTCGCGCGGTTACTGATGAGTAAACCTCCGTAATGCCAACCGCGTTAGCTACTTCTTCCGCGGTTTCTTTTCGATCTCCCGTCACCAGAATAATCTTCTTAACTCCGGCACTTCGAAGGTCAGAGACCATTTTTTTTGACTCCGCTCTTAATGGGTCACTTAGACCAATGACTCCGCTCAAGACCCCATCGATCTTTACCGCAACAAGTAAAGGATGACTCATTGCAAACCATTTTGGACGCTCTCCTCCAATCTGCCCGACTTCAATAGACCTTCCGTCCACCACGCCGATAATTCCGTGTCCATGATCTTCCACTACGTTCGTCGCATTGACGAGGGGAACTTTCTCCGATTGAGCCGCAGTAACAATAGCTTTGGCAACAATGTGTGGGCTGAATTGATCAAGGGACGCAGCAAGACGAAGAATTTCTTTTCTCTCTAATCGTGGAGCCGTTTCTATCTCAGAAATAGCAGGACCACCGTGAGTTAACGTTCCCGTTTTATCTAAGAGAACAACTTGCGTTCGAGCGAGCAATTCAAGGATTGCACCACCTTTAATGACGGCTCCGTGCCTTGCCGCTTGCGACATTCCTGCCACGACTGCGATAGGCACCGCCAAAATTAAGGGACAAGGAGTGGCAGCTACGAGTACGGCAACAGCGCGCGAGACTTCACCACTAATCACCCAGGCTGCTATGGCAATCGCGAGAGCAATAGGCACAAAGCGAAGCGCCCATGTGTTGGCAATTCGAACGCTGGGAGCAGAACGGGCTTGGGCAGATTCAACGAGTCTGACAATTCCTGCGTAAGTGCTTTCTTGTGAAGTGTTTGTAGCAGTGAATTGGAATTGAGAGCCTGAATTAAGGACACCGCTTAGAACTGGTTCGCTCTTTACTCGTGTCATCGGCATCGGCTCGCCTGTGAGTGCAGATTCATCGAGAATTGCTGTGGAAAGAAGAATACCATCCGCAGGAACAACTTCACCAGACCGAACGAGTAACTGATCTCCAATCAAAATGTCATCCGCCGCAATTTCACTGAGTGCGTCATTGATATCCACGCGATGCGCTTTTCTTGGAAGACGCAGCAAAAGAGATTTCAATTGTCGCTCTGCTTGACCCTCGGCCCAATGTTCTAAATTGCGACCCGTCGCTAACATCAAAGAAATGATCGCCGCAGCAAACATTTCCTTCGTGAGCAGTGCCCCGGCGAGAGAAAGTACTGCCAGAATATCCGAACCCAATTGCTTTTGGAAAAAAGATTGGATAAGCCATATAAGCGCTGGAATTAAACCGACGAATCCTCCGATAGCCCATAACAACTCACCAAGTGATTTGCGATCAGAAACGTTGGCAACAGTGCCGAGTACAAGTATCGCTGTCGAAAAAACAAGCAGTGAGATATCAAGACGTTTGGCAGTCACTTGTACAAAACCTTCACCCGATGGAATTTACCCTTCCTCTTGCAGGAGCAGTAGCCACCGAGGCTGTGAGATTCAACTTATGTAGATATTTCCTGACTTTTCTACCACTGTATATTTATAAAGAGGCTTAATTGCGTTCTTAGGCGATCCGTTTGGACCAAGAACGACCACTCCAGAATTTGCTTGAAAAACTGAGCCATGACACGGGCAAATAAGTTTTGTCTTGTTCAGTGCAACGGTACAGCCTTGATGTGTGCAGGTTCCATTCAGTGCGACTAGTCCGGTTTTAGTGCGCGAGAGAATTACTTCGACTGATCGTCCTGAGGAATCATTGCCAGTGTAAACCTGAGTTTGTCCAACCTTAATGGACGAAGACTTCGCAAGTAGCGTTCCTTTTGAGGATGCGGCTTTGGCAAGATTAAACCCAACAGATGCTTGGGCTTTTGAAAGCAAGAATGAGGGAATTAACCCTGAGGCAATGGCCAGAAAACTGCGCCGATTAATTCGTGACATTGAGAGAGGTTACCTTACTTTCTAGTCACCCTCAATTAACCTTTCTAACTTCCGCTTCAAATAGAAAATCACAATCCCAGCGAATATTAAGAAACCAATCGCCCAATAACGTAAGGCGTGCTCCAACTTTGCCAATTTGTCGGCGAATTCATATCCGAGAACAATCACCGTAGTGGAAAATACGATCCCACCCAGAGCATTCCATTTAAGGAATGTTCGGTAAGGAACATTATTCATACCGGCAAGTGCGGGTACGAGCGCACGCAATAGCGCTTGAGCCCGACCGAAAAAAATTGCGCCTGCGTGGTACTTATCGAATATTCTTTGAGCGAGTTGCCATCGCTTGGCTCCTACTAATTTACCCATTCTGGAAATCTCAATTCTGGGTCCAAAATGTTTTCCAACTTCATATCCGACGGAGTCTCCCGCAATTGCGCCAATAATTGCGCACACAATAAAGAGCCATAAAGGCCAAACTTTTTGATGGGCGAGGACTCCGCCAATTAATAGGGAAGTTTCTCCTGGTAACACGAAACCCACGAAAGCCGCCGCTTCGGCAAAAGCTAGGAGTATGAGTAAGAGGAATAGTGGAACTTGCAGATTATGCAGAACGAGCCAATTAGCGGTCGTATGGATCCAGTTGGACATTGGGTAAGCCTAACGGAAGGGGCTATCTTTCTCTTGTGGCTACCAACGCGAACCAAGTCACCGTTTTAATGTTGGTTGCTACCTCTGTCGCGGGGGATACTCGTGTTTTACGTGAGGCAGGAGCGCTCGAAAAAGAAGGATACCGCGTCGAGATTGTTGGAAAAGAAGTGCCTGCGGACTTTCTGCCACCTAAAGGAATAAGTATTCATTCAGCGAAGAGCGGACATGGTTTGCGGCCGACTTCTATGAGTTCGCTTCGAACTAAGAAACTGGCTCCGCATCTGAGGTTTCTCCGCTGGATGCTATTACCCACTCATCGAGCGAAATCTTTTCGAGCCTGGTCCGAAGATTCGTATCGCCTTGTTTCGCAGATGCACTTCGACATTGTCCATGCTCATGATTTCACCGCTCTTGAACTCGGCGCCAGACTTTCTCTCGAGCACCGTGTTCCACTTATCTATGACAGCCATGAATGGTGGCTGGGACGTCAAAGACAATATCGCCCTACACCAATAATAGATAAGCACGAAGCGCGCGCCGAGAAAAAATTTGTCAGGCAAGCATCGGCCGTAATTACTGTCGGAAATGCGATCGCTGACTTAATGAGAACTCAGAGGAGTGCCACAAATGTCAAGGTTGTGAGAAATAGTTTCCCACCGACACCTGATGCGACTTCTTTGGTTCGAACTCCACCAAAAGGTCTGATTTACGCTGGCCGGATAGATGCTTATCGCGAACTTGAAACAATTATTGAAGCTACCCGGAAATCATCTCTTTCAATTTCATGGATGGGAGACTATGCGAATCAATGGGCTTCCCATTGGGTTCCACTCGCCAGGGCGGCCGGAATCGAAATCCTTCCCTCCCAATCCTTAGATGCGGTGACAATCGCAATGCAGAATGCTGGCCTTGCTTTTGTCACACATTCAAATCAATTTGAATCTCATCGCCTAGCATTGCCAAACAAGTTATTTCACGCTGTCCAAGCAGGAGTTCCAGTAATCGCTACGGATGTTACTGAACTTGCTGGAGTTGTGAGGGAATTTGATCTTGGAGAACTATATGAGCCATGCAACGCCGACTCGATGCGCCGTGCGATTGATCGGGCCATTGAGCGACATGATGTACTTATCAAAAATGTGAACGCAGCTAAGAATTCACTTTCATGGGAAGTAGACGAGAAGGTTTTGGTTCAGATTTACCGAGAAACCCTTGAAGGAAGAGCCTAATGGCGAAATACGATGTGAGCATTATTGCTGCTGGCCGTGATGCTTCAAATGCCCGCCTACAAAGAGTCATGGCCTCCTGTTTAGCTGCAAATCTCACCGTGGAATTGTTTTCGTCAGGAAATAAATCGGATGTGCCTGAGGGAGTGGATTTTCATACCGTAAGTAAAGGATCGCGAGCATTGCGCGTTTCAAATTCGTTTACGCTTCCATGGAGAGCGCGAGGAAGGGTTCTATTCACTCCGGATCCAGAGGCAGCAATTGCGATCTGGTTGACAAACATACTCTTTCGTCGACCTTGGGTTGTCGATGTTCGTGAAGATTATCGATTGCTTATAGAAGATCGTGCGTGGGCTAGGGGTCCTGCTAAAGCGATTGCAATAGTGATTGCCAAGATGGCGCTTCTCGCCAGCGCTCAGGCTGATACCACATTCGTTGTAGACGATTGGGTTCGCCCCGCCCTAGCAAGAAACCGAATGGTCGTACGCAATGCACCAGATATTCGTTTTCTACCTGATCTTGCACCAGCAGAAGAAAACCCCCGCGCCCTATATGTCGGAGATGTGCGGTCGTCACGAGGTCTGTGGTCAATGCTTCGCACAATTGAGATGGCCCCAGAATGGACACTCGATATCGCGGGAACAATTGCCTCGCAAGATTTATCGAGAGTATTAGAGTGGAAAGAGAATTCCGAAGCGTCGCATCGAGTGAAATTTCACGGAACTCTCAGGCCACAAGATTCTTGGAAACTTGCGGCCGGCGCGTGGGTTGGGCTCTCCCTTCTTGAATCTACGCCAGCATTTCAACGTGCTTGGCCGACGAAGATCGGTGAATATTTAGCGTGCGGGATCCCCGTTATAACTACAGATCTACCGCGACCTCGCGAAGTCATCGTTGCTACAAAAGCGGGAGCAACAGTTGATTATGATTCCAATGAGTTAACCGCTGGCCAAACTGCTGGAATTCTCAATTCATGGGCTGAAAACCGAGGTGAATACGCATTGGTGCGAGCACGGGCGGAAAAACAAGTAGATACGTGGAGAAGTGCCGCAAGTTACGACCTGATTGCCACATCTATCGCCAAATTATGCGCGAGCAAAAGGTAAGATCGCTCCATGACGCGCATCCATCCAACTGCAGATGTTGCGGAAAGCGCTCATATTGGTTCGGGTTCAAGTATTTGGCATTATGCGCAGGTCCGCGAAGGTGTCGTGTTAGGTGAAAATGTTATTGTCGGCCGCGGCGCATATGTAGGCACGGGCGTAAGTGTTGGAAATAATTGCAAGATTCAAAATTACGCTTTGGTTTATGAACCTGCGATTCTGGAAGACGGTGTTTTCATAGGTCCTGCGGTTATTCTGACAAATGATCAATATCCAAGGGCTATTAATGTTGATGGCACAATAAAAAGTGGAAGCGATTGGGAAGCCACGGGGGTGATTATTCGCGAAGGTGCATCAATTGGAGCTGGAAGTGTGTGTATTGCACCATTGGTAATCGGTCGATGGGCACTCGTGGCAGCCGGTTCAACTGTAGTGAAAGATGTCCCGGACTTTGCATTGGTAGCAGGGGTACCTGCCAAGAGAATTCGGTGGGTTGGAAAGGCTGGCGTACCATTAACCGATGAAGGCGCTGGAACGTACTTGTGTCCAAAAACAGGCGCTCGTTATGTCGAACGAAGCCCCAATACTCTCGTGGAAGTAGAAAAATGAGCACTGACCTTAAAATGATCCCCGCTGCTAAACCGCTTGTTGGCGATGACGAGCGAGCCGCTGTTGATCGAGTGTTGAGGTCAGGAATGATGGCGCAAGGACCAGAAGTTGCTGGATTCGAAAGAGAGTTCTCTTCAATTGTCGGGGATCGACATTGCATTGCTGTTAATTCAGGCACATCGGGGCTACATATGTCCCTTGTCGCCCTCGGCCTGAAAGCAGGCGACGAAGTCATCGTTCCATCTTTCACCTTCGCCGCAACGGCGAACTCAGTTGCCCTTACTGGGGCCACCCCAATTTTTGTAGATATTGACCCTCGGACTTTTAATATTGATCCGAATGCGATTGAAGCTGCGATCACGCCCCGCACTCGAGCAATTCAACCAGTCCATCTATATGGTCAACCGGCTGCAATGAAAGAAATTATGGATCTCGCGGCTCGGCATAATCTCTTGGTAGTGGAAGATGCATGTCAGGCACATATGGCATCTCTCGACGGCACGCATGTAGGTGCATTTGGAGACGCTGGTGTTTTCTCTTTCTATCCAACTAAGAACATGACATCAGGTGAAGGCGGGATGATCACAACCGCCTCCGACGAGACAGCGCGGATGTCCCGATTGTTGCGCAATCAAGGGATGGAAAAGCGGTATGAAAATGAAGTCGTAGGATTTAACACCCGTATGACCGATATTCATGCCGCCATTGGCCGAGTTCAACTCACAAAGTTGGCAGGATGGACCGCTCAACGCAGAGCAAATGCCAAATTCCTTGATGAGAACCTTTCAGGGGTGGTTGTGCCTTATGTAGCACCTGGTGCGTTTCACGTTTATCACCAGTACACAATTCGCGTCGTCGGTCATGATCGAGATGCCTTTGGTGAGGAAATGACAAAACGAGGAGTCGGCAATGGTGTTTACTACCCGATTCCAGTACATCAGTTGCCATCCTTCGGTCATACCTTCGACCTTCCTGAAACGTCGAGCGCCGCTCGCGAAGTAATTTCTATCCCGGTCCACCCTTCTCTCTCCCAAGGAGATCTCGAAACGGTTGTCTCGGTGATTAACTCAATCGCCTCAGCAGGGGCGTAAAGAATGGCCAACCTTCGCGCAGGCCTTATCGGGCTTGGAATGATGGGCCGGCACCACGCTCGTGTACTTGCCTCCTTACCAGGAGTTGATTTTGTCGGCGTATCGGATCCCGCTGGCGATAAGAATGGAGTGTCGCAAGGCAGACCGGTCGTCAAGAACGTTGGTGAACTCATTGAAATGGGCATCGATTACGCAATGGTGGCCGTTCCAACCATTTTTCATTTAGATATCGGCCTAGAACTTGCCGCTTCGGGAATCCATGCCATGGTTGAGAAGCCTCTTTCCCATGACACCCTCACTTCTTTGAAATTAACGCGTGCCTTTAGTGAGGCTGGATTGGTTGGCGCTGTGGGACATATAGAAAGGTATAACCCTTCTTTGCAAGAAGCTCGGCGCAGACTTGAGCAATTGGGTTCTCTCTACCAAGTTGTCACTCGTAGGCAAGGACCTTTCCCTGCACGAATCGCGGATGTGGGAGTGGTTAAGGATTTAGCAACCCACGACATTGACCTGACTGCGTGGATAACGGGACAACCTTATGCGTCTGTCTCGGCTCAGACTGCCCTTCGAACCGGTCGTGAACATGAAGATTTGGTCGCATTTATTGGAAGTTTGAAGGATGGGACCGTCACGAGCCATCTCGTGAATTGGTTAAGCCCGCTTAAAGAGCGCGTCACGATTCTGACCGGAGAGAAGGGCGCTTTTGTTGCGGATACATTGACAGCAGATCTGACCTTTTATGCGAATGGGACAGTTAGTTCTGGTTGGGATGAGATTGCAATGTTCCGCGGTGTCAGCGAAGGCGACGTCATCAGATATGCGATTTCAAAGCACGAACCTCTTCGCATGGAGCATGAGAATTTCCGTGACGCGGTTTTAGGTAAAGAGGCAGATATTGTGACAATGCAGCAAGGCTTAGCCACGGTTGTGGTGGCTGAAGCGATTATTGAAAGCGCTCGCACGAACTCAATCGTGACCATTCCCATTGCGGAGTAGTTCATACAATGAATTCTGAGCAACGTTCTGCGATTCATATAGTCTCAATCGTTACAAATAATGCGGTAGGTGATTCTCGCGTGCTTAAGTCTGCTGAGACTCTGGGCGCAGCAGGTTATCGAGTGACGCTACTAGCAGGGCGAATTGGATCCGTGCCTGCCGAAGAAGAAGGCAAGAATTTTATGATTAATCGCGTCCCCGTAATTGCTACCGAAATGACGCATCGCGTGAGACCAATATTTCCCTTTAATCGAATTCTCGATTTGAGCAATCGATATCTTCCTCGAGGAAAAAGATTTGTTCGGTACGGTTGCAAATTATTTACACCAGATCTTCTCTTCTGGCGGTGGGCAAGTCCTATCATGCTGAAATCCTCCGCTAAGTTCCTGTATTTGTGCTGGCCGTCGTTAAGAGATGGTGAGAAAACATTCGGTAAAAAAATTGATGAGCTGCAACCCGACATTATTCACGCGAACGATTGCGACACTCTAGGTTTGGCTCTTCGTGCAAAACGAAGGGCGTCTTTTCGTGGCCGTTCTATTGCTGTTCTTTACGATGCCCATGAATATGTGCAGGGCGTGCACAGAAAACATCCCACATGGCAGGTCGCGATGACATTGCTTGAGAGCACATCCATCAAGAACGTTAATTCGGTGATGACGGTTTCTGAAACCATCGCAGGCATGCTCGTTTCAGATTATGAACTCACTCGAAGGCCTTCGGTGGTTCTCAATGCTCCTCGTCGTCAACAACCTCCAATTGATCAAGATCTAAGTACTATTCGTACAAAGATTGGTTTGGGTGCGGAGATTCCGTTGCACGTTTACGTTGGAGCGGCAGCTCCACAACGTGGGCTAGACGCGATGGTGAAAGCGCTTCCAAAAGTCCCCGGCCATCACATTGCTTTTGTTGTAAATCCGTCAAACCAATATGTTAAGAAATTACAAACTCAGGCAGAGTTGCTTGGGGTAGCGGACCGAGTGCATATCCATCCTTACGTACCTGAATGGTACGTTTCCACGTTTGTCTCTGATGCTACGAGTGGGGTTATTCCAATTCTGCACCATCCAAATCATGAGATTTCACTAGTCACAAAGTACTTTGAATATTTGCACGCGCACATTCCTATCATTGTTAGCGATGTGAAAACTATGGCGGAGGAAGTTCTCCTTCAGGGCAATGGCCTTGTATTCACTGCCGACAATTTTGAAGAACTAGCCAAGTGCTTTGAGGAAATGGCTGTAAATCGCACAAAGTATCTTGGTGCGATTAGTGAAACAATGCTTGACGAATATTCATGGGAGTTACAAGGCGATAAACTGGTATCAGCGCACGATGAACTTGCAAGTCTCTAGAAAAGGACATAATCGATGAATATCACTGTGGTCGCTCTTGGCAAGATCGGTCTTCCGCTAGCCGTTCAATTCGCCCGCAAGGGGCACACGGTTTTTGGAGCAGATGTAAATGCCAATACTGTAGATCTCGTTAATGCTGGTATTGAACCTTTCCCCGGAGAAGATCATCTTGATGAGTACCTGAAAGAAGTTGTCCGAAGTGGAAAGTTGATTGCAACGACCGATACAACCTCAGTGGTGGCAAAAAGTAGTGCGGTGGTTGTAGTTGTACCTCTCTTCGTGGATGATGATGGCGTTCCGGATTTTGGGTGGATGGATGCTGCCACCGAGGCGATCGGAAAAGGGCTACAGCCGGGGACGTTAGTTTCATACGAAACGACTTTGCCCGTGGGAACTACGAGAAATCGATTCGCGCCTGCTCTGGAGAAGATTTCAGGATTGACTGCAGGAGTGGATTTTCACTTGGTCTTTTCTCCTGAGCGTGTCTTCACCGGTCGAGTATTTGCCGATCTAAGAAAATATCCGAAATTGGTTGGTGGAATTGATTCTACGAGCGGCGCTCGTGGCGTCGCCTTCTATCAAGAAGTTTTGGATTTTGATGACCGTCCTGACCTCTCTGAGAAGAATGGAGTATGGGATCTAGGCAGTTCTGAAGCGTCCGAACTAGCTAAACTCGCAGAGACTACGTACCGAGATGTAAATATCGCTCTTGCAAATCAATTTGCACTCTTCTCGGAATCTCACGGCATTGATGTACAAAAAGTTATTGATGCCTCCAACTCTCAACCCTTTTCGCACATTCATCGTCCAGGGATCGCCGTGGGAGGACATTGCATTCCTATTTATCCCAGGTTTTATCTTTGGAATGATCCAGCCGCGACAGTCGTGAGCGCTGCTCGAAGTGCAAATGCAGCCATGCCAGCGCATGTGGTGAATACTCTGGTCAGGATTCACGGCAGCCTTAATGACCAAAGAGTTGTAGTTCTCGGCGCGGCATATCGCGGTGGAGTGAAGGAAACGGCCTTCTCTGGAGTTTTCCCAACGGTTATCGCACTCGAAGAACAGGGTGCGATTGTCTCAGTCCATGATCCGATGTACACCGATGAAGAACTCATGAGCTATGGGCTTGCTGCTTATCACCTAGGAGACAGTGTGGATGCTGCAATTGTGCAGGCAGATCATGCGATGTATCGCACTTTGGCAAAAAGCGATCTTCCAGGAGTACGCACGTTTTTAGACGGGCGTGGAATTACTAGTGAAAATAATTGGGCAGGTGTTCGCTACCACGTGGTTGGACGCGCACTTTAGAATGAATAAGTGCCATCATGGCGCGTAACCTAGTAAATCTGGAAAGCGTCTCAAAGGCGTTCGATATAAAGCAACTCCTTGATGGAGTCTCTTTGGGAATTTCAGAAGGTGATCGCATTGGAATTGTTGGACGTAATGGATCAGGGAAAAGTACCTTAATACGAGTAATGGCCTCGGTTGAGCCTGCAGATGTCGGTCGGGTTACCCGCGCTGGAACCGTGCGTATCGGTCTACTATCGCAAGTGGACTTCGCTGATCCACACGCCACAATTCGCGACGTCGTTCTTGGTGACAGAGCAAAACATGAGTGGGCTGGAGAGTCGGCTATTCGGGATGTTTTTGATGGTCTTTTTGGCGGCCACAGTGATGAACTTTTTGATCGAAGATTCGCCGCACTCTCTGGAGGAGAGAGGAGACGTGTTGGCCTGGCTAAATTGCTTATTGATGATCTAGATCTGCTTCTTCTAGATGAGCCCACAAATCATTTAGATGTTGAAGGAGTCGCTTGGCTTTCTCGCCACCTAAATAGTCGCGGAGATTTAGCGGTCGCGGTCATCACCCACGATAGGTGGTTTTTGGATGCAGTCACTGATCGAACATGGGAAGTTGTCGATGGAAAAGTAGAGGAGTACGACGGTGGATATTCCGCATTTGTGCTTGCAAAAGCAGAACGGAGTCGTCAAGCATCAGCAATGGAAGGTAGAAGAAATCAACTTATTAGGAAGGAGTTAGCCTGGCTTCGTCGAGGTCCACCAGCGAGGACTAGTAAACCAAAATTTCGAGTGGATGCTGCAAATGAATTGATTTCGAATGAGCCACCACCTCGAGATGGGACGGAGCTACTTCGCTTCGCGCGAAATCGTCTTGGAAATACGGTTTATGAGATGCATCATGCGCTCTTACATGCGGGCAGCAAGGAAATTCTCAATGACTCCTATTGGAATATTGGTCCGGGTGATCGCATTGGTTTAGTAGGTATTAATGGTGCGGGGAAAACAACTCTGATGCGAGCGTTGGCTGGGGAAGCAAAATTCACCTCTGGAAAGTTAGTTAAAGGAGTGACGGTTAAGTCAGCTTTTCTTACTCAACACCTTGACGAATTAAATCCCACGTGGCGCGTCTTAGAGGCAGTGGAGCAGGTCGCAAACCGCGTTGAATTGGGAAACGGCAAGGAATTATCAGCTTCTCAATTATGTGAACGGCTCGGGTTTAACAAAGAGTCGCATTGGACTCCGGTCGGAGATTTATCAGGGGGAGAGCGTCGACGACTGCAAATTACGCGATTGCTTATGGAGAGCCCAAATGTTTTGCTGCTTGATGAACCCACCAATGACTTTGATATAGAAACCTTGACTGAACTTGAGGATTTACTCGATAGCTACAGTGGCACAATCGTGATCATCTCGCATGATAGGTATTTTTTGGAAAGAGTATGCGATCGATTTGTAGGAATGCTAGGGGATGGACAATTACGCGACTTGCCTCGTGGGGTTGAACAGTATTTAGAGCAGCGCGCGGAAATGATAGTTAGTATTAATAAAAAGGATGCAAGTGAGAAAAGTTCCTCCAGTGCAGCGCGTCTACGAGAGCTAAAGAAGGACCTGGTTCGTGTCGAGAGACAATTAGAAAAGTCCTCACAAAAAATCGTCAATCTTGAACACGAACTCGAAAAAGCTTCATTTGATGCTGTGCTTCTTACTTCAATTGGTGAAGAGTTGAAACGCCAAAATGAGCAGCACTCCAACTTAGAAGAGAAATGGCTCTCGACGACTATTGAATTGGGAATAGACTCCGCCGATGCGACTTGATCTTCTTGCTGCACTTTCAGGTGCTTTAATTTCGCTTCAATCTCGAGCTAACGGTGAGCTGTCCCATCGAATGAATAATGGACTTGAGGCTGCACTCATTTCCTTCGGATCCGGTTTGATTGTTCTTCTCCTTATTTCACTTTTCATACCTGGGATAAAAGAGGGACTTCACAAACTGCGAAGTGCAGCGCAACACAGAGCCTTACCTAAGAATCGTCTCTTCGCGGGAGCACTAGGGGCTTCCTTTGTCGCCGTGCAAACACAAATGGTCCCCCTCTTGGGCGTTGCTGTTTTTTCTGTCGCGTCTATCGCTGGGCAAACCGCGGCTTCACTTGGGGTTGATCGATTGGGCCTCACTGGAGGAGGCAAGAAGCACATTACTTTCCGAAGAATGGCTGCAGCGCTTGTGACGGTCCTAGCGGTCCTTATTGCTTCCTGGGACAGAATTGATGCAAAGAATCTTTCATTAATTTCTGTCGTTGTTGCCGGCCTCGCCGGGGGAATTGTTGGAGTGCAGCGCGCTTTTAACGGACAGGTAAATGAACATACTGGGCAAAGTTTTACCACTTCGCTACTCAATTTCTTCACAGGCACCTCTGCGCTCTTTCTTGTCTTGCTTATCGGAGTAATGATGCATCGAGCGCATTTCAGCCCACTTCCACCCGGACCTTTTTGGATTTATACAGGTGGCACTATTGGGGTTTTCTATGTGGCATTCACATCAACAATTGTTCAGCACCTCGGAGTTCTCACCTTCACGCTTTTTTCAATCGGCGGTCAGCTCATTGGTGCTCTCATTATTGATCTTTTGATTCCCACCGAGGGCGTCAATGTCAGTTGGTATCTTTTTAGTGGAATTGTAATGACGTATGTCGGGGTAGTTATTGGAGGATCGGGTCAATCCCGCTTAGCTCGAAAGTAATTCAGAATTGCCGAAATGAGTGATGCTGAAATGAAGAAAATTGCAATCGCGTAAGAAGATCCTTTAACCCACGGAAATTTTGCCGAGTAAAAGCCAGCGAGAGTAATTCCGACTCCCCATAGCAAGGCACCTAATGTATTTGCTGAAAGAAACCTGTAATAGTTCATCCTTGCCGCGCCAGCGATTGGTGGGACAAAACTCCGCACCCATGGAAAAAATCGCGCTGCGACAACTGCCCACCATCCAGTGTGCTCATAAAACTTCTCGGAGCCAGACACCAGACGTTGAATCCGAGGCGAACGATTCTTTTCAAGGTATGGCCTACCGATCATTCGACCTAGGACATAGCCGACCTGATCTCCCAGAAAAGCGGCAATGAATATGAGTACAACAAGGATCGCAATATTTGTATCGTTGCGGGTTGCAGTTATGAGCCCAGCGCTATAAAGAATGGAATCCCCAGGGAGAAAGAAGCCGAGAAGTATTCCCGTTTCTGCAAAAATGATGACGGCGGTAATGAGGTAAATCAGAAACGGCGTTAATTGGGCATATTGCGTGTCAAAGGACGCTGCAAACTCAATCACACGCTCCTCTTCACAGCCGCTGCAACTGCCTTGACGACGTTCGGATCGAAAACACTTGGGACAATAAATGAGGCATTGAGTTGCTCTGGCGAAACACACTCAGCGATTGCTTCCGCTGCCGCAACTAGTAATTCATCAGTGATTTTATGAGCGTTGGCATCGAGCAGTCCGCGAAAAATTCCAGGGAAGGCTAAAACGTTGTTGATTTGATTTGGTTGGTCACTGCGTCCTGTGGCCACAACCGTGGCGTATTTACGCGCAATGTAAGGATCAATCTCTGGATCTGGATTCGCAAGTGCAAAGACGATGGCATCGGTGCCCATACTTGCAATATCTGATTCTTTGAGAATATTTGCCGCGCTCACCCCAATGAAAATATCCGCCCCAACCATTCCTTCTGCCAAGGAGCCTTTAAAGTCATTGGGATTGCAGTTGTCGATGAACCAACGTCGCATCGGGTCAACCGTTTTTGTCCCGGAATGGATAGCACCTTTTGTATCGAAGGCAATAATGTTCTTTGCGCCGCTTATCGTGAGCAATCTAGCAATTGCTGTGCCCGCAGCTCCGGCACCGCTCATCACGATCTTGCACTCACCGATGTCTTTCTTTACTAACTTAAGCGAATTCCTGAGGGCTGCGAGGACAACGATGGCGGTTCCATGTTGATCATCATGGAAAACAGGAATATCAAGAAGTTCGCGGAGACGGCGCTCAACTTCAAAACAGCGGGGCGCGGAGATATCCTCCAAGTTGATGCCACCATAGACGGGAGCGATCAATTGCACCGTACGTACAATTTCATCGACATCTTGAGTGTCTAGGCAGACTGGCCATGCATCTACATCAGCAAATCTCTTAAAAAGTGCTGCCTTTCCCTCCATTACTGGAAGAGCCGCCGCGGGACCAATATTGCCAAGACCTAAAACTGCTGATCCATCCGTCACAACCGCGACAGTATTTCGTTTGATGGTCAATCTTCTTGCATCAGCGGGATCGTCAACGATCGCCTGACAAATTCGAGCAACGCCAGGTGTATATGCGCGCGACAAATCGTCTCGAGTTTTCAAGGGAACTTTAGATTGAACTTCTAACTTACCTCCAAGGTGAAGCAAAAACGTTCGATCGCTAACTTTGCGAACCGTAAGTCCTGCATGCGAGCTTATTGCCTTTGTTATTTCTTCAGCATGTTCGGCATTTATTGTGTCGCACGTGACGTCAACTACCACACGCTCGAGCAGAGATTCCACAACATCAAGGGCTGTAATTGTTGCACCAGCCTTTGTAATGGCGGCTGTTGCTTCTGCAACTGGCTGCGCCGAAGGTGCACCTTCAACACGAATTGTGATTCCGTAACCAGGGCTTGTTGAGGTCATCTTTACACAACTCCATAAAGTCGGTCGCCCGCGTCACCAAGACCCGGCACGATGTATCCCTTTTCATTTAACTTAAAATCTAGTGCTCCAAGCACAATTGTGATGGGTACTGATGAGTATTCAAATTCGCGTTCAATAAACGAGATGCCCTCTGGCGCAGCAAGAATGCATAACGCTGTGATATCGGTCGCACCTAGGGCAATCAAGTAGTGAATGGCAGAAGCGAGAGTTCCGCCTGTCGCCAACATTGGGTCTAGTACAAAGCACTGTCTGCCAGAGAGATCTTCTGGAAGTCGATTTGCATATGTAGTTGCTTGCAACGTCTTTTCATCGCGGACCATTCCTAAAAAACCCACTTGCGCCGTTGGAATCAGGCGGGTCATACCTTCAAGCATCCCAAGTCCCGCTCGAAGTATTGGAACAACAACCGGTCGTGGATCGGCCATCTTCTTGCCTTCAGTTTGTGTAACAGGAGTTTGAATCACAACGTTCTTTGTTCGGACATCACGAGTTGCCTCGTATGCGAGCAAAGTCACGAGCTCCTCGACGAGTAGTCTAAAAGTTGGAGAATCTGTCTTTTCATCGCGTAAAACGGTCAATTTATGTGAAATTAGTGGGTGGTTGGCTACATGCACTTTCATGCTCCTTACCTTACAGGTCTTTCATTCCTCGCAAATGAGTGTCACTATGCGACATAGAACAGGCACTATTAAGCCCATTTTTTGGAGGCTTAAGAGGGGGGCGCAGCATGAGCGATGAAGGAGATATTGCTGTAGCCGCTTGGCACGAAGACGGTCGGTGGACGCTTGCGCAACTGCCAAGCGCTCATGATTTGGCTCGCATTATTGATCAATTAAAAAGTCAGCGTACAAACGGCGGCGCCATTGCCTTGATCGCAGTCGATGAAGAATTCTTTATCATCATTAGAGTTTTAGGTGCGCATATAAGTATGTTCTTGAGTGATGTTACATGCGCCTTTGATTATGAGGTTGCCTCTGATTTTATCGAACTTGCAGATTTGCCATTTCCGGAAGAGGATGACGAGCCTTTGCCTACCGGTCATCTAGATATTTTGGTTGACCTTGGCATGAATCACATGGAGATCTCTGCGCTGTGCGACGATGGCGAACTTTTTCCGGATGAGCAACTTGATGCAATTGCAACTCGCCTAGGTTTCGGTGAAGAGTTTCGTAAACTCATTAACATCTAGTTTTGCAAATTGATGAATATTGAAGGAGCGATGGCGTTAGCCATCGACGTTGCTCGACAGGCATCGATCGTCGGAAATGATGTGCCGGTAGGTGCTGTCATTCTCAATTCTTTAGGTGAAGTAATTGCGACGGGTGGGAATGAACGTGAACTGACTCAAGATCCGACGGGTCATGCTGAGATCGTTGCAATACGAAGAGCGGCGGAAGTCCTGGGGACTTGGCGACTTGAAGGTCACACTTTGGTTGTCACTCTTGAACCTTGCTCCATGTGCGCTGGTGCGATTGTTCAATCAAGAATTTCGTCATTGGTAATTGGAGCTTGGGACGAGAAAGCCGGTGCCGTCGGTTCTGTGTGGGACGTTGTTCGCGATTCGCGTACATTGAGCAAAGTGGAGGTGAGGGGGGGTGTATTGGCCGATGAATGTGCTCAACTGCTGACCGATTTTTTCGAAGTTCGGCGTAAGGCAAATCTCGATCTTATGTAGTTGCGCTATCCTCCCTCTTGGTGGCGTGTCCGAGCGGCCAAAGGAGCACGCCTCGAAAGCGTGTGTTGGGGAAACTCAACCGTGGGTTCAAATCCCACCGCCACCGCCATAGATGTTGCAAAATGCGATAAAGCCCAATGAATTCGGCTAGACCGTTATTTCGTATGATGGATTAAGGATTGTGAGTGAGCCATTGAGTTCGCCGACCATCCCTTCAGCGCGCAGATGCGAGCCCACATCAAGTCCGGCAATTTCTCGGCGACCAAGGAATTGCAGCGTCACTCCACCTGTTTCATCCCACACTTCTACTTCTAAAAACGGTGCAGAGCCACTGGGCGCGGTGCGAATAGACGCTACTTGGCCCTCTACGTGTGCTCTATTTCTCCACGTGATTTTTCCGATCGGTGTGATGTTCTTTGCATAGTGACTTATAGGCTCGTTGTTCTTGTACGAAACAACTGTGGCCGGTGCGATTTTAGTCGGAGGAGTAGGTTTCTGCATCAATACGGCTTCGTGGTCATCGTGCACGATCGCTTCCTTGCCAGCGATGATTTTTGCAACATCAAAAGGAACGATCGTTGCAACAACTCGAGGAAGTTGTGAGATGGGGCGAGCGATTTCTTCTGCGGTCTGATCGTGAAGTAATTTGCCGAGCACAGGCGTGTAGGAACGACGGGGAAGAAGAAGTGTTACTTCTACATCCTGTGGTGCAGTCGCACGTATCGCGTAATCCATTGCGGCATTTGCAAGTCTTCGATCAGGGCAGTCGATGAGTTCGAGCATGACATCGTCAAGGGCAGGAGTAGCCCCCCAGGCTTTTCGAATTTCCTCGGCACGTTGATCGTCGATGACAAAGTGCACAGCGGAAATAGCATGTGGATTCAAACTTCTTGCATATCGAACTGCTCCAACGGTAGCGACATCAACGCTGTCGACGAGAATTGTGACGTCGTGGCGGCTAATCGACGTGGCACGAGATTCTGGTCCCTTGAAATTAAGTGCCTCCTGTTCGAGGCGATATTGTTTGTTGAGTCTGATCAATGAGACGATGGCAATAGGCGCGATTGTGATTACAATCCAAGCGCCTTCAGTGAATTTCACAACGGCGAAGACCATTACGACAACGATGGATACTCCACCAGATAAGCCATTGATAAACATTTTTAGTCGCCAGTTACCTAGCCGATACGTATATGCATGTTTTGCCATTCCGAAACCGGCAAGAGTAAATCCGGTGAAGACACCCAAAGCGTAGAAGGCCACAAGGTGATCTACAGACGCCCCCGTGAAAAGAACCAGCAGAGCAGCGGAGCTTGCCAAGAAAATAATTCCATTGGAGAAAGCAAGCCGGTGCCCACGCTTTGTTAGTTGATGAGGGAGATACCCGTCTGTCGCGACAAAGTTGCAGAGCAGTGGAAAAGCGTTGTACGTGGTATTTGCCCCGGCGAAAAGTATGAGCATCGTTGCCGCCTGGACGAAAATAAAGAAAATTTGACCTGCCGTGCCGTTTCCCAGTGCCACTTTCGCAATCTGGGATATGACAGTGGGTGCGCCGGCTTCATACGGCATTGCATGAATTCTCTGAGCAAAATAGGAAACACCTAGAACGAGTGTCCCTAGAATGCTGCTCATAATGACCAATGTGCGTCGAGCGTTGCGATCCTCAGGAACTTTGAAGAGCGCCACACCATCGGAAATGGCCTCAAGACCTGTCATCGAAGATCCGCCGTTTGCAAATGCCTTAAGAAGAATAAATATTGCGCTAAAAGTTAGAAGTCCTTGGGGGTGACCCAATGGGAATGTCCCTGGTTGATCAGTTGCAAGCACCTCCAAATTTCCAGTGAATGCCTTGTATAGACCTGCGGTGAAGACGACGGCCATCGCTCCAATGAAAAAATAAGTCGGCATTGCGAAAGATTTGCCTGCTTCTTTAACCCCTCGGAGATTTCCATATGTGATGAGAGCGATAATTCCTAATGTCATCTCAACTTTGCCAACTCTTAGGGAAGGGAAAGTAGAGATTATTGCGGCAACGCCCGCCGCTGATTGAATTGCGACGGTGACGATGTAGTCGAGCATGAGAGCGACTGCAGCCACGATGGACATCTTTGGGCCGAAGTTATCCTTTGTGACTATGTATGCCCCGCCAGTTTTTGTATAAACCTCAATGACATTTCGGTAACTCAAAGTAATAATGATCAATATTGCGATAATCACTGCGGTCATCGGCATCATGATGGCAAAGGAGGCAAGTCCAAAAGCTGGAAGTAGAGCAATGAGAATCTGTTCGCTCCCATAAGCCGATGACGAAATGCAATCCGATGAAAGAATTCCCAGGGCGAATCTCTTCGCAAGTCTTTGGTGGCCCAGGCTATGGCGGTTAAGAGGATTACCTAGAAGTTTTCGTTTAACTTTGTACGAGAGGGGATCTTTGAGATGTGAGTGCTCCTGTAAGGGCGCAGGTGCAGGAGCATCATCTGTCCATGATTTAGGCACGTAGTCTCCTAGTGGGTTTCAATTCATCACTCCGATTTCTCATTTGTCTTATCTTAGATTGACTTTCTCCGAGTCGACCATCGGGAAGCGACTAATCCCTTGGAGTATGCTCGCCCCATGCGCACACAACTCTTTATTGACGGAAAATGGCTCGATGGAAGCGGAAAATTGCCTGTTTTTGATCCCAGCGATGGTTCGGTTATAGCTGAAGTCTCAACCGCCGGGGATGCCGAATGTGAAGCGGCAATTGCTGCTGCTGATGCAGCCGCAGTTGAGTGGGCAAAGACTGCACCAAGATATAGAGCCGAAATATTGCGCAAAGCTTTTGAAATTATGACCGCTGAGAATGAGCAGATTGCGATTCTCATATCACGCGAAAACGGCAAGGCGCTCCCCGACGCTCGAGGAGAGGCGACTTACGCCGCCGAATTCTTCCGTTGGTTTGCCGAGGAGGCAGTTCGCACTCCCGGTGATTTTCGCAAGTCACCTTCTGGGGATAAACGCATATTGGTAACTCACCAACCCATTGGTCTTTCCATCCTAATTACTCCGTGGAACTTTCCCGCTGGGATGGCTACTCGAAAGATCGGCCCAGCCGTCGCGGCAGGTTGCACAATGGTTTTAAAACCTGCGACCGAAACCCCACTCACTGCTATCTATATCGTGGATGTAATGGAGAGGGCTGGACTTCCTAAGGGAGTGCTCAATTTAGTGTTGCCCGAGCGAACTGGCCCAGCCATTTCAAAAATGCTTCATGACCCACGGGTGAAGAATTTGTCTTTTACTGGCTCAACAGAGGTCGGTCGGGTACTCCTTAAAGAGGCTGCCGACCGTGTTATTCGTTGCTCAATGGAATTAGGGGGGAACGCACAAGTAATCGTTCACGAAGATGCTGATTTGGCGATAACAATTCCGCAGCTTCTTCTTGCAAAAATGCGCAATGGCGGTGCAGCGTGTACCTCAGCCAACAGAATTTATGTCCAACGTCCAATCGCTGAAAAATTCATCGCAGAATTGACAAAGTCAATGTCGGCATTTGTCATGGGACGTGGAACTGATGCAACCACAACTCTAGGCGCGAGTGTTTCCATGAAAGAGCGAAACAAGATTGCAGATATCGTCGATGAATCAATCGCTGCTGGTGCGACCGTTCAAACAGGCGGAAAAAAGCCGGATGGGGAAGGTGCTTTTTATCCTGCGACCGTTCTCACTGTTGAGAAAGATAATCCAATTCTTAACCATGAGATATTCGGACCAGTCGCGCCCGTAGTCATTTTCGACACCGATGAAGAAGGAATCGCTTGGGCCAATGACACTGATTTTGGTCTTATCAGTTATGTGTTTTCACAGAACTTGACGCGAGCCCTACGTACTGCTGAAGCAATGGAATCTGGAATGGTCGCTGTAAACCGCGGGATGATTTCTGATCCTGCTGCCCCCTTCGGTGGGGTTAAGCAATCAGGCTTAGGTCGCGAAGGTGGTTTCGATGGAATTCATGAGTTCTTACAAACCAAGTACATCGGGGTTGAAATCTAGTTGATGAGGAATTATTGGTTCAAATTATTTAACCAAGGTGGAAGCAAATATTTGCCAGGCTAGTGCTGATTTAGCGACGAGTGAGAGCGTAATGTAGGTTTTTTCGCCACGAAGATAGTCTGACCATTTCCCAACTTTTTTGTATTGAAGAAACTGTACTACCGCGAAGATATTAAACAAGAGAAATAGCGAGATAACTATTCCGTAAACAAATGCTGGTGCTTTTGTGTCTCCAGGTCCGCCGATTGCGAATATGTAAAAGACTAAGGAAATCCACGGAACGATTCCTGCAATGCATCCGAAGATGAAGGGAAGCCAGCCACCAGATCCAGGTTGCTCGTATTTTTCTTGTAACCAGCCGAACAAAATCATGGAAGCGTTGACACCGAAGAGTGAAGTAATGGCCGCAACATCCGTCACTCCGCATATTTGAGCAATGAGCACGATCATTACTGAAGAGCTAATTGAGTACTCGACCCAGCGGAAATAATTTCGATTCACCGCAAGACCGTCGCTATATTTTTGGAAGAAATTCGGGCTAATTACCAGGAAGTGAAAGAAAGCCGACAAGCCAAGAAATAGAGCAACCGCCACTCCGACGGGAGTTTTAAGGAGAGTGATTGGCTGAGCGAAAGTACTCCCTGGAGGACCAGACATATACCGACCGACAATCGGAAGTGAAAAATCGTTAGCGAGAAAGAGGATCAGCGCCATCTGGGCTAGATGAAAAAAACCTGCAATGAGGTTATAGCGACGAATACTCCGTGGGTGTACGACTTTGGACATACAAGGAGAATACTTGATGGGTCACAGGTTCGAGATTTTTCGATAAAATAATGGCGGAGGATAGGGGATTTGAACCCCTGAAAGGTTGCCCTTTACACGCTTTCCAAGCGTGCGCACTCGGCCGCTATGCGAATCCTCCGTGGAGAACTCTATCGGTGGTCTAAGTATGCTTAGCACCAGATCCCTCGTGCGACGATATCGTACTGAACTCCCCCAGGGCTGGAAGGCAGCAAGGGTAGGTGCGCTCTAGCGGGTGCACGGGGGATCCTTTTATATTGTTGGCTACCAAAGGTTGAGGCGAGGGAGATGACGTGTCACTAGCGCTCTATCGCAAGTATCGGCCTTCTCTATTCTCTGAAGTTATTGGCCAAGACCATGTAACTATTCCTCTATCTAATGCTCTTTCATCGGGTCGTACGCATCACGCGTATTTATTCTCCGGACCTCGCGGATGCGGAAAAACATCTAGCGCTCGCATTATGGCCCGTAGTCTTAATTGTGTTGAAGGTCCAACCCCTGATCCTTGCGGTGTCTGCCAATCATGTACTGATTTAGTTGCAAACGGTCCGGGCTCACTTGATGTTATGGAATTGGATGCTGCGACTCATGGATTAGTTGATGACGCTCGCGATCTGCGTGACAAGGTTTTTTATGCTCCTGTACAAAGTCGTTACAAGATTTACATTATTGATGAAGCACATCAGCTTGGCCCTGGTGCAGCAAACGCATTACTTAAAGTTGTTGAAGAGCCACCGCCCCACGTTATATTTATTTTTGCAACCACCGAGCCAGAAAAATTGATATCAACCATACGATCAAGGACACATCATTATCCGTTTCGTCTAGTGCCCCCAGGAATTCTATCTGCGCACTTAGAGAAGGTGTGCGTTGCAGAAGGTGTGCAGGTTGCGAAAGGCGTAATACCTTTGGTCGTTCGTGCTTCAGGTGGCTCGGTACGCGATGCACTTTCTATCCTAGGCCAACTTCTTGCTGGCGCAGGAAAAGAAGGGGTCAGTTATGACATTGCGGTTCAACTACTTGGATTCACAGATAGCGCACTGCTCGATGACGCTATAGATGCACTCGCGGCCCATGATGGTGCAACTCTCTATAAAAGTGTTGATCGTGTTATTGAGTCGGGGCATGACCCACGGCGATTTGCTAGTGATCTGCTCGAAAGACTGCGTGATTTAATGATTATTGACGCACTTGATGAGGGCGGAGCCGCGGCCATTTTGCGTGAGGTTTCAGATGATCAAATGGAGAGAATGCGCACCCAATCGCAGCGCATTGGAAGTGCTGGTTTATCACGGGCCGCTGATATCGCAGCAGAGGGACTGACTCAGATGCGAGGTGCTACAGCCCCTCGGTTGATGTTGGAACTTATTTGCGGACGCATGCTTTTGCCTGCCGGCGATGATTCTGAGCGCGGTCTGCTCGTACGTATCGAACGGCTAGAGCGCGCAGAGAATTTGGCGCCGATGTCAAACAGTGCTCCGCAGATTGTTTCTCTTCCAAAAATTGAGAAAGTTTCCCCTCAAGTAGCCGGCGAAGTTGTTTTCGAAACCAAGCGACCAGCAAAGAAATCTGAGGCCATTTCTGTTGCGAAGCCGACAGGTGCGATTGATGTCGCTGCCTTACGTCGCTTATGGCCTGATGTCATTGAAGATGTGAAGAAGCGCCGACGGTTAACCTGGTCGCTTTTGAGCACGAGCGCGCAGATTCTCGCGCTAGATGAGAATGCGATCACCATTGCAATAGTTAATTCTGGAGCCCGTGATTCTTTTATTAGATCCGCCAGTGACGAAATTTTGAGGCAGGCTTTCATTGATGTTGTCGGAGTTGACCGGAAGATTGAAGTGGTCGTAGATCCATCAATTAACCCGAACACACCTCAAGCGAGAGCAGTGAGAGTTGATGAATCGCCTACGGATGCAGATCAACTCAGCGGCCAAGCGTTGCTCGCTCGCGAGCTGGGCGCACAAGTCATTAGTGAAACGCAACGTCCGTGACCGGGATGTATGAAGGGGCAATTCAAGATTTGATCGACGCATTAGGCCGACTTCCTGGGGTTGGACCTAAGAGTGCTCAGCGGATCGCATTTCACATATTGCAATCAGAACCAGAAACTGCGGCAGCGCTTGTTGATGCGATTAGAACAGTAAAAGAGCGAGTGCGCTTCTGTTCTGAATGTGGCAATGTCTCAGAAGAAGAGCAGTGCAGAATTTGTCGCGATCCGCGCCGTGACAACACAGCGATTTGCGTAGTTGAAGAAAGTAAGGACGTCATTGCTATCGAACGAACCCGTGAGTTTCGAGGCAAGTACCATGTGCTGGGTGGGGCAATTAGTCCGATAGATGGGATTGGACCAGAGCAATTGAGAATTCGAGAATTGATGGCTCGATTGGCAGATAGCGCGGTGACTGAAGTTATTTTGGCGACTGACCCAAATCTTGAGGGGGAGGCGACGGCGACCTATTTAGCTCGGCTGCTAAAACCGCTGGGTCTGAGCGTGTCGAGGCTTGCTAGTGGGCTACCCGTTGGCGGCGATTTGGAGTATGCCGATGAAATCACTCTCGGTAGAGCTTTTGAGGGTCGACGCCGCGTAGAGTAAAATGTCTTAGATTATGAGACGATAAGTGTCTCATTTGATGAGATTAGTTTCCCTCAGAGGGGATAGTGGTTCACACTTACGACATGGGACTCATTGTTCAGAAATTTGGCGGATCCTCTGTCGCTGATGCTGAAGGGATGAAGCGTGTTGCCGCTCGGATTGTTGCCACGAAACGGGCGGGCCATCAGGTCGTCGTCGTCGTGAGTGCGATGGGCGACACGACGGACGAACTTATTGATCTTGCCAATCAGATAACGCCAATGCCGGCTGGTCGTGAACTCGACATGCTTTTGACCGCGGGAGAGCGCATTTCTATGGCATTACTTGCGATGGCGATTTCTAATTTAGGACATGAAGCCCGATCTTTTACCGGCAGCCAAGCGGGTGTAATCACCGACTCTGCCCATGGCCGCGCACGCATCATCGATGTAACGCCAGGGAGAATCCAAGAAGCGCTCAAAGCTGGAGCGATCGCGATCGTTGCAGGATTCCAAGGAATTAGCCAAGACACAAAAGACATTACGACTTTGGGACGTGGAGGCTCTGACACAACTGCCGTCGCGTTAGCCGCAGCACTTGATGCCGACGTATGCGAAATTTATACAGATGTCGACGGAGTATTTAGCGCTGATCCGAGAGTTGTTCCGCAAGCGCAAAAATTGAAATCAGTCACTTACGAAGAAATGTTGGAGCTCGCAGCAAGCGGTGCAAAAGTTTTGCATCTGCGTTGCGTTGAATACGCTCGCCGATATGAGATGCCGATTCACGTACGTTCATCTTTTTCTACCAATGAAGGAACATGGGTGGTTAAGAATCACCCTGAAGGAGACACCATGGAGCAAGCAATCATCTCTGGAATAGCCCACGATAAGAGCGAGGCGAAAATAACCATCGTTGGAGTACCTGATCGCACTGGGGTGGCAGCGAGAATTTTCCAGTCCGTTGCAGATGCAGACATAAACATCGACATGATTGTCCAGAACGTTTCTGCCGCAGCGACTGGTCTAACTGATATTTCGTTCACGCTTCCTAAGAGCGAAGGAGCGACGGCGACTGCAATCCTGCAACGAATTCAAGGTGAAGTTGGATTCGCATCAATTCAATACGACGATCAAATTGGCAAGCTTTCGCTAGTTGGGGCGGGCATGCGATCCCACCCTGGCGTTACTGCGACTTTCTTTGCGGCAATGTCCGAGGCCGGCGTAAATATCGAAATGATTTCGACTTCAGAGATTCGCATTTCGATTATTTGTCGTGCCACGGATATCGAGCGCGGCGTCCGCGCAGCCCACACTGCCTTCGAAATGGATAGCGATTCCGAAGCGGTTGTGTACGGAGGCTCCGGTCGATGATGAAAAGGCCTTCTCTTGCCGTCGTTGGAGCCACTGGCGCAGTTGGAACGGTGATGCTTGAAATACTTTCGAGTCGTCCTGATGTATGGGGAGAGATCCGCCTTATTGCATCTGCGCGAAGTGCGGGAAAGAAATTGCTATGTCGAGGTGATGAGTTAACTGTTGTGGCACTTTCGTCGCAAGCTTTCGATGGAATTGACGTTGCTATGTTTGATGTTCCTGACGAAGTCTCGGCTGAGTGGGCTCCGATTGCAGCGGCGCGCGGCGCCGTGGTGGTGGATAATTCAGGTGCTTTTCGTATGGATGTTGATGTTCCGCTGGTAGTACCCGAAGTAAATCCTTTGGATGCGCAGAAGCGTCCCCGTGGGATAATTTCCAATCCCAACTGCACAACGCTTTCGATGATCGTCGCCCTCGGCGCGCTTCATCGCGAATTTGATTTAAGGGAGCTTGTTGTTTCCTCCTACCAGGCCGCCTCTGGTGCTGGACAGGCGGGAATCGATATTTTGCGAGAGCAAATCGAAGCTGTGGCTGGTACAGATGTGGGAACTACTTCAGGGGATCTTCGCACCAAAGTGAAAAACCTGGGTCCATTTCCCGCGCCACTTGCCCTCAATGTTGTGCCGTGGGCGGGTTCGCTGAAGGAAGATGGATATTCATCAGAAGAACTAAAAGTAAGAAACGAATCTCGCAAGATTCTTGGCCTGCCAAACTTGAAAGTTGCGGCAACTTGCGTACGTGTACCTGTGATAACTACACATTCACTTGCTGTGCATGCGGTTTTTGCTAAGGAACCATCCCGTAAAGCAGCTCAAGATATTTTGTCCAGCGCCGCTGGAGTCAAACTAGTGGACGATCCCGAGAATTATCAGTTCCCTACTCCCGCAGATGCTGTCGGGACCGATCCAACGTGGGTAGGTAGGGTACGAAAAAGTATTGATAATCCGATGGCTCTGGACCTTTTCGTCTGTGGTGATAATTTGCGTAAAGGTGCTGCACTAAATACGGCACAGATTGCAGAACTCCTCGCAATTGAATTTACAAAGTAGTCAAATTTTGAACAGAGAAGAAAATCGAGACGATCGGGTTATTTCTCATTTCGGTGGGGAATGGAAAAAATTTAATTACCTTGATGAGGAAAGACTTTCGGAAATTCAAAATCAATTTGACGCTTACCTCACTCCGCTCTCGGAGGATGTTAAAAGTAGGAACGATTTAGTTGTTGGAGATTTCGGGGCTGGTAGTGGACGGTGGGCCCATTTCTTCTTAAAACTCTCTTCGGATTTGTGGCTAGTGGAGCCGGGAGTTGAGTCTTTTTCTGTGTTGCAAGAAAGGTTTGCCCAAGAGCGAGGAGTTCACTTGCTCAACCAAACTGTTTCGGAAAATGAAATTCCACCTGAGTCGCTAGATCTTTCAGTCTCCCTTGGCGTGCTTCACCACATTCCAGACACCCTCGAGGGAATCAAGGCAATATACGAAAAGACCAAACCGGGAGGGTATTTTCTCTGCTACTTGTATTACGCAATGGAAAACAAGCCAAAGGCTTATAGGATGTTATGGAAGTTTTCCAATTCTCTTCGCACCGCAATATCAAGTCTTCCCTACCTGTTTCGCAGGTTGGTGTGCGAAGTAATTGCCTTGGTTGTCTATTTTCCTCTGGCTCGGCTTTCAAAATTTGCGGAAAAAGTCGGGGTGTCCTCAAGAAATATCCCCCTTCACCATTATAAAGATATGTCCTTTTATGTCATGCGCAACGACGCCTATGATCGTTTTGGTACCTCGCTGGAACAGCGGTTTACCAAAACGGAGATTTCAGAGCTAATTTCGAAATCAGGTTTCGATATTTCGACGCTTAGATTTTCGGATGTAGAACCCTTCTGGACCTTCTCTGTTAGAAAAAAGTAATTAGTTCTAAGATTAATTTCTACGGGGTGTGGCGCAGCTTGGTAGCGCGCGTCGTTCGGGACGACGAGGTCGCAGGTTCAAATCCAGTCACCCCGACGTAAGTGTTACAAGAGATACTTCGGGCGGGCTCGCTACTCGAATACGGGCGAAGGGACTGGTTCCCATTCCAGCAGACACATTCAGCCACGGTTCCTGACCAAACTTAGTCAAGCCTCTGGCTCTCCACGTGGGTAAATCGCAATTTGTAACGAGGGCCCTACTTCCACCAATCCAGGGGAGTCTGACTTGTCCACCGTGCGTATGCCCTGCAAAAATCACATCCAATCCATCCATTTCCATTGCGTGCAGTACGCGCTTGTAAGGGGCATGCGTGACACCTAAAGACAGGTGCGCATCACGATTTGCTTTACCCGATACGAGTGCATAGTCATCTCGACTGAGATGCGCATCGTCGGTACCGCGTAATTCCAAAATCGAATCTTTAACATTTAGCAAAACCTTCTGGTGGTTTAGGTTGATCCATCCCCTGCGTGTGAGTCCGTGAGATAAATCGTCAAAAGGTAGAAGTTCACCGAGAGATCGTTTTCCATCATCCGCAAATAGATATGAAAAAGGATTCTTGGGTTTAGGAGCGTAATAGTCGTTGGATCCGAACACAAAGACACCCGGCAAATCAAGTAATTCATCTACAGCTTTGAGAACGGCTGGTACTGCCTGCATGTGACCTAGAAAATCACCAGTACTGATTACCATGTCAGGGTGAAGATTTGCGAAACTTCGTATATCCCTTATTTCGCGCTTGCGTTGCGGCGTGAGGTGTAGATCTGAAAAATGCAAAATCCGAATTGGGCGATGCCCCACTGGGAGAATCGGGATCTGCGCTTTTCGAACCACGTAACTCATCGCTCATCCATCCTTGTAACCGTGAGAAGATAAGCCTATGGGAATCAAAGAGCAACTAAGAAGCGACCTCACCGATGCGATCCGATCACGCGATGAGGTGACATCAGGGACCATTCGCATGGTTCTCACTTCTATAACAAATGAAGAGGTTGCAGGAAAGAGCGCTCGCGAACTTTCCGATGAAGAAGTAATCACGGTGCTCTCACGTGAAGCAAAGAAACGCCGCGAGGCTGCCGACGCATTTGAGTTGGGAGGGCGGCATGAAAAGGCTGCTTTAGAGCGTTCTGAAGGAGAGGTAATCGCAAAATATTTACCTACGCAATTGAGCCAAGCAGAGCTTAGTCAAATGATTGCCGATGCCATTGTTGAAACGGGCGCGACTGATCCTGCGGGAATGGGCCTGGTAATGAAAATCCTCTCACCTAAGATTGCGGGCAGGGCAGATGGTGGCGTCGTGTCAGCAGCTGTAAAGTCTGCTCTATCTAAATAGTTCTCACATCTGATAATCGGAGAGAAACCACATGAAATTTGAATATGTAACAGTTCCACTTCTTACGCATGCCACAAAGCAAATTCTTGACAATTGGGGATCAGATGGATGGGAACTTGTTCAAGTTATTCCAGCTCCCGGTGGCGGAGATCAGCTTGTTGCCTATATGAAGCGAGAGATCAAATGAGCTTGGTGCGCTCTAAACTTGCTGAATTGGGACTTGAACTTCCGGTGGCAGCCAAACCAATTGCAGCATATGTACCTGCGGTGCGCACTGGCAATCTAGTTTTTACTGCCGGACAGCTGCCTCTCGTTGATGGCAAGATTGCATTGACTGGCAAAGTTGGCGGTGCAGTCAGCATTGAAGAAGCTAAAGCGCTTGCTCAGACTTGTGCCTTGAATTGCCTTGGGGCAGTGGAGACTGTCGCGGACGTAGATGACATTGTCAAAATTGTTCGAGTAGTTGGATATGTGAATGGCATCGCTGGATTTACCAATCAACCCGCTGTTGTAAATGGAGTTAGCGAACTCTTTCTTCACATTTGGGGCGAGCAAGGCAAACATGCAAGATCCGCCGTTGGAATAGCCGAATTGCCTATGGATTCCCCGGTGGAGATTGAATTGACGGTGGAGCTGCGTGCTTAGTTATTGCCACGCTTGGTTAATCGCTCTAAATCGATAATCAATACAGCACGACCGTCAAGTCGGATCCAATTTCGACCTGCAAAATCCGCTAAAGCCTTGTTAACAGTTTCTCGTGACGCGCCGACCAACTGAGCCAATTCTTCTTGGGTCAGATCATGATGAACGTATAGTCCGTCGTCCGTCTCTTTTCCAAATCTCTCGCCTAAATCGATGAGTGCTTTTGCGACGCGGCCTGGAACATCGGAGAAAACTAGATCTCCAACAACTTCATTGGTGCGACGTAGCCGCTGTGCAAGGCGCGCAAGTAGATCTAGTGCAACTTGTGGATGTTGGGTGACCCACGGAATAACCTTGTTATGCCCCAAACTCAGCAAGCGAACATCAGTGATAGCCGTGGCAGTCGAAGTACGTGGTCCTGGATCAAAAAGGGAGAGTTCACCGAACATTTCGCCAGGCCCGAGAACCGAAAGAAGGTTTTCTCTACCGTCACCGCTAGATGTACCGAGTTTCAATTTTCCTTCAGCAATCACGTACAAGTGGTCGCCCTCATCTCCCTCCGAGAAAAGTGTGGCCCCTTTTGAGAGTTTCACGATCTCCATGGAGGAACGCAAGGAAGCCGCCGCTGCGTCGTCGAGGGCGGTAAAGAGTGGAGCTTTGCGAACTATCGATTCATCAAAAGGCACGGGCGCACTTTACTAGCATATGGAGACCAATTTCACCTTCGGTGTTTTTCCCGCGCCAAATGACGCGTAATCTCTGTCAGATGCCAGCCGAAGAAGAGAAGGTCAAGGCCGCTCGCTCCATCTATCGGGCGTTGAGCAGGACCTACCCCGAGGTCAGATGCGAACTAAATTTTGAATCTCCGCTTCAACTTTTGGTCGCCACGGTCCTTTCAGCGCAGTGCACCGACAAGCGAGTCAATATGGTGACTCCTAGCCTCTTTCGCACTTTTCCAACCGCCTCGGCTTTGGCGCATTCAGACCTGAGCAAATTAGAGGAGATCATTCATTCCACTGGTTTCTTTCACGCTAAAGCCAGAAACATTCAGGGCTTGAGTCGAAAACTACTTTCAGATTTTGACGGTTTGGTCCCTTCGACTTTAGAGGAGTTGGTGACTCTGCCAGGGGTCGGAAGAAAAACGGCAAATGTCGTTCTCGGTCACGCTTTTGATACTCCAGGTATCACAGTTGATACCCACTTCGGCCGGTTGAGTCGGCGTTTTGGATGGACAGACCAGATGGATCCTGTGAAAGTTGAAATGGAAGTTGGGGGTTTAATTCCGCGAAAGGAGTGGACGAATTTATCTCAACGGATGATTTGGCACGGGCGACGCGTGTGCCATTCGCGTAAACCAGCATGTGGCGCCTGCACAATTGCGAAACTATGTCCATCTGCAGGTATCGGCGAAATGAATATCGCGAAGGCCACGTTGCTATTGAAGACCGATGCGGACTTTAGATGAAAAAGAATTTAGGTATTGTCTACTTGATAGCAATTCTACTAGTGAGTGCTTGCGCAAAACAGAGTGATCGGCTCCCCGTAACTGGTGAGGTAGTTTCTTGTGCCCAACTCAATGTCTCTGGTGCAAGAGGAGGCCCAACTTTTCCATGCATGGATGGGAAATCCTCGTTGAATTTCGGAACCCTACGGGGTCCATTGATCGTTAATGTTTGGGGATCATGGTGTGCTCCGTGCAAAGATGAAATTCCATTCCTAAAAAGTTTCAACTCGAAAGCTCAATCGCGATTGCAAATGCTCGGAATAGATGTCGAAGAAGCAAAACCAAAGGATGGATCCGACTTTGTGGTTTCGCAGGGCATGACCTGGCCAAGTCTTGTAGATCCCGATGGTCGATCACGTTCTCTCTTTGGAATGGGTGTCCCCGTAACGTGGTTTATAGATAGTGGGGGTAAAGTTGCCTTCAAGAAAATAGGCGTTTTAAAAAGTGAGCGCGAATTGAGTGATTTGACGCGAAAGTACCTCCACCTCAACATAGGTTAGCCACATGTTGATTGATGTGTTGCTGATTCTCATCGCTATCGGATCCGTTTTCACTGGGTTTCGTCGAGGCTTCTTGCAGACTTTACTCACAACAGTGGGTTACATCGGCGGTGGAGTTTTGGGACTTGCGCTCGCACTTCACTTCGCGGCTCAGGTTCATAGTCAGATAAATCGAATTGGTGCGATTTTACTTTCGATTTTTCTTATGGCCGAGATTGGGCGAAGAGTTTTCGGAAAGTTAGCGAATTTTTTTCGTACCCGAATTCTCTGGGCTCCACTTCGATTTATAGATTCTTTGGCAGGGGTCGCGTTAGAACTAGTGCGAGCAACTTTGATCACTTATTTAGTGCTTTCCGTTCTGCTTTGGTCGCCCTGGAATTCCGTGCGATCTGCAGTCAGAGAGAGCACGATATATCCAAGTATCACGAAAGAACTGCCAGAACCCGTGAAGAACTTTCGAAGCGAAATAGAAAAGAAACTTTCTACTAATCTTCTTTAGATGAACTTTGGAGTCCCTCGGAGATCAACTTCATAATATTGGGATCAGCCAAGGTTGTGGAGTCTCCCACGGCTCGATTTTCCGCGACGTCTTTAAGGAGCCGGCGCATAATCTTTCCGCTACGAGTTTTTGGAAGTTCAGCAACAACAATAATTTGACGGGGTCTTGCGATAGCGCCAATTTCTTTAGCAACATGTGCACGCAATTCCTGAACAAGCGCATCGCCCGTCGCGTGATCAATGCCATTTCTTAAGATGACAAATGCGACGATACCTTGACCGGTCATTGCATCTGACGCTCCTACAACTGCAGCTTCGGCTACGGCGACATGCGAAACAAGAGCAGACTCAACTTCTGTGGTGGAAATGCGATGGCCGGATACATTCATGACGTCATCTACTCGACCTAATAACCATATCGCTCCATCGTCATCAAGCTTGGCTCCATCTCCGGCAAAGTAAATACCGTCGAATTTTGACCAATAATTCTCCTTGTATCTCTGAACTTCGCCCCAAATGCCGCGCAACATCGAAGGCCATGGTTGGTCAAGAATCAAATAGCCACCGTGTCCATTTGCTACGGGCTGGGCAAGATCGTCAACCACTTTTGCACTAATGCCAGGCAGAGGCCGCATGGCAGAGCCAGGTTTTGATGCCGTTATCCCTGGCAGTGGAGAAATCATGATTGCTCCAGTTTCAGTTTGCCACCAGGTATCCACGATTGGACAACGACCGCCTCCAATTATTTCGTAGTACCACATCCATGCTTCAGGGTTGATCGGTTCGCCGACAGAACCCAGCAGGCGAAGAGACTTCAAATTGTGTCCCTGCGGAAATTGGTCGCCCCACTTCATCCAGGTTCGGATAAGTGTTGGAGCGGTATACAAAATAGTCACTGCGTATTTCTCAATCAATTCAAATATGCGGCCTTTGTGCGGAGTATCAGGAGTGCCTTCATACATCACTTGAGTGGCACCGTTCATCAGCGGTCCGTAGACAACATAAGAGTGTCCCGTAACCCAACCCACATCTGCAGTGCACCAGAAAATATCGCTCTCTGGTTTAATATCGAAAACCATTCTGTGAGTAAAGGCCACTTGCGTGAGATAGCCACCTGTAGTGTGGAAAATACCTTTTGGTTTTGCCGTGGTCCCAGAGGTATAAAGAATGAAGAGCGGATGTTCACTATCAAAGCTTTCAGCGTCATGTTCCTCGCTCTGTCGGTCAACAATGTCATGCCACCATGTGTCGCGACCTTCTACCCACTCGACCTCTTGCCCCGTGCGTTTTACAACCAAAACATTTTTAACATTCGTTTCACCGCGAAGCGCGTCATCTACCGCCGGCTTGAGAGCGAAGGCGGCGCCCTTTCGAAAACCGCCATCTGCAGTAATAACCAAGGTCGCATCGGCATCTTGAATTCGTGATAAAAGTGCTTCTGCTGAGAATCCACCGAATACAACTGAGTGTGGGGCGCCTATTCGCGCGCAAGCCAACATAGCGATAGCGGCTTCAGGAATCATAGGCATATAAATTGCGACTCGATCTCCAGCCTTGATCCCAAGTTCGATAAGTGCATTCGCACTCTTCTTCACTTCAATGAGGAGTTGGGAGTAAGAAATAGTTCGAGTGTCTCCAGGCTCCCCCTCAAAAAAGAAGGCCGTGCGGTCACCTCTTCCCTCACGTACATGTCGGTCCAGACAATTAACCGAAGCATTTATTTTTCCTCCGACAAACCATTGAGCGAAAGGTGGTTGCCAGTCGAGAACTTGATTCCACGGCTGAGTCCATTCAAGACTCTTAGCTTGCTCTTCCCAAAATGCAAGGCGATCGCGATTCGCCTGAGCGTAAATAAAAGGCTGGGCATTAGCCCCTGCGGCAAATTCAAGACTTGGTTGGAAAGTGCGAGTTTCGGTGAGAAGGTTTTCGAGAGTTTCGTGGGTTTCTGAAGTCATAATTTGAGGAGGTTACCCTTCCGAGCGCGGGATGGGTAGTGATCCACCGCGTAGTCGTACTCACACGAGGATGAAGCCGAGTCTTTGTCCAGGGGCTAGGGCGTGAGAATCCACACCTACCCAGAGAAAGGAAGTTATGAGCCTCATTACCTTTTTAAATGCATTTTTAAAGATCCTCGCCAATCCAGCCCTGGTCAGTGGACTTGCCAGTCTTCTTCTAAAAATGCTTAAAGCGTTAGGGCACTAGCTCGCGTCACATGACTTGATTTAGGCTCGAAATTCGCCACGAAGGACCATCCCTCGTGGCGAATTTTCGTTACGGGTCAGTATGTGGTGGGATTGGGCGTAAGCCTCCGATCGGCTCAACGTTGCGCTAGATGCGGGATTACATTCGTGTCGACCTTTGGAGCAATCAGAATGCCAATAGCAACTCCCGAAATTTATTCTCAGATGTTGGATCGCGCCAAGGCTGGCTCATTTGCGTATCCCGCGATTAACGTTTCTTCATCTTCTACTCTTGTTGCAGCCCTTCGCGGATTTGCCGAAGCGCAGTCGGATGGAATTATTCAATTTTCATGGGGCGGAGCCGAATTTGCTTCTGGTTCCACAGTAAAAAAGATGGTAGACGGCGCAATTGGCCTTGCCGAATTCGCGCATGTTATAGCTAAAAATTACAACGTCAATATTGCCTTGCACACCGATCATTGTCCGGCAGAGAAACTAGATGGGTTTATGCGCCCGCTTTTGGATTTTGGAATTGACCGAGTGAAGTCAGGCAAAGCCCCACTCTTCAATTCGCACATGTGGGATGGTTCGGCAGTTTCAATGAAGGAGAATATGACGATCGCTGACGAACTTCTCGTGAAGTCGGTTGCTTCTCACACAATCATGGAATTGGAAATTGGGGTAGTCGGTGGAGAAGAAGATGGGGTTGAGGCAAAGCATGATGCAAAGTTGTATTCGACTCCAGAAGATGCAATATTGACGGCAGCAACTCTCGGCTTGGGAGAACGTGGTCGATACATGCTTGCTGCAACATTTGGAAATGTCCACGGCGTATACAAGCCTGGAAACGTTGTGCTACAACCAAAAATACTTAAAGATTTGCAAGATGCAGTGGCAGCGAAAAGTGGACTTGCTTCAGGTTCAAAACCTTTCGATTTAGTATTTCACGGCGGCTCTGGATCATTGCTAAGTGAAATTCGTGAAGCCCTAGATTATGGCGTGGTAAAAATGAATATTGATACGGATACGCAATATGCCTATACACGGCCGGTGGTAGATCACGCCTTTAAGAATTATGACGGTGTTCTTAAGATCGATGGCGAAGTAGGAAACAAGAAGATGTACGACCCTCGAGCATGGGGCAAAGCAGCAGAGGCTGGTATGGCGGCTCGAGTTCAGCGAGCTTGCGATGACCTTCGATCCTCAGGTACATCATTGCTCGCCTAGTTTCTGTTTTAAAACCCTAGATCGGTTCTGATCTGGGGCGGTGACCGAGAGAAAGGCCAATCCAATGCCTGCAATTGTTCTACTGGGAGCTCAGTGGGGTGACGAAGGCAAGGGAAAAGCAACTGATCTTCTTGGCGACCGAGTTGATTATGTTGTTCGATATCAAGGTGGCAACAACGCGGGGCATACCGTGGTCATCGGTGATCAAAAGTACGCGCTACATCTTTTACCATCTGGAATTCTCAGCCCCAATGTGGTTCCGGTAATTGGAAACGGAGTGGTGATTGATCCAGGAGTTTTGCTACAGGAGATTCGCGGCCTTACGGACCGTGGAATTGATTGTTCAAGACTCGTCATTAGTTCTAATGCGCATCTAATAACGCCATATCACCGCACCATAGACAAAGTTACAGAGCGATTTCTCGGAAATTCTAAAATCGGCACAACTGGTCGTGGCATTGGCCCCGCCTACGCTGACAAGATCAACAGAATTGGAATTAGGGTGCAGGATCTGTTCGATCCATCAATTCTTCGTCAAAAAATCGAAGGCGCGTTACGGGATAAGAACCAAATTCTTGTTAAGGTATTTAATAGAAAGAACATAGAAGTCGATGACGTCGTCACCGAGTATTTGGAGTATGCGGAAATTTTGCGTCCCTATGTGACTGATACTGGACTACTTCTGAACAACGCACTTTCTGAAGGTAAAACTGTTCTTCTTGAAGGATCTCAGGGCACCTTGCTCGACGTCGACCATGGAACTTATCCATTTGTCACTTCAAGCAACCCAACAGCTGGTGGGGCTTCAACTGGATCTGGAATTGGTCCCACAAAAATCACAACTGTAATTGGAATTATCAAGGCCTACACAACAAGGGTGGGATCAGGTCCGTTTCCTACCGAACTCCTCGATGAAGACGGAGAGAAATTGCGTAAGATTGGTGGAGAGGTAGGCGTAACAACCGGCCGGAATCGTAGGTGTGGTTGGTACGACGCGCCGATTGCTCGCTATGCAACACGCGTAAATGGGCTTACCGATTTCTTCCTCACAAAGCTTGATGTTCTGACAGGGTGGGAAAAAATTCCAGTATGTGTCGCATATGAAATTGACGGACGAATCGTAAATGAATTGCCTGCGTCGCAGTCCGATTTTCATCATGCACGGCCCGTCTATGAATACCTAGACGGATGGAGGGAAGATATTTCAACGGCGAGAACCTTAGGGGACCTTCCAGAAAATGCTCGCCGATATATTAAGTATCTTGAAGAAATTTCTGGCGCTCCCATGAGTGCAATAGGTGTGGGTCCTGGCAGAAATCAGACAATTGTCGTAAAGGATTTTGTTTAACGATGATCACTTTGGTGGGTAGCGCGGTTCGCCTTGAACCTCTCGCAGAACACCATGTACAAGGTCTTTTTGATGTCTTAGGAAATGATGACGAGGCTTGGCGTTGGATGATGGTGTCAACTCCTGGAAAAATTTCAGACATTGCTGCAATCATCATGAGTTACCTGGCCGAGCGAGAACAAGGTATCCGCGATCCTTTGGCAGTTTTGGATATAAAAACCGACCGAGTCATTGGTACGACTTCGCTAATGGATATTTCTAAAGTGCACAGATCTGTTGAAATTGGCAGCACGATATACGCGCGGGATTGTTGGCGAACTCGAGTTAATACGGAAACTAAGTATCTTTTACTTGCTCACGCTTTTGAAGTTGAGGAATATATTCGTGTTTGCTTTAAAACGGATTCTCTCAATGTTCGATCGCAAGCAGCAATTTTGCGACTTGGTGCCCAGTTTGAAGGGAAATTTCGCTCGCATCGCATTCGTGCGGATGGAACCCTGAGAGATTCTATGTATTACTCAATAATTAAAGAGGATTGGCCTCAAGTGAAAGCCGGGCTAGAGGAAAAACTTTCATGAGAGTTTTACTTATTGGCTCCGGCGGCAGAGAGCATGCCTTAGCCTTTGGCTTGCGAGCAGATTCGATTGTGACTGAACTTCACTGCGCCCCTGGAAATCCGGGTATAGAGGAATTAGCAACGCTTCACCAATTAGATATTCTGAATAATCAAGCAGTGGTTGATCTCGCAACTCAACTCAATCCTGATTTGATCGTCATTGGACCAGAGGCGCCACTTGTAAACGGAGTGGTTGATGTATTGCGATCAGCAGGTTTTATAACCTTTGGTCCGTCGAAAGCTGCCGCACAACTTGAAGGCTCAAAAAATTTTGCTAAAGAAGTGATGAATGACGCGGGAGTTCCTACCGCCAGGAGTTTTCTTTGCGTAGATCAGCGCGAAATAGAGAAGGCACTGGACCACTTTGGCGCTCCGTATGTTGTAAAGGATGATGGCTTGGCCGGTGGTAAAGGTGTAGTCGTGACGGATGACCGTGATGAAGCGCTCCGTCATGCGTTGTCATGTGAAAAAGTTGTTATTGAAGAGTTCCTCAACGGCGCTGAAATTTCTCTCTTTGGAATTTCTGATGGAAAAACAATTGTTGCGATGCAACCGGCGCAAGACTTTAAGCGGGCATATGATCACGATGAAGGCCCAAATACTGGTGGCATGGGTGCGTATTCCCCACTTCCTTGGGCACCTTCAGATATTGTCGAGCAAGTTCACACGCAGGTATTGGCTCCAGTGGTTGCAGAAATGGCAGCCCGAGGTACTCCCTTTGTTGGATTGCTCTATGCCGGGTTAGCCTTGACCGATCACGGGCTCAAAGTCATTGAATTTAATGCTCGTTTTGGAGACCCTGAGACTCAAGTCCTGATACCAAGGCTTCTGACTCCCTTAGCAACTTTGTTGTACAAAGCCGCGACCCGCGATTTGGCCGAGGTGGAGTTGGCCTGGAAGTCGGAAAGTGCTGTAACCGTGGTTCTTGCGGCCGAAGGTTATCCGTCATCGCCTGTTTTAGGTGGACAGATTTCAACTCTGCCTGCTATTCACTGTACTGAAATATTTCATGCGAGTACCGCTCACTCCGAAGTAGGTCTGGTTTCTCAGGGCGGCCGAGTCTTAAGTGTTACGGGCAGTGGCGCAGACCTGACGGAAGCCAGAAACTGCGCTTACCGAGGAATTAGCCAAATTCAACTTGCAGGCTCTTATTATCGCACTGACATCGCGCTCAATGCGTCGGTGGCTGAGAAGGGCAACTAAATGAGAGAGAATTCAGCGATGAGCATTCTGGCACATAGATATGCGACGCCGAGAATGCGAGATATTTTTTCTCCTGAGGCAAAGATAATTTCTGAGCGCAAATTATGGATTGCTGTGGCACGCGCGCAGTCGAGTTTAGGTCATCCCATAGGTGACGAAGTGATTGCCGCCTATGAAAAAGCGATCGAATTGGTAAATCTGGATTCTATTGATGCTCGCGAGAGAGCCAGCCGCCACGATGTCAAGGCAAGAATTGAGGAGTTCAATTCGCTAGCAGGACATGAGGCTATTCATGCGGGGATGACAAGTCGCGATCTCACTGAAAATATTGAAGCGCTACAGATAAGAGATGGACTAAACGTTGTGCGAGATAAGACTGTCGCGGTTCTGACACAACTTAGCAAGAGAGCGGAGGAATTTGCTGATTTACCAATAACTGGAAGATCACACAATGTCCCCGCGCAAGTCACAACCTTGGGAAAGAGATTTGCCAGCGCCGCTGAAGAACTTCTGCTTGCTTACGAAAGACTGACTTCCTTGCTTGAGCGATATCCATTGCGAGGAATTAAAGGTCCTGTAGGAACTGCTCAAGATTCAATCGACCTACTAGGATCTTCATTTGCGCATGCGGAACTTGAAAAAGAGATTGCTGCCGCTCTAGGTTTTGAAAAGGTACTTGACTCAACCGGGCAGGTCTATCCACGTTCACTTGATTTCGATGTTGTCACAAGCCTTGTTCAGATTGCTGCAGGACCATCCTCGCTGGCTACTTCAATTCGGCTGATGGCTGGAGCCGAACTTGTCTCAGAAGGATTTAAGGCTGGCCAAGTCGGTTCCTCGGCGATGCCGCACAAAATGAATACGCGTTCTTGCGAGAGAATCAATGGATTAGCAGTGGTTTTAAGAGGTTATTCATCCATGGTTGGCGAATTATCCGGCGACCAGTGGAACGAAGGAGATGTCTCATGTAGCGTCGTTCGACGAGTAGCGATTGCTGATTCTTTTTACGCAATCGATGGGCTGCTAGAGACTACGTTGACGGTTTTGACTGAGTTTGGAGTTTTCCCCGCGGTGATTGCGGCTGAACTTGAGAAGTACCTCCCATTTCTAGCAACTACAAAAATTCTCATGGCCAGCATAAAAGCTGGCGTTGGGCGAGAGGTTGCTCATGAAATAATTAAAGAGCATGCCGTTCAAGCCGCCCTAGATTTACGTCAGGGTAAAAAAAATCTTTTACTTGAATCTCTTTCAAGTGACGATCGAATTCCCTTAAGTGCCAAGGAGTTGGAAGCGCTAATAAGCGAGCCGATTGAATTTACTGGTGATGCCCGCATGCAAGTTGCACGAATTGTCGCTCGTATTGAGGAAGTAGTTAGAGCTCATCCAGAAGCGGCCAGTTACAGACAAGGAGAGATCCGATGAGCGGATTTGGAACGTCAGGCCCGCCGCTTGCGCCCGTAATTGATGGTTGGACTCATTTACGAACTGGAAAAGTGCGAGACCTCTATACCAATGACTCTGGAAATATTCTGTTGGTTGCTTCTGACCGTCTCTCAGCATTTGATTGGGTTTTACCAACGCCGATTCCAACTAAGGGAGCGGTCCTAACCCAACTCTCTCTTTTCTGGTTTGAGCGACTCTCAGATGTGGTGTCTAATCACGTTCTTTGTACAGATGTTCCAGAGCAAGTCAAAGGAAGAGCGATTATTGCAAAACCCTTAACAATGTTTCCTATTGAATGTGTCGCTCGCGGTTATCTCACAGGAAGCGGCTGGAGTGAATACAAAGCCTCGCAATCTGTTTGTGGGATTTCTCTTCCATCGGGCTTGCTAGATGGTTCAAAATTACCCTCAAATATTTTCACGCCCGCTACGAAGGCAGAGATTGGCGACCACGATATTAATATAAGTATTGAGGAGGCACGTCGTAGTGTTCCTCAAGCAGATGAATTGTGCGATTTAACGCTGAAGCTATACGCCGCGGCTGCTGATTTCGCTCTCTCAAAGCAGGTAATTCTCGCAGACACGAAATTTGAATTTGGTCTCGATGAGTCGGGAAATATTGTCCTTGGGGATGAAGCACTCACACCTGATTCTTCACGTTTTTGGGACGCTGCGACGTGGGTTCCTGGAGGATCACAACCCTCTTTTGATAAACAATTCGTGCGAGACTATTTAGTCGAAAGTGGTTGGGACAGAGAGTCGCCTCCACCTGAGTTGCCGTTGGAAATCGTCGAGAAAACTGCCCAGCGCTATCAGGATGCATACAAGCGAATCACAGGTTCCGATTTTTCACTTTAGTTCGGCTCTCAACAAAGGAGAAACATGGCGAAGATAGTGGTTGACGTAATGTTGAAGCCGGAAATCCTGGACCCTCAAGGCCAAGCGATAGGTTCTGCACTTCCGCGTCTCGGGTTTAGTTTTGCGAAATCAGTTAGACAAGGGAAACGCTTTGAAATAGAAGTGGAAGGCCAACCAACTCAAATTCAGCTAGAAGAAATTGGTAAAGCCGCGGAGACCTTGCTTGCAAATCCGGTCATCGAAAACTTTAGCGTGCGAGTGGAGAACTAGGTGAAGGTAGGAGTCGTAACTTTCCCTGGGTCACTTGATGATCGTGACGCTGCAAGAGCGGTACGAGCGGCAGGAGCAGAATCAGTGGCTCTCTGGCATGCGGATGCAGATTTACATGGTGTTGAGGCGGTGATTCTCCCCGGAGGTTTCTCCTACGGTGATTACCTTCGATGTGGTGCGATCTCGCGATTTGCACCTGTTATGTCAATGATTATTAAGCAAGCCCAGGAAGGCATGCCGGTATTAGGTATTTGTAATGGTTTTCAGGTCCTTTGCGAATCTCACCTTTTGCCCGGTGCGCTAACACGAAATCATGGTCTACATTTTCTTTGCACGGATCAAAAATTGCGGATTGAAAAGACCGACACTGCATGGACGAGTTCCTTTGTTAGCGGTGTCGAAATTGTGATTCCTCTGAAGAATGGTGAAGGTTCTTTTCAGTGCGATGACGAGACTTTAGAAATTCTGGAAAGAGAAGGAAGAGTAGTAGCTCGATATTTAGGAGATGACCCAAACGGCTCGCGAAATAGAATTGCTGGAATTTCAAATGCTCGAGGAAACGTGGTTGGACTCATGCCACATCCGGAGCACGCTATTGACCCTTTGACTGGTCCTAGCGCAGATGGACTTCCTTTCTTCACATCGGTACTTACTCAATTAGTAGGAAAGTAAATGGCATCAGATACAGTGCTCAAGGCCGCCGCCTCTCCGGAAACTGTGCAACCCTTTGCAGAACTAGGTTTAAAAGTAGATGAATACGCTCGAATACGTGAGATTTTGGGTCGTAGACCAACGTCAAGTGAGTTAGCGATGTATTCGGTCATGTGGAGCGAACATTGCTCGTATAAATCTTCCAAGGTGCACTTGCGTCAATTCGGCGAGAAGGCCCCATACAGTGCGGCCTTACTTGTGGGAATTGGAGAAAATGCCGGTGTCGTAGATGTTGGGCAAGGTTATGCAGTCACTTTCAAAATTGAATCCCATAATCATCCATCGTTCGTTGAGCCATATCAGGGTGCCGCCACTGGCGTGGGCGGAATTGTTCGTGACATTCTTACTATGGGAGCACGTCCCATTGCCGTGATGGATCCATTGCGTTTTGGTCCGGCAGATGCACCAGATACGCGACGGGTTCTACCTGGAATCGTCGCTGGCATTGGTGGATATGGAAATTGCCTAGGCCTACCAAATATTGGTGGAGAGATAGTTTTTCATGAGAGCTATTCTGGTAACCCACTTGTGAATGCTCTCTGTGTCGGAGTTATGAAACATGAACAAATTAAGTTGGCGAAGGCTGCTGGCCCAGGAAATCTGGTTGTACTTTTCGGAGCCAAAACCGGTGGAGATGGAATAGGCGGAGTGTCTGTTCTTGCGAGCGAAACTTTCAATGCGACGGGTACAGCGAAAAGACCGAGTGTTCAAGTTGGGGATCCATTTACTGAAAAAGTTTTGATTGAGTGCTCACTTGAAATTTTTGCCGAAGATCTTGTGGTCGGCATTCAGGATCTAGGTGGAGCAGGTCTATCTTGCGCAACCAGCGAATTGGCATCAGCGGGAACGGGTGGAATGAAAGTCGCCCTTGACGGTGTTCCACTTCGCGATCCGAGTTTGTCACCCGAAGAAATTCTGATGAGCGAATCCCAAGAGCGCATGTGCGCAATTGTTGAGCCGAAAAATATCAAACGCTTTCTACAAATTTGCGAGAAATGGGATGTCACGGCAACAGTCATTGGCGAAGTGACCGATGGAGATCGCTTGGTCATCACCTGGCATGGGGAAATTATCGTCGATGTCCCACCGCGGACAGTTGCGCATGAAGGGCCCATTTACAACCGACCTATTGCCAAACCCTCATATGTTGAAAAACTTGCGTCTATTGACATAAAAGTCCCAATGCCAGAATCACCATCTGAGGTCCGTGAGGCGATTTTGAAGCTTATTTCAAGCCCAAATATGGCCGATAAATCATGGGTCACGAGTCAATATGACAAGTACGTTCAAGGAAACACGATTCAGTCGCAACCCGAAGATTCGGGAATGGTTCGCATAGATGAGTCGACAAATCTTGGTGTGGCGATTTCGACAGATGCGAATGCACCGTGGTCGTATTTGAATCCCTACGAAGGCGCAAAGCTTGCTTTAGCCGAGGCGGCAAGAAATATTGCAACGGCTGGAGCTAAACCTCTCGCTGTTACTAACTGTTTGAATTTTGGCTCTCCCGAAGATCCAGGTGTCATGTGGCAGTTTGCAGAAACGGTCCGAGGTTTGGCAGATGGATGTCTGGAAATGGGGCTTCCGGTCACTGGGGGAAATGTTTCTTTCTACAATCAAACTGCCAGCGTCTCCATCCTCCCCACTCCAATCGTTGGAGTACTGGGAATCATCCAAGATGTTCGTGAACGAACTCCAATGGCATTTGATCGAGCAGGACTTCAACTCTTTTTACTTGGTGAAACGCAAGCTGATTTTGCAGGAAGTGAATGGGCGGGTATTCATAAAGTCATTGGTGGGAAGACTCCAATTGCCGATCTACATAAGGAAATGAAGCTGATTGATTTGCTTCTGGAGGGCCAGTCAATTTTTGAAGCCGCTCATGACTTAAGTCAAGGTGGATTAGCTTCGACTATTTCTGAAATGGTTCTCAAGAACAATGTGGGAGCCCAAATCAAAATTAGCGGACCTAGCGCTATCGCACTTTTCAGTGAGACTCCAGGAAGAGTTGTGGTGGCAATAGAAAGTTTCAATGTGCAATTACTCATAACTCTCGCACACCGAAATGGAATTGCGTGTAAGAATATCGGAGTAACTGGAGGAAATGACCTATTGATAAATGACACATTGATCGCTTTGCCGGAATTACGCAAGGCATATACGGAAACTTTTCCAAGGTTGTTTGGTTAGAAATGCTAGATCAAGAGATTTTGCAGGCGGTCAAAGATTCTTTAACGCGACTCGTTGCTCTTTCGCCAGGGCGAGCTATCGAGGTGCGAATTCCTCCGTATGCAGTTGTTCAATGTGGCGATGGGCCAACCCATGCTCGAGGTACACCGCCAAATATTGTTGAAATGGATGCCTCTACGTGGTTGGCCATTGCAAATGGTTCTCGAACCTGGAAAGAAGCAATGCAGGCCGGCGAAATACGCGCCTCCGGGGCAAGAGCCGATCTTTCCCGACTTTTACCATTGGAAATAGGATGAGCAAGTGACGCGACGCCCAGACGGTCTATTGACCCATGAAACGTTTCCTGATGATAAAGGACCCCAGGATGCGTGTGGAATATTTGGGGTCTGGGCTCCAGGTGAAGAGGTCGCGAAGCTCACTTTTTATGGACTGTATGCACTTCAGCATCGCGGTCAAGAGTCTGCGGGAATCGCGACGAGTGATGGCGAAAGAATTCTTATCTATAAAGATATGGGATTAGTTTCGCAAGTTTTTACCGAAAGTGATCTGACTTCTCTTAAAGGGAACTTGGCAATCGGTCATTGCCGCTATTCCACTACAGGTTCAAGCACGTGGGTGAATGCGCAACCAACTCTTAAGCCAACAAAGTACGGAACCCTCGCCCTTGCACACAATGGCAACTTAACAAATACCGGCGATCTTGCGGAACTTCTTGCGCGTCAAACCATATTTGTAACTGGCAAAGAGCGTGTTGCCACTACCGATACAGAGTTGATGACTGCCTTAATTGCTGGACAAGATGAGAAGAATTTTGAGGCAAGCGCTATGGCGATCTTGCCACTTTTGGAAGGTGCTTTTTCACTTGTCTTTATGGACGAGCACACTCTCTATGCCGCACGTGATCGACATGGGGTTCGTCCACTCGTGATCGGAAAGTTGGAACGAGGTTGGGCGGTAGCATCTGAAACAGCGGGACTTGATATCGTTGGAGCATCTTTTGTTCGAGAAGTTGAACCCGGCGAATTCATTGCAATCGACGAGAACGGAATGCGATCTCAGCACTGGTCCACGCCAGAACCAAAAGGATGTCTTTTTGAATATGTATACCTTGCTCGCCCTGACACAACTATTGCAGGGCGTGGAATTTATGGAACTCGAGTTGCGGTAGGTGAGCGTTTAGCACGGGAGCATCCAGTAGAAGCAGATTTAGTAATTCCAGTGCCGGAATCTGGAACTCCAGCGGCAATTGGATATGCAAAAGGGTCGGGAATCGCCTACGGGGCTGGTTTTGTTAAAAATTCTTATGTGGGTCGTACTTTTATTCAACCAAGTCAGACGATTCGGCAACTTGGAATTCGTCTAAAGCTCAATCCCTTACGTGATGTCATCGAAGGTAAGAGGATTGTTGTTGTAGATGATTCGATTGTTCGGGGTAATACACAACGCGCAATTGTGAGAATGTTGCGTGAAGCTGGTGCTCGTGAGATTCACGTGCGAATCTCTAGCCCGCCAGTGAAGTGGCCTTGTTTTTATGGAATTGACTTTGCTTCGCGTGCAGAGTTAATTGCAAGTGGCTTGGAAGTTGAAGAGATTCGTAGATCCATCGGAGCCGACTCTTTAGGTTACGTCTCGCTTGAAGGTCTTATTGAAGCGACGCAAATCGCGGAATCAAAACTTTGCCAAGCATGTTTCACTGGTGCTTATCCGATTCCGATTCCTGCCGATATGTCAGAGGGCAAAATGCGCCTTGAAATCACTCCAGCGAGCGGGTTGAACTAGTGTCTACATATCGTGACGCAGGGGTAGATATAGATGCTGGAGAACGAGCCGTCGAGTTGATGAAAGCCTCAATTGTCACCGCCACTCGCAAAGAAGTAATTGGCGGAATTGGGGGATTTGCAGGCCTCTTTGACGCAAGCGCGCTAAAGAATTACAGCCGACCATTACTAGCAACTTCAACTGATGGAGTAGGAACAAAAACTGAAATTGCAAGGCAAATGGGAATCTATGACACCATCGGCGAGGACCTCGTCGCAATGGTCGTTGATGATCTTGTGGTGTGCGGGGCAGAACCTCTGTTTATGACGGATTACATAGCGGTTGGAAAAGTTTTCCCGGAGCGAATCGCGCAAATCGTAAAAGGAATCGCCTCAGGTTGCAAGAAAGCAAACACCGCTCTCATTGGTGGTGAGACTGCAGAACATCCAGGACTTCTCAGTGAAGATGAATTTGATATTGCGGGTGCCGCTACGGGTGTGGTCGATGGACCGAAACTTTTGAGTGCCGAGAAAGTTAGAAGTGGAGATCTGCTTCTTGCTATGCCTTCGAGTGGATTTCATTCCAACGGTTACTCACTAATCAGGCACATTCTTAAATCTCAGAAGTTGGATTTAACTCGGACCTATCAGGATTTTGATCGATCACTCGGAGAACTTTTGTTAACCCCAACGGAGATTTACACTCTGGACTGTCTTGCACTAGTAAAGGTGCTCGGGGACAGCCTGCGGACTTTTGCCCATGTGACAGGGGGAGGTTTGGCCGCCAATACCGCTCGAGTCATTCCTGCGGGGTTGCAAGCAAAGTTCGATCGAAGCACCTGGGCACTTCCACCTACTACTACTTTTATGGCCAGTCTCGGGGATGTCGTCCAGGATGATTTTGAGCAAACATGGAACTGCGGAATTGGCATGGTTGCGGTTCTTGCACCAGAAAGTGCGGATTTAGCGTTGAAATCGCTCTTAGCTAGGGGAATGA
>JANYDL010000054.1 GCA_025363635.1 Actinomycetes bacterium
TCCCACGTAGCCCTAGTGACGCAAGAGCATCACATTTTTGAAGGCACGCTACGTGAGAACATCACTTTGGCCAACCCGGAAGCCTCCGACGACGACGTTTGGCAAGCACTCAAAGCTGTTGATGCCGATGAGTGGGCTCGCAACCTCACTGATGGACTTTTCACCGAAGTGGGCACTGGTGGTGCTCGGCTTCTAGCTCCGCAAGCACAGCAAATTGCTTTGGCGCGGTTAGTGCTTGCTGATCCTCAAACACTGATTCTTGATGAAGCAACTTCACTTCTAGATCAGCGCGCCGCTCGACATTTAGAATCATCACTCTCCGCCGTTCTTGCCGGTCGAACTGTCATCGCTATCGCTCACCGATTACAAACTGCTCACGATGCGGATGTCATCGCTGTGATTGAAGATGGGAAAATTAGCGAATGGGGCTCTCACGATGAGCTGATGGCGACAGATGGGGCTTATGCGCAACTTTGGAAATCTTGGAGAGATGAGAACTAAGACTTCGCCTTGAAATGTAAGACTGCGTATAACATGATCCCGATTCCGATGCCCCAAATGAGATCGATTCCCAAAGTGGCTACAGCGGTAACTACCAAAACTGTTGCTTCACGTTTTGTTGTCCGGAGCGATTCTTTGAGCGATCGAGGATTAAGAATTCGATAACTCGTACCTAGTAATACTCCTGCGATAGCCGCCGCTGGGATGTGGCTTACCCATGGCGCGGCCACTAACGCAACGAAGAGGAGCGCTACAGCGTGCAGAATTGCTGCCATTCGTGTCTGAGCATGCGCCCTTACATTGACGCTACTTCTTGCTATAGCGCCAGTGGCAGGTAACCCTCCAAAAAGCGAGGCAATCGCGGTGCCAATGCCTTGTCCAAAAAGTTCGCGATTGGGGTGGTATCGCTCTTCGGATGTCGTGTGGACCATTCCATCTGCCACTCTGGCCGAAAGCAGGGACTCAATCGCGCACAGCACAGCAATGAGAAATGCCGGCCAAATGAGGTGGGCGAAATCGCTGGCGTTTATTTCGTTGCCTTGCCATGCTCCGACACTTCGCGGGATGTTTCCAATTGTGTTGATATGTAGAGAAAAGAGTTGAACCACGATGAGCGCCACAACTATCGCAACGAAACTGGCGGGAATATGAATACGAATTTTCAATTTTCGGATCAGAGCCGGGTACGTGAACTTCACACATAAAGTCAGAGCAACAATGGACAGGCTTGTCCAGTTAATCCCAATATCTAGCGCATTTGTGATTGTGTGCCACGCAACGACAAGACTTCGATCCCCTTCTCCTTTTTTGATTCCGAGGGCAAGTGGTATCTGTTGAAGAGCAATAACACAAGCGATTCCAGCGGTGAATCCTTCTACCACCGACCATGGCACTCGATTGATAATTTTGCCCAAACGCAGAACTGCCATCAAAATGACAATGGCTCCAGCGAGAAGACCTAGAAAAGGAATAGCGCGAATTCCATAAGAGTGAATGATGGGAATGAGAACTACTGTCATGGCCCCAGTAGGACCACTGACCTGATACTTTGAACCGCCAAAGACTGCAGCTAAAAAACCCGCGATTATTGCCGTGGTGAGTCCTGCGGCAGCGGAAGCCCCAGAAGTCAATCCGAATCCGAGAGCCAGTGGCAGCGCCACTACCGCCACCGTCACGCCTGCAATCAGATCCTTGGTGAAAGTTGTGCGGTCAAAACGATAATCATGACGCCTCGGTAAGAGGTTGTTGGGCACAGTTGGATACCAATACTTTCCTGCAAAATTGATCGCACTTGGGTTGCTAGTCTCTGCAATACCTATGCTACCGCTACCCTCTAGGCAATTAAGTGCATCATTTCGACATTTGGGGCGCCCTTGCTAAAGTATCGCGAGGTCATGAGAGACAGCGAATAGCCTCGGCTAGCTGTACGACTACCCTCCACCGTGGTGGGGCGATGACGCGGAAAAGGACTCTGGTGAATACACAATGAAATTAAAAAAGAAATTCATTCTTGGCGCGACGATTCTTTTGGCCCTAGGACTCACTTCATGTGCAAGCCAAAAGAGCGCTACGGAAACTGCAAGTGGGTCAACATCATCGACCTGCACTCCCTCTTCACTAAAAACTGTTACTCCAAATTCTTTGACAGTCGCAACGGGCGCACCGGCATATGAACCATGGGTTCTTAACGACAAGCCAGAATCTGGGCAGGGTTTCGAGGCAGCAGTTGCCTATGCAGTCGCAAAACAATTGGGCTATGAAAACAGTGCTGTGAAATGGGTACGAACCACTTTTGACTCAGCAATTGCACCAGGACCTAAAACCTTTGACTTCAACATTCAGCAATATTCCATCACTGATGAGCGCGCGAAAGTCGTCGATTTCTCAAGTGCCTATTACTTCTCTAATCAGGCAATCGTTTCTTCCAAGTCAAGCAAGATTGCTAAGGTCACAACAATCGCTGGACTTGCTGGAGCCAAACTTGGAGCAGCAGTTGGCTCAACTTCGTTGGATACCATCGAAAAACAGTTAGGGCTAAAGCCACAGGTCTTCAATGACAATGCTGCCGCTGTGTCCGCTCTCAAGAACGGCCAAATTGATGGACTTGTCGTAGACCTCCCCACAGCCTTCTATCTCTCTGCTGCTGAAGTTCCTAACGGACTTATCGTTGGCCAGATAGAGAATCGTGATACGAACGACAAGGGCGCCGGTCTTTTGCTTGCTAAAAACAGTCCCCTTACATCTTGCGTAACAAAAGCGTTGGATGCCGTGCGAGCAAGCGGCGAACTGCAGGCGATTCAAGATAAATGGCTGACAACTTCTGCTGGCGCGCCGGTCCTTAAGTAAGGAGAGGCATCTCCTTCTAAACTCATGTCATCGCTCAACGAAGGTGCGAAATCAGGTCCAGGATCCTCTGGCTTTGAAAATCGCACCTTCGTTGCGTGGAAACCAAGCGCTTTAGAACTTGAGCGCAGAAAGATCAGAAGCCAACAAAACCAACGGAATATTCTCATCGCTGGTCTTTCAAGTGTGGTCGTTCTTGGTGCTTTGCTGGCAGTTCTGGTCACCTCGCCGGGTTGGAAAAGTTTGACCGATACTTTCTTTGCTTGGGCTTATGGTTTCGAAGTTTTTCCAAAAATCATTTTGGGTTTTACAACAAACATCATGTTGACTCTCATCGCAGCAAGTTGCGTCGCTGTGATTGGAATGACCTTAGCGTTAATTCGCACATCTCGCTCGCCTGCCCTAACCCCTTTCAGAATTCTTGCAACTATTTACGTGGACATATTCCGTGGGATCCCGATGCTTCTCATTATTCTTCTCGTAGGTTTTGGAGTTCCGGCGCTACGCCTTCGCGGTGTGACCAATAATGTTCTAATTCTCGGAACGACAGCCGTCGTCATCACTTACTCAGCCTATGTAGCAGAAGTCCTCCGCAGCGGAATTCTCACCGTCCATCCAAGCCAACGTGCCGCCGCACGATCACTTGGTTTATCTAATTTCCAAACGCTGAGACATGTGGTCCTTCCTCAGGCCCTGCGACGAGTTACTCCCCCTCTCCTCAACGATCTTGTATCGCTCATCAAGGACACCGGCCTAGTCTCAATATTGGGTGTCACTGACGCGGTAAGAGCGGCGCAGATTTCCAGCTCCAGAAGCTTCAACTACACCCCTTATGTCATGGCGGCCATTCTCTTCCTACTCGTAACGATCCCATTGACGCGATTTACCGATAGAACGATGAGGCAGGCAATTGAGCGACAGAATGCGCAGGGCAATGCATGAATACCCCCGTGCTTTCCCTCGATGGAGTTCGCAAATCTTTTGGAACCGATGTCGTCCTCGAGGATATTTCCTTTGACGTACCGGTTCACACCGCTACGGTCTTCATCGGCGCCTCTGGTTCAGGTAAGTCCACCCTTTTGCGCTGTATCAATCTTCTCGATGGAATAGATGACGGCGTGATCAGCCTTGATGGGGAATCAATAAGCGATCCACGCATCAATACCGATGAAGTGCGACGAAAATTGGGAATGGTTTTTCAATCATTTAATTTGTTTCCACATATGACGGTCATGGAAAACGTGACTCTTGCGCCCATTCGCGTTCAAGGGCTATCAAAATCAGATGCGCAGGAGCAAGCGGCAGAACTTCTCAAAAGATTTGGGCTTCTCGATAAATCTGAAAGCTACCCTGATCGACTCAGCGGCGGCCAGCAACAACGTGTTGCGATCATTAGATCCCTAGCTGTCCGCCCGCGATTACTACTCTTAGATGAGATTACTTCCGCCTTGGATCCCGTTCTGGTCAATGAAGTGCTCAGCACTGTACGTGATTTGAAACGTGATGGTATGACGATGGTTTTAGCAACTCATGAAATGGGTTTTGCAAAACAAGTGGCTGACGAGGTTTGCTTTCTCCACGAAGGGCGAATTGTGGAATGGGGTCCGCCTGCACAAGTCCTAGACTCTCCGCAGGATTATCGAACGAGAGATTTTCTCAAGAGGGTTCATGAAGCCGGTCGCTTGTAGTGGATGAGATTCCTAATCTTCGAATAATTCCGGGAGATCCACTTTCGCCTTTCATTCTGCATGTTCCACATTCATCTCGCTTCATCCCAGATGAGGTACGTTCTGACATTCTCCTAACAGATGAAGATCTGAAAAATGAACTAGATGAGATGACCGATTCTCATACGGAGGTTCTAGCCGAAACCGCGGCCAGAGAATCAAAGATACGGCCTTGGATATTTCTTAACACTTTATCTCGTCTCGTAATCGATCCAGAACGTTTTCCTGATGCCAGAGAACAAATGAATACGATAGGAATGGGTGCTGTTTATCAATCGACTTCAACGGGAAAAAACCTACGTCGCCCCGATGAGGGTAAAGAAAAGGATTTACTTGAAAAATTTTTTCATCCTTATGCTCGCGTTTTCGAAAATTTCGTCACTCGCCGTCTTTCAACTCTCGATCAAGTCATCATCGTTGATGTGCACTCATACCGAGCTCGTATTCACATGAATTCCTTGAACAAAGGCCTACGACGTCCTGCGATATGTATAGGAGTAGATGGCTTTCACACCCCAGAATGGTTGCAAGAAAGAGCCAAGAAATGCTTCAGCCAAATCGGTGACATCGCCATCAACGAGCCTTACTCGGGTACTTATGTGCCACTTACTAAATGGGGCGTGGACGCGAAGGTTTCATCAATAATGATGGAAAATCGCGCTGACACTTTTGTAGATGATTCGCTACGGCTGACACAAGGTTTTAAGCCGCTTGCTCAAGCGCTAACAAATTTCTTGAACGAAGGATCTAAGCCTTAACCACTCGAGATCGAATAGTTCCGAGACCTTCTACTCCAGTCTCGATAATCTCTCCACCGTGGATATACTTTTCGGGCTTGAAACCCATACCTACTCCTTGTGGAGTTCCGGTATTGATAACGTCCCCAGCTTTCAATTCCATGAATTGCGTGATGTACCAAATGCAATGGTCAATGCCAAAGATCAAATCACTGGTACGTGAATCCTGACGCTTCTCACCATCCACGGTGCACCACAAGCGAACATCCGTAGGGTCAAAAGAATCAGCAGTAACAATCCAAGGACCCATGGGGTTGAAAGTTGGAAATGACTTTCCCTTAACCCATTGACCGCTTCGCTCAATCTGCCAGTGTCGCTCCGATACGTCCTGTGAAATGGTGTAACCAAGGACGTGATCTTTTACCTGATCTACGGAATCGAGGTAGAGAGCATCTTTGCCAATCACAACGCACACCTCTACTTCGTAATCGGTTTTCTCCGATCCTTTGGGGACGACAATGTCATCAAACCCTCCAATAACCGTGTCAGGTGCCTTCATAAAAATAACTGGCTCTGCCGGTGGAGTAGCCCCAGTTTCCAGAGCATGTTGAAGATAATTTAATCCAACGCAGATCACTTTTGTTGGCCGAGCCACCGGTGAACCGAGTCGATAATCTGCAAGAGCCACCCTTGGTCGTCCACTTAGGTCCAAAGCCCGAACTTTTTCCATCGCGCCCGCGTGCAATCCATCGCGGCTCCAATCTCCCACGACATCATCAACAAAAACGGCTTCTGTATCGCTCACAATTACTGCCGCACGTTCTTTTCCAAATTCGCCTAAGCGACCAACTCTCATTTAATTGCTCCTATTTTCGTAAGTAAGCGATGATAGCAACTCATCTTGAAACCCTTGGAAAGAAATCGGTCGTAAGAATCGTGTGATGGCATGGATGCCCACTGACGTATGTAGCGGTGAAGTTGCTGCTGGATAAGGGCCGCCATGATGTTGTCCAGTTGTGACAGCCACCCCCGTTGGCCACGAATTCCAAGTGATACGTCCAGCAATTCGAGTAAGAGAGGAAAGTATGTCCTTCACACCTTCATCGGACTCGTGAGCAAATATCGACGCCACAAGAGCACCTTCAAGTTGATTGATAATGCTTAAAGCGGATTCGACATTCTCGTATGTAATGACGATTCCAGTTGGTCCAAAATATTCACGGTGCAAGTCTTCCAAGGTAGATATCTGACTGGTTTGGAAAATGTGGACTTGGGCATCGGTGTAAAGACCCTTGGCAGGTGCTTCCTTTGCCTTAATGATAATCCCCTGAGTTGATGACGAAAGAATTGCACGGTTGCGATCATGCAATTCTTTAGTCGCCGGGCTCAAAAATGGTTGGGCTTCTCGGCCTGAGAGATTGTTTTCCAAAGCCGATAAGAATTCTTCGTTACGCGGTACAAAAAGAATGCTCGGATTTGTGCAGAACTGCCCATTGCCTAATAAGAGAGAGTCTAAATATGCCACCGCAAATTGGGTTGGATCAGCAAGTGCAGAGGAGGTGGCCACCACGGGGTTGATGCTTCCCAATTCACCATAAAAAGGGATGGGACTAATTCGCGCTTGCGCCATATCAAAAAGCGCTCGACCACCGGATTTCGATCCCGTGAATGAACCGGCGCTAATACGCGGATCGGAAATGACGACCTTTCCAAATTCATGTCCATGTCCCAGTCCAATAATCCCAGTAGGAGCCCCGGACTTTACTAGAGCATCAAGGGCGATATCAAAGACTTTTTGGGAGGTTTGCGGATGAGCAGAGTGGGCTTTGATCACCACCGAGCAACCGGCCGCCAAGGCAGAGGCTGTATCTCCACCCAAAACACTAAATGCAAAGGGGAAATTGCTCGCTCCGAAAACAACGATCGGGCCAAGCCCGACAGTAGTACGAACAAAACGAGGATGGCCAGCAGGTAGCGGTCCATCAACCGCAGCATCCAAGTGACTATCTACAAAATCTCCAGATTCAAGTGCCCCAGCAAAGGTTCTGATCTGGAAAGTAGTGCGACCCACTTCGCCGGCTAAACGTCCTATCCCTAATCCCGTTTCTCGATCGGCAATGGCAACAAGTGCTTCGCTCTGCGCATCTAGGGCATCGGCGACCGCGCGGAGGGCAAAGGCTCTCTTGCGTGGTGAAGTTCTCGACCAGGTTGAGAAAGCGCTGGCCGCTGCACCCACGATGCCATCAATTTCATTGTTAGTTGTCGCAGAAAATTCCGGACCAAAAGCTTCCCCTGTGCGAGGATCTAAAGAGCGAATCACACCTTCTCCTTAATGACGAGTTGTTTGCGAATTACTTCGCTTTTACGCAAGACGAATGAGAAATGCAATTGATACTTAGTCGAGAAAGAAATCTGTAAGGAAATCGGTTGTACCTGGCACTACTGAATACTTATCTAGATCGATAATTCCTTCACTTGCCAGCACCTCATCATCAACAAAGAAATTACCCGTGCATTCTTTTGAATTCCGATTCAGAATTACATAGGCAGCATCTGACAAAATTTCCGGAGTACGACAAGTTGCGAGGTCAACTCCTGGAATCATGGCAAGGGCTGCCGTATCAATTGCAGTTCGCGGCCACAAAGCGTTCACTGCAATGGCATCTCGACGAAATTCTTCCGACATTCCAAGGACGCACATGCTCATTCCATACTTGGCCATGGTGTAGGCAAGGTTATTTTTAAACCATTTAGGTTTCAAAGAAAGAGGCGGCGAAAGATTTAGAATATGGGGGTTTCTGCCGGCGAGACCTGAAGCTCGCAGATGGGGAATTGCCGCCTGAGAGGTAAGAAATGTGCCTCGCACGTTGACGTCGAACATAAGATCGAATCTTTTCGCAGGTGTCTCTTCTGTGCGGGTTAAGTTTATGGCGCTTGCATTATTGATCAGAATATCTATCCCGCCAAATTCGGCAGCGGCTTGATCCATTGCCGCTACAATTTGCACTTCATCCCTTAAGTCGCACTTAATGGGCAATGCAACTCCCCCAGCGTTTCGAATCTCATCTGCCGCGGTGAAAATTGTGCCTGGTAATTTTGGATTTACATGCGTTGTCTTCGCCGCAATCGCTACTGATGCGCCGTCGCGAGCCGCCCGAAGTGCTATCGCTAGCCCAATTCCGCGCGAGCCTCCTGTGATGAAGATTTTCTTGCCTTGAAGGCTCATTTCTTTCCTCTTCTCATCGCGAATTTCATGAGGGCATCCCGTGCCTCGTCTGAATGTAGTGCCATTTGGAAAAGGGCGCCCTCTGCCTTGATCACCTCGGTCACGGCATGATGGGCGCCACTTTTAAGGAGCGCTTTTGTATTTGTCACTGCCGTAGGAGGCTGGGACGCAATCATTTCAGCAATTGCCAATCCCTGTTCTCGCGCATCTTCGGCGATAGTTCCCACTAGCCCCATCTCTTGTGCCTCCACGACAGTGAAACTTTTTCCAGTCAAGAGGATTTCGGCAGCTCGCTGATAGCCAACAAGTTGTGGAAAGAGATAGCTAGAGCCGGCCTCCGGGACCAATCCAAGTGTTACAAATGGCAAAGAGAAGACTGAAGAAGGCGTTGCTAGAACCACATCGCAATGCAAAAGCATGGTGGTCCCTATTCCAACTACTGACCCTTGGACCACGACGATTAAGGGCTTGGGAAAGTTATGCAATTCAAGAATGAATTGAAAACCATCTGCCTCCATGTTAGTAGGTGGATTTTCCAAAAAATCGTAGATGTCATTGCCTGCAGTGAAATGAGGACCTTCGGCCAGAATAAGGATCGCTCGAATCTCCGAATCCTGCGCGGCAGATCGCAACTGAGAGACCAGTTCTGCGTACATAGCGGTATTTATCGCATTCATTTTCGCAGGGCGATTGAGGGTGAGAGTTAAAACACCCTTACTTCTCTCTGAAAGAATCTCATTCATCTATCAATCTTATGGGTGCTCGCACTATTATGAGACTAATACCAAGGCGTCCAAGCCCGACGCGTAACCGAAGATAGATGCACGAGCTCTAGAAAGGCCAGGTGCGAAGTAGCCATGACAGCCGACATCACCATTACCTCTCGAGATTTAACGCCCTTCGAATGCCTTGTCATGGATCTGCTCTGCGAAGGTAAATCCAATGCCGCTATCGCGGCGGAGACTGCCCACACGGAAAAGGTCGTTGAAAACACTGTGAGCCGGACCGCGAAGGCTTTCGGAATTCGGGCAGATGGAGAGACAAATCTTCGGGTTCTCCTAGCACTTGCCTACCGAACCCACTACGGAGACAAGGCTTTTGATCGCCTCGGAGTAGCGTGCCAACATTTTGAAATTGACGAAAATGGGCGAAATATCTGCACACGCCATCTGGATTAGCACGTTGAATTGCTGGGCTCATCTCGGCAAGATGCGCCTATGCTCAAACTCTTTATCTTTTAGTGCGTGAGCAACATTACTTCTTAAGATAAATCACAATTTAGCAGGTGCTACCACTCTATATTCTCCTTATCGACGCATCTTTGCGCCGAGATAATTTGCTATTCCACATATCGGGATATTAATAGGAGAGAGAAAAAATGAAACGTCGCACTTTTGATTCAATGGTTACCTTGGTTGGACTGGGAGTTACGATCGCACTTCTTGCTGCATCGGCACTTCTCAACTGGGGCTACTCATTTGCTAATAACACAGTAAGCAGCCAACTTAAGGCGCAGCAAATCACGCTACCTGCCGCAACTGGAAATTCAGCAGAACCTGCTGACGTGACAGCATTTTTTAAAGCTAACGGAAATAAGCTCATGACAACAGGCAAACAAGCACAAATGTATGCAGACCACTTCCTGGGATTCCATCTCTCAAAAATGGGAACTTACGCTCAAGCATCTACGGCAGCTCGAGCTGCTGCTGGCACCGATAAAGCTGCCGCCGCAAATGCAACGCTTGAAACTGTATTCAAGGGCACAACTCTACGAGGAACTCTCTTGACCGCTTATGCGTTTTGGGAGTTAGGACAGATTGCCAGAATCGCATCGGGTGTAGTGCTCGCAGGAGGAATTCTCTTGTTCTTCTTTGTGCTAGCAGGATGGCGCAATCTTCGTCGCACTCCAGAAGACGCGACGATCTAGCCCTCTACTCTCCGTGAGGGTGAAGAGAAACGCCCCCCCGATTTATCGGGGGGGCGTTTTTTAATGCGTAGATATTTTCAAGCAGATAGTTCTTATCTCTCAATTGTTCCAGCAATAAATTGCTCAACACGATCATGCGCCTGTTCATCGGAATATTGGACTGGAGGCGTCTTCATAAAATAACTTGCAGGTGAAAGAAGCGGTCCACCAATGCCACGATCAAGTGCAATTTTGGCGCAACGTAGCGCGTCAATGATGACCCCCGCAGAGTTCGGCGAATCCCAAACCTCTAACTTGTACTCCAAGTTTAGAGGGACATCGCCGAAGGCTCGACCTTCGAGTCGGACATAGGCCCACTTACGGTCATCAAGCCAAGGAATGTAATCTGAAGGTCCGATGTGTACATTGCGGGCACCAAGATCGTGATCGAGTTGTGATGTGACTGAATTAGTTTTAGAAATCTTTTTTGATTCAAGTCGATCTCGTTCCAACATGTTCTTAAAGTCCATATTGCCGCCGACATTAAGTTGGTAGGTGCGATCTAAGTGCACGCCGCGATCCTGGAAAAGCTTCGCCATGATGCGGTGAGTAATCGTTGCTCCAACTTGGCTCTTTATGTCATCACCGACGATCGGGATTCCAGCTTTGGTGAATTTGTCGGCCCACACCGGATCCGATGCGATAAAGACGGGAAGCGCGTTAACAAATGCACAACCAGCATCAATCGCACATTGTGCATAAAACTTTGCCGCTTCCTCAGATCCCACAGGCAGATAGCAGATGAGTACATCCACTTCGGCGTCCTTCAGTGCTTTCACCACGTCAACTGCCGGCTCGGAAGATTCAGTAATTGTTTCGCGGTAGTAACGCCCTAACCCATCTAGAGTCGTTCCTCGCTGAACCGCAACGCCAGATGTCGGGACATCGGCGAATTTAATGGTGTTGTTCTCACTTGCCCAAATGGCATCGGCTAAGTCAAGACCAACTTTCTTCTGATCGACATCAAAAGCAGCGACAAATTTTACGTTTCGGATATGATAGCCACCAACCACTGCATGCATGAGGCCAGGGATTTCTTGGTCGGTTGCTGCATCTTTGTAGTAGACGACGCCTTGCACGAGCGAGTTGGCGCAGTTACCTACACCCACAATCGCCACGCGAATATCGCCCTCGTTAGAATTGATTCTGGTGATTGAAGCAGTCACGCTATTTCCTTTCGGTATTAATCATGTCTTCCAACCAAGTGATTTCTCGCTCGTAGGAATCTAAAGAATGACGTCGCCATTCCTCGAGATATTTATCAATGCCAACCGGTGACCTCTCAAGTTCGGCCCGGAGAATTTCCGCCCGTTCTCTTAATCGACGGTGGCGGCCTTCTAATATCCGCAATCGATTGCTAGGAGTGGTTGGACTAAAGAAGGCAAAACGAACTTCAAACCCCTCGTCCTCCCACGTATCTGGCCCCACTCTCTCCGTGAGGTCCCTAAAACGTTGCCTTCCCTTTTCTGTAAGGCGATAAACGATGCGAGAACGACGAGACATACCTGCATCGGCGAGAAAGGACTCTTCAATCAAACCCGACTCCAGCATTCGTCGAAGTTGGGGGTATAAAACGGAGAAAGAGAGAGCGCGAAAAGGTCCAAAAATGGTGGTCAAGCGCTTTCGAAGCTCATAACCATGTAAATCACTTTGTTCAAGAAAGCCCAAGAGCGCGAATTCTAAGGATTCACCACGCGATCTCATCGCTTCAGCCTTCCCTCGGAGGATTGGCTCCTCCGTACCTTATATATCTAATCGATATATCGAATAGATAGCCAATCAGAGGTGGCCATTAAATGCAAATTGGACCTCGGCGTGGCGTGCGCAACGCTCACCTTTGTGAGGGAGCAAGATCTACGATCTCCACAATCCCCTGCTTCAGGCTCGGTAGGCACCACTAACGAGACCTGAATTACCTGAAGAATCCAACAAATCACGCATGGGAAGGAAAATCATGAGTTTGCTTTCATGGAAATTGCACGGAAATGGAAAGACGATCTTGGTCGGCGAAGTCGTATCAACCGACGAACGTTTGAGTTGGCCGCGGACCATCGGTGTCGGGCTGCAACATATAGCGGCCATGTTTGGAGCAACTTTTCTCGTTCCGATTATCACCGGGTTACCACCGACGACCACACTCTTCTTCTCCGGAATTGGCACCCTCCTATTTCTTACCATCACTAAAAATCGGGTTCCTAGTTATCTGGGATCATCCTTTGCATTCTTAGCTCCGATTGCTGCCGCAGTTTCCAAAGGTGGCATGTCAGATGCCCTCGGTGGAGTTGTAGTCACCGGTCTTATTCTCGCACTTATAGGGCTAGCAGTGCGGGCGGCTGGAATCACGTGGATTAACTGGATGTTGCCTCCTATTGTCACGGGAACCATCGTGATGGTTATCGGTTTGAATCTAGCCGGAGCAGCAAAGGGGAATTTCGCTAAGGGCCCTGGAATCGGCATCCTCACTTTGGGTTCCATTGCCCTTGTATCTGTCATATCTCGAGGGTTCTTAAGTCGAATCAGTATTTTCATCGGACTTGTCATCGGTTACGTTGTTGCCTTCTTCATCGGTGACGTCGATACGAAAGGCATCAAAGCAGCAAAATGGATTGCGGCTCCACACTTTAGTTCGCCCACTTTTAAACTTAGCGCAATTGTTTTGTTCCTACCCGTTGTTCTCGTGCTCATTGCTGAAAATGTCGGCCATGTAAAAGCCGTCTCGGCGATGACTGGGAAAAACTTGGATGACCAAATGGGAATGGCTCTCTTCGCCGACGGTGTTTCTACAACTCTTGCGGGTATTGGAGGCGGTTCGGGTACAACAACGTATGCAGAAAATATAGGAGTAATGGCGGCTACGAAGGTTTACTCAACGGCTGCATACTGGATTGCGGGAATGGGGGCAATTGTTCTCTCCCTCTCACCAAAATTCGGTGCAGTTCTCAGCGCGACTCCAGTGGGCGCCTTGGGCGGCGTGGGAGTTGCGCTCTTCGGAATGATCGGTGTTCTTGGAGCGAGAATCTGGATTGAAGGTAAAGTAGATTTTGCTAACTCAACGAATTTGTTAATCGCCGCATCTGCACTCATCATTGGAATATCCGATATGTCGTGGAGCCGTGGCAACTACACATTTAACGGAATCATCAATGCGACTCTAGTTGCCATCATCGGTTATCGAGTATTGACGGCGATAGCAAAGGCCCGCAAGAGCGCACGTTAAGCAAAACTTGACATAGAATTCCCAGATGCCCATTCCTTCGCGCATCTGGGAATTCGTTGCAACCTCTATTGTGATTATTTTGGCGCCGGGCCCAACCGTTCTTTTCATTATTGCTCGAGCAGTGGCTTGGGGACGAAAGACTGCGGTCTTAACGGCGGTTGGCGGCATTCTTGGCTCATTTATTCTCTCAGCTCTCATCGCTGTCGGACTTGGCCCACTCCTCCAACGATCAACGCTCGCATACGCGATCATTCAATGGGGTGGAGGGTTGTATTTGATCTACTTAGGCGTTGACTCTTTGCGTCATCGCCACTTCCACGCTTCCGAAATGATTGAAACACATGGCCGTGAACCAACCTCTCTGAAATCTATGCAAGAGGGATTTTTGGTCGGAGTTCTCAATCCGAAAACGCTGGTCTTTTATGCTGCAATCTTGCCTCAATTCATTGATCGAAAGAAAGGGTCAATCACGGCCCAGCTACTCCTCCTTGGCGCACTTTTTGCCGCCATGGCGCTGATCTCGGATGTAAGTTGGGGTCTGCTCGCTGGTACGGCGCGCAATTGGTTGGCAGGAGATACGAAAAGGCTCATTGCCTTGAGAGTCGTGGGAGGCTGCGTCATGGTCATTTTGGGAACACTTGTGATTTTCTCCGCCCTTGCTCGAGGCACATCGTGACATTGCCAGAGATTTCGCGCGATACAGAAAAGTTAGAAGGTAAAGTCGTTCGAACGCTGGCATCCGCCCAAATTCTCAACGGGGTAGGCACCGCAGGCACAGTTGCGGCGGGCTCTCTTCTTGTTTCATCCATTTCACATTCTGAAACGTTGGCAGGGTTGGCACAAACCACAGCGGTCTTGGGTGCGGCGGCAATGGCCATTCCACTTTCTCGATTGACGAACTTTGGCGGAAGGCGTCTCGCTCTCTCAGTTGGATATCTCACTGGCGTGGTCGGCGCAATTATCGCGATTCTCGGTGGAACTAATCAGAAACTTTTTTTGATGTTGATCGGAACTTTTCTCGTTGGTGCCGCGTCTGCCGCTGGGTATCAAGCCAGATTTGCCGCCGTCGATCTCGCCTCTGAATCTTCTCGATCTCGTAAATTGTCGATCGTGGTGTGGGGATCAACAGTGGGTGCAGTGACAGGGCCGAATCTGATGGAACCTGCGGGCAACGTCGCAGAAAACTTGGGCTTACCCAGACTCGTTGGCCCGTATCTTCTAGCTGGAGTTACGCTCACGTTAGCCACGTGTGTCATCGTAATATTTTTGAAACCTGATCCTTATCTAGTAGCCCGCGGGATACGTTCACAAGCACAACGCAATCACCCTGACATTCAACCGAAGGAGTCGGTTGGCACTTTGAAAACGATTAGAGCCATCTCTCGTCAGCCAAGAGCGTTATTTGCTATTTCTGCCATCGGAATCGGGCATCTTGTCATGGTGGCTATTATGGTGATGACACCAGTTCACATGGCTCATGTCGATGTAACTCTTTCTATCATCGGTCTAGTCATTAGCGTCCATGTGGCAGGCATGTATTCGCTCTCCCCACTCATTGGGTACGTGAGTGATCGTTTTGGTCGGGTACGTACAATCCAATTAGGAATATTTATTCTTCTCGCGGCTGCACTCATTGCTGGAAGATCTCCTGGCAATAGCGCACCGAGTCTGGCTCTTGGCCTCTTTCTTTTAGGGCTTGGGTGGTCATGCACTCTCATCGCGGGCTCCACTCTGCTGTCAGAGGTTGTGGACCAAAGTGCGAGGACAGCAACACAGGGCGCGTCCGACCTCATCATGAACCTCATGGGAGCTGGCGGTGGAGTGATGGCTGGAATTGTCATCTCTGTTCTGAGTTACGGGTGGTTGTGCGTCTTTGCATCGGTTCCAGTAGTTCTCTTGGGAATATGGACACTCCGACTTAAGTGAGAATTCGATTCTGGATAGAAATGTCTGACTCGTTGGGCAGACTTACCCCATGAAGAAACCTGAAACTCCAGCGCGAGAATTTATTTCACCTTCGGATCTAACTTTTGGCCTTTCAACCTGTAGGCGGTGTCTCTGGATAAAGTATTGGTACAAAGTAATACTTCCAGGCACGTTTCCACTTGTCGGCACCTTTTCGTCGATGCAAGAGAATAATTTTCGTGGCTTTTCAACGACGACGATTGACTCTTCTTTGCGTCCTGGAAAAGTTACGAAGTTGGCAGGTTGGGTACGAAGCACGCACCTGCTGGTAAATGGTGAAACCACTCGCTGGCGTATTAACGGCAAGTATGACCTCGTCGCAGAAAATGATGATGGAACCGTCGCTCTTATCGATTGTAAAGTCTCTGACAGTTCGAGAGATTCGGGTGAGTTCTACTCCCCGCAACTCGAAGCGTATGCATACGCGCTGGAACAACCAGCAACTGGGAAATCGGTTGAGGTAGCGACGATGGGTCTTCTCGTATGGAAGCCAGAGAAAGTTATCGAGCAATTGGGAGCTTTTGGAATTGCGATGAAACAAAGTTACCTGCCCGTCGAGAGAGATCACTTAAAATTTACGGCCGTGCTGAGCGATCTCATTCAGATGCTTGAAGGTCCCATGCCCGAGGCGGGACCCGAATGTCTCACCTGTAATTATTTAGTCGAGCGGCTTGCGCTAAATAATATTACCGATGGAGAGTAGTTCTACTCTTCTTCGGTCATCTCCGCCTTGCGCCGGGTAGCGTAAATATCCACATACTCTTGACCCGAAAGTGCCTGAATTGTGCGCATGAGTTCGTCAGTTTTATCCCGTAACAATTGTAAATTCGTGGAGTCGCCAGTCACGTACATTGGCTCGCCAAATGTCATTTTGACTCTCATAATTTTAGGAATGACTTTCCCAGTAGGTTGAATCTTTTCAGTGTCAAACATTGCAACTGGAATAATCGGTGCGCCAGAATCGATCGCCAAGCGCACCAATCCCGTTCGCCCCTTATATAAACGACCATCTGGTGAACGAGTGCCTTCGGGATATATGCCTAAGCAGTGGCCATCTCCAAGTACCTTTAAACCAGTAATTAGCGCCGCTTCACTTCTCCTCCCACCCGTCCGATCCACAGGCACTTGACCCAAGGCAATAAAAATCAATTTCTTCAATAGTCCTTTGGGTCCAGGAGAAGTGAAGTACTCACTCTTCGCCAAAAAAGTAACTTTTCGTGGAACAACCAGGGGCATGAAGATCGAGTCGCTAAAAGAGAGATGATTCGAAGCGATGATCACTGGCCCAAGCGAAGGGACATTTCTCAGGCCAGTAACTTTCGGACGGAATAACAACATCAAAAATGGAGTCAGGAATGCCCGCAAAAGCCCATAGGGCAGATTGACCATGGAGCCTCCCGACGATGAAGGGTTAAATTTACCTGTAATTTACTAGGTCGACACCATTTATGACACTATACGAAAGTGACGGATATCCCTTTTGAGCAGGGAGCCCCACTCCATGGCGCGATTGGCGTGCTCCTTCTTTGCTCACCGGACTCCCCAAGCCACTTTATCGAACAATGGAGTAAGCACCTCGAAGCGAGTGGTCGATTTATTCACGCTCCTTTCCTACAATCCATGGGAGTTGACTGGAATGACTTCACAGATGAAGGTTGGCGAAGCTGGCTCGTGAAAGCCGAAGCCGCGCTCGATGATCTGTTATCGAGATGCGAAAACGTATTTGTCGCTGGACTGGCACATGCCGCATCACTCGCACTTCGATTGTCGGAAAAACGTGGTGATGTGATCGATGGGATCTTGATACTCGATCCACTATTGCCTCACGAAAATCGTAAGTCAAAGAAAGCACGAAGGGAGCTAGACGATGAATTGTATTTCATCGACCAACCTTTGCTTTTGATTTATGCGCTCAAGGCCGAGGGCGCGATCAACCCTTACGCACAAGTTATTTCAAATTCTGTCTCTTCTCCACTCATTAGAGAGATCGCGTTGGAAACTCCTTTTGAGGAACTTTCTTTGGTCGCAGGAGAAATAGATTCTTTTGTATCAGAGGTAGTACATGGCTTTTGGAATCGAGACCTCGGAGGCGACGATAGCGACCTCATCGATGCGGAATTTGATGCAATCGTTGCAGGACTTTCTTTAGATGAGTCCTCACCGTCGAACTTTCTTGACGATTTGGATCGCTTAGAGCCAGAAGAACACTTCATTCCGCCCGATCCATCAATGGCTCCTATTTCTAATCGAGCCAGACGGAATTCAATTTTTGCCATGATTGCCGGGCCGATCTATGCCATAACCGCAGCGCTCACGGGGTTCAATCCCTTTGGAATCGAGCCGTGGCCTGGAATTCTGGCAGCCATCGGCGGCCTCGGGTACTTCTTCTATTCCCTGCAAGATGAGGGTCCAGAAGACGATGGCGCAATTCTCTGACCGGCTTTAGTATCGACTATGGAAAAATTTCGATGGGGAATTCTAAGTACCGGGCAGATCGCACAAGCATTCGCTAAAGATATGCAACGACTGGAAGGTCACGTTGTCGCTGCAGTCGGTTCGCGAACGCGCGAAAAGGCTCAAATATTCGCATCACAGTTTGATGGGTGTCGTACATTTTCCAGCTACGAAGCCCTCGTCTCTGATCCAGATCTCGATGCTATCTATATCGCGACGCCTCAACCTTTTCATCTTGCTCATACTTTGCTAGCTCTGCATGCTGGCAAACCGGTGCTCTGTGAAAAGCCTTTCGCTGTAAATGCTGCACAGGCAAAACTCATGATTGACACCGCTCATTCAAGCAATCTGGCTCTCATGGAGGCAATGTGGACACGCTTTCTGCCTCACATTCATACAGTGCGTGAAATACTCACCGCCGGCACACTCGGAGAAATATATTCGGTAGAAGCAGATCATGGGCAACGACTAGCGGTAAAAAATATCCCGCGACTTGCCCTTCCTGAATACGCTGGCGGCGCTTTGTTAGATCTGGGTGTTTACCCCATCTCCTTTGCACATCTCGTCTTGGGGGTTCCAGCTAAAATCACGGCAAGTTCTTCTTTCACAAAAGAGGGAGTTGATAGTTCTACGACTGCAATATTTGATTATTCATCTGGTGCCCAAGCGATCCTCCACTCAAATATGGTTGTTGCAACACCATGCACTGCGGTCATCAGTGGATCGCTCGGACGATTAGAAATTGATCGAACCTTTTACAATCCAGCGAGTATGCGTGTCACCCTCGATGACGGTTCAGTGAAAGAGTATGCCCGTGATTATGTGGGACATGGATTACGCGAACAGGCCATTGAGTTTGCGCGCATTGTCCGTGCAGGTCTGATTGAATCGCCATACCTCACTCACGCCGAGACTCTCAGCATCATGAAATCAATGGATGAGATTCGCCGCCAGGTAAAACTAGTGTATCCATTCGAATGAGTCTTAAATAATATTGCAATTAATTATCTGCGAGCTAAGTCGGCTACTCCAACAAGTCCAGCTTCATTGCCAAGTTTCGCTGCAATGATCGTAGGCGAGGGATGCTTGCCAGCAAATGGCATGTAACGTTCAACTGCAGCGCGAGTTGGCGCAAGTAAAATCTCTCCCGCGGCAATGACTCCCCCACCAATGACAACGCATGCAGGATCAAGAAGGACCGATAGAGAGGCAATCCCGGCGCCCAACCATTGCGCTGTTGTATTGAAAGCGGCGAGCGCTACAGCGTCTCCTTCTCGGGCCGCTTCTGTGATGTGATTTCCAGTCAGACCTGCAACCGTTCCATCGCCGCGTGAGAGCAAATTTCTTGCCATCTCGGGTGAACCGTTCACGGCTTCTCGTGTGTGACGTAGGAGCGCATTCCCTGATGCATATTGTTCAAAGCATCCTCGAGAACCGCATCCGCAAAGATGTCCCTCAGGCACCACCCGCATGTGACCAAATTCGGCTGCGATTCCGAATGCCCCTCTATACAGCTCGCCATCCACGACGATTCCACCGCCGATGCCGGTGCCAATAGTGAGCATCATCAAATGATCTTCGCCCATGCCTGCACCAAAACGTGCTTCACCCCATGCTGCAGCATTTGCATCATTTTCAATCACGAGCGGCAAACCAATGAGCGCACTTAGCTCAGCATCGAGGTTTACACCATTCCAACCAGCAATGTTTGGCGTGGCCAGCATCGTTTTACGATCAGAGGAAACAAAACCAGCTGCCGAAATCCCTACCGTTGCAATATTGAAGCCCGATTTCAATTCGATCGCGACATCGGCTATTGCCTGAGTTAAATCTGCACCACCTTGACGTGGAGTATCCCTTCTAGCTCGCGCAACAACACTGCCATCTTCGTCAACAACGCCACCTAATACTTTTGTCCCACCAACATCTACCCCGAGCGAATAAACCACTTACATCTCCGCGAATGCTTTTAACTGAGTCAAGGCAGTATCAATAACCGTCTGCTCAGCCTTGTGGCGCATCATCGCTGGCAATGACATTGAAAGTTCCACAGTGAGACTATAGGTAACCTTTGTATTTTCATCATCTCCTGAGATGATGTAGGTGCCATCCATCGCAGTCAAAATATCTGCGTCAGAGAGAGCGAAGGTAAGCGTGTCGGGGGCGTGGCTCCAGTCGTAGTCCAAAACCACCTTGTCTTTCATCATTCCCGCATCGACTAGAAGGCGCGCACTTGTAACCCGACCTTCGCCATCGCTACTTAGAACTTCCACTGACTTTATTGCTTTCGACCACGTGGGATAATTTCCAATGTCGAAAAGAAGTTTTTGTACTTCACTTATGGGGGCTTCTATGGACACGGATCCGCTCGTAATATCGCTCATGGGGTAAGGTTACCCCTTCCCCAAATGAGGATCTTCTCGCTACCGTTTGCCCCATGAATGAAGTGACGATCCCTGCCCTTGTCCCATCGGCTACCGCTGGCAACCTCACCAATCTTGTTGCCGAAAGAGCGTGGTTTGAACCAGAGCGACTCATGCTCTCGCGACCATTGGGAAATGGCTGGCAAAGTGTCACGGCTCGCGAATTTGAAGCTGAAGTGCGTGCATGCGCGAAAGGACTTATTGCGGCAGGTATCAACATAGGTGATCGCGTAGCCATCATGGCGCGCACACGTTACGAATGGACGATTCTCGATTTCGCAATTTGGTTTGCCGGCGGGTGCGTTGTACCTATTTTCGAAACCTCATCTGCAGAGCAAGTGCGCTGGATTCTCAGCGATTCTGGGGCGGTGGCGATTGTGGTTGAAACTCCCGTTTTGTCAGAATTAGTGGCGCCAGTCTTACCAGGATTTACAAAACTCATCTGGACCATCACCGATGACATTATTCACAAGTTGACCCAGGCAGGGCAAGGCGTCTCTGATGCTGAAATCGACCGTCGAAGAAACGCACTCGTTCCCGATACTTTGGCGACACTGATTTACACATCTGGTACTACAGGACGCCCCAAAGGCGTTCAACTCACTCACGGGAATTTCCTTTCAGAATGTGGCAATGTCGTGCAAGGGGCAAGTGATCTCTTCCTCAAACCAGGCGGTTCCACCTTGCTCTTTTTGCCAGTGGCACACGTCTTTGGTCGCATGGTTCAGATAGGTGCCGTCAGCGCTGGTCTACATATGGCCCATTGCGGAGATCCGGCAGGGCGACTTCCCATTGACCTTGCATCTTTCAAACCAACCTTCGTTCTCGCGGTCCCCAGAATTTTTGAAAAAATTTACAACGGCGCAGAGGCCCGAGCTGAGGCTGCCGGAAAAGGATCAATTTTCCGAAAGGCCGCCGCGGTTGCCATTCGTTATAGCGAAGCAATGGATCGCGGTAAAATCCCATTAATGCTAAGGGCGAAGCATCTTCTTTTCGACCGGTTAGTTTTTTCTAAAATACGAACAGGTATGGGCGGAAGAGTTGAAGCGGCGATATCAGGAGGCGCACCACTGGGCGCACGACTTGGTCACTTCTACCGAGGAGCTGGCGTGCGAATCCTGGAAGGTTATGGATTAACTGAAACGACAGCAGGTGCAACACTCAACCTCACAAAATTTCACCGTGTCGGATCAGTTGGACGTCCAATTCCTGGAACCTCTCTTCGAATCGATGACGACGGAGAAGTTTTGATCAAGGGATCAATTGTGATGCGCGGATACTGGCAAAACGAAGAGGCGAACCGTGAAGTCTTCACTGAAGACCACTGGTTTAGATCCGGTGACCTCGGCCGAATAGATGAGGAAGGCTTTCTCTACATCGTCGGTCGTAAAAAAGAATTGATCGTCACCTCAGGTGGAAAAAATGTTGCGCCAGCAGTCCTTGAAGATCAATTGCGCGCTCACCCTCTGGTGAGTCAGTGCATGGTTGTTGGAGACAACAAGCCCTTTATCGCCGCGTTGGTCACTCTGGATGTTGATGCCTTGAAACCTTGGATCATCATTCATAAGAAAGAAGGAGTCCCGCTCTCAGAACTCGTCAATGATCCTGATCTCATTGCAGTGATTCAAACAGGAGTAGACGAAGCAAATAAGGCCGTTAGTCGGGCCGAGTCCATACGAAAATTTGCTATTCTGCCTGTAGATTTCACGATCGCAGGGGGTCATCTCACCGCAAAACTTTCTATAAAAAGACATGTGGTATCCCAGGAATTCGCTAAGGAAATCGAGGCGCTCTACAACTAGAGCCCGCCATGTCGCGCTCTCAGAGAATTCACCTAGCGCAAGAGTTACACGACGGCATTGCCCAAGATTTAGTTGGATTGGGGTACTCACTTGATCTTCTCTTGGCGCAACCAGATACTCCCAACTCAACTCGCGCTGGATTGCGAAACTTACGTTTTTCAATAACTGATTTACTGGAAAGAGTGCGAGGTGAAATTCACCAATTGCACCGCGCAAACGGCGTAGCTGTTTCACAGGAAATTATTGATTCAGCAAAGGAATTTTGCGAAGGGCTGACACTTGAAATGGAAGTCTCACATATCTCACTCGAAAATGACGAGGAAATCGCCTATGGAATTATCCAAATCGCACGAGAACTTCTCAGAAATATTGCCGTGCACGCGCACGCTAGCCACGTTCATGTCAATCTCGCATCTCAAAACGATGTGATTACCTTGATCATTAGGGATGACGGAATAGGCGGAGTTTCTAAAACTACTCATCGATTTGGGATCGTAGGCGCCAAGTCGCGGGCAGCAAACCTTGGTGGCACGCTCGCAATCAATTCTCTCTCAACCGGTACTCGAGCCGAACTTGTCATTCCCACGTCACACGTGATGAATTCCTAACATGTCACAACAAGAAGGTCAGTCGGTACTAATTATCGATGATCATCAGGTGGTACGCGAAGGGTTGCGCAACGCCCTAAGTCGCGAGGGGTATGTAGTCGTTGGAGAAGCTGCGAGCAAAACGGAAGCATTCGCGCAAATTGCGCATAAGAATCCCACGATTATCATCGTCGATCTTCATTTGCCCGACGGCAGTGGCCTTGAAGTAGTTGAGTGGGCGAGAAGAATTTCATCCACAATTGGAATTGTTGTACTTACCTTGAGTGACTCTGATGAACATCTACTCGCCGCACTTCATGCGGGAGCAAGCGCCTTTGTAAACAAAAGTGCACCCCTTTCGGAAGTAATAGCAGCGGTTCGACATAGCGCTACCTCGCCACTAACTTTTTCAGGTGAGGGTTTGTCTTTGGCTCTCAAGAGGCAGTCAGATACTTATGGCCTTACTCCACGTGAAATGGAAGTTCTTGCTCTGATTCCCAATGCAGGAACATCAGCAAATATTGCAACACTCCTCTATATAACAGAGGCAACTGTGAAGTCTCATTTAGCTTCGATTTATAGAAAACTTTCGGTGACAAATCGAACAGAGGCCGTCGTCATTGCCCTCAAAAATGGACTCGTTTCCTAAAGTTAGACCCGTAAAAGACTACGAAACTCTTCTGACCACTTTTCCCATGACCACTCCTTGACAATCCACTCACGTCCGGCCGAGCCCATGCGTTGAGCCATTTGGGGATTGCCTAGAATCTTCACAATCGCATTAGCTATTTCAAGAACTTTTGTACCGTCAACAACAAGTCCCGTTACTCCATCTTGCACGGCATCTGGGGCGCCACCTGATTCGCCAGCTATGACTGGAATTCCGCAAGCGCTTGCCTCCAGATAGACAATTCCAAGACCTTCGACTTCTAGCCCGCAAAATCGTGAACGCGAAGGCATCACAAATAAATCCCCACATCGAATGTATTTAGGAAGCCGTGAGAATTGGACTCGCCCAATGAAAGTCACTGCGTCACTCACTCCTTCATGTGCGGCAATCTCCTTAAGTTTCTTTAAATATGGTCCTTCTCCTACCAACAGCAGATGCACATTCGTAATTTCTTTACGCACGATTGCCAATGACTCGATCAAGCGATCCTGACCTTTTCGATGAACAAGTCGACCAACGCTCACAATGAGTTTTTTTTCTTCAAGTCCCAATTCATTTCGCAAAGTTTCGGCTGGACCGCCTTCTGAGCGCGGGGCAAAATGGTTGACATCAATCCCTGGTGCCAGGCGCACCATTTTCTGACTGGCTTGCTGTGATAGCGCCTTTGAGATCGCGTTCCTCGTGAACTCTCCTAGGTAGGTGAGGCAATCAATTTGTGTGCCAATCCTTCGCAGAATGAGAGAGAAAGGGAATACTTTCGCCCACCACACTTCATGTCCATGCGTCAGAGAAATAATTCGTTGCACTCCGGCCCGTCGAAGAATCGGTGCGAGAACGCCCAAAGGCGCAGCAGCTCCAAAACAAGCGCTCTCTATCTCATATTCGCGAGCTACTCTACGAATCGCTCTTGCCACCCTCAGCGTTGGAAGCAGTACTGTCGTTTTGTCCCGGATAACACGCACGCCAAAATTATCCAACCAATCTTGATCATATTTCTGGAACTCAGGTTGCGAAGATGTGTAGACGACGACAGAACCTCTGGGCAAACGTTCGATCAAGCCAATAACAAAAGTTTCGATCCCTCCCGCACGAGGTCCAAAATCGTTCGTGACAAAGAGAGTTGATGGCAATTTAGAATCTTCTTGCGGAAACAAATCTGAGGTCCCCAAAGTGTGAACTAAAGGATTCAACACGCACTCGAGCGCCTGTGTGCGGAGCATCCACCATTCGGCCTCCACCTAAATAAATTCCGTTATGCGAAATTGGGCTTCCAAAGAAAACTAAATCCCCCGGCTTGAGTGCGTTCAGTGGCACCCAACGTCCATAATTTGCTTGCGCCGCCGCGGAGTGTGGCAGCGAAACCCCTGCCGCCTGATAGGCACGCATAGTTAAGCCCGAGCAATCCCAATAGAGCATTCCGGCTGCGCCGAATACATAACGATCTCCAATTTGCTTAAGTGCAAAACGAATGGCAATTCCCGCTCGGCCAGAGATACCGCCCGTTGATTTTGCAAATTTTAGGGAAGACTGTTGGTCTCGATCGTTGGCGGCTTGAGTTAATTTTGCCAATCGAATGCGGTCGCTCTTCTTTAACTTCGCAAGTAATTTTTCAATATCTTTGAGTTTTGATTGTGCCTGCGCGCTTTGCGCCAACAACCTCTGTTGCGTTGCACGAACTAAGGCAAGTTTGTCATTGACAGTCAGAGTGGTGGCGTTGAGACGTTGTTGTGCGGCAGAGAATTTGCGCAGTTGGATTCCCTTACGACGCGTCAACGCTGCCAAGGAACCTGCAGAAGATAAGTACAAAGTCGGATCTGAAGCGAAAAGTAGTTCTAGGCCCTGGCCGAGTCCGCCTGATTTATATTGTTCGATAGCGATAGTTCCCAAAGATTTACGAAGTTGCGCAACCGTTTGACCTTGAGCAGAGGCTTGTTGTCGAATGCCAGTTAAGGTTCGGTTGAGGGAAGCGAGTTGAACCTTGGCCGCTTGGGCGCCTTCGGCTGCCGTTGCGGCCTCTTGCTGGAGCCGGATGACCTGTCTTTGAACATCGACCAATGAAGGTGCCGCCTCGGCCGGGGCTCCGAGTAGGGCACTTCCCACCACTAGCGCAATCGAACTCACCACTAGCTTTGAAAATTTCATTCGGTCAGGCTAGTGCTAGGGGAAGAAGGTACTCAACTCAGAGTCTAGAAATCAGCCCTGACCTGCACTTTTAAAACGGAGTGGTCTCACCAATCCTCGATCTGAAAGCACCTCTAAGGCGTGGATAGTGGATTGGCTAACCTCTGGTGCAAAATCAATCACAGGTGCTAGAAAAGCCGCCACGACGCACTCTCCGCAAGCGATCTCCTTCATCACACATTTTTCGCAATCGATGATCATAGGTAAAGCGTAAATCTCGCCACTGACATCGGCTTGTCAATTCCTTCTGCCTATTCTGCACTCCTCTGGTTATTAAGAGTCAATACAGTAAGGCGCATGACCGTCACTGCCAATCTCGTCGTCGGAGCGGACGGATCAACTCGCATGGGTGGGAACTCTCGTGGGCTCAGCACTTCTGCAGATAGAGCCTTTTTTTTACAGGAGCGCAAGAGCCGCAACTGCATCATCATTGGAGGGCGTACCGCAGAAGGAGCGGACTATGAGGAATCCCCGGCTCCCATCATCGTTCTTTCACATTCCCTCCCTCCACTTTTAGAGAGAAATGCTCAAGCTCTCTGGTGGAATTGTTCACCGACGGAGGCAATAGAAAGGGCCGGGAAGGATTTCGGAAAGGAGATCGGGATTGAAGCGGGACCAAAATTGCTCATCTCGTTCTTGCAATCCAGAGTTGTTGATGTCCTTGACATGAGCGTTACTCCAATTTATGGCGGCGAAGGTCATGTTGATGCGCAGTACCTATTTTCTTTTTTTGATCACGTAGAGCAGTCCGAAATTGATGACACTATTTTTTATCATTGCACAAAAACTCAAGCATCTCTTTTAACTCATTAAGAAATCTATAAGGACACCAACGCCACTCCACTAATTGCCAATATTATTCCAAGATATTGCACTGAGTGAAGTCGTTCATGTAAGAATCTAAACGCGAGTATTGCGGTCATGATTGGAAAGAGTGAACCTAATACCATTACAACAGAAACAAGTCCTAATGTAGAAGCAATCCCGACAAGTGCATTGGCGCTAAAGTCTGCAATTCCAATAAAAGAAAGTCGAGGAATATCCGAACGTCTTAGACCACCGAAGCTTCGACGCTTGGCAGCGATCCCGGCAGAAATTATCAACGTAGTCACACGCATGGCAACCATCGTCATGAGCGGATTGATTTGCGAACCCTTTGCCATAAAAGTCAAAGCAGTGCCAAACCCGCACGCTGCACCTAGTGCAAGGATCAGAGGACGAAGAGGCAAAGTGGAAGATAATTCTGGGCCGCTGGCACAAAAAGCGCCTACCAGCGCTACAGCAATTCCGACTCCTTGTAAGAGAGGTAGATGCTCTCCCCTTAAAAGTGCATATGCGACTGGAACAATTGCACAAAGAGAACTAATTGGTGATACGACACCCATACGACCGGTCGATAGACCTGCATAGAGCGCAACAAGACCTAGGTATCCACTCACGCCTGCGAAGATGGCAGATTGTAAATATCCCTCCGGCCCAAGTAAAGGTGAATGCCACTGATGTGAAATGAGCGCAACTGCAATTCCAAAAACTAAACCAAGTCCTTGCGAAGCACCTGTTACTGCGATTGCAGGGAGCCGCTTTGCTAATCTTCCACCTTCAAAATCGCCGGTTCCCCAGAGCGCCGCAGAGAAAAGTGCGAGAAGTATGGCCATTCGGCAAGGCTACCGCCCTGCCTCCCACCTTTGCCTCCTGACTATCTTTACATTGAGGCAGTGGATCCAAGAGTCTTTCAAAATGTAGTTGACGTCTTACAAGGATTCAATCCAAGATCTGAAATTTTACTGGAAGAAGTCCCTGCCCCACAAAAACTTGCAATGCACTCTTTCGCATTTTCGGCAGATGTAAGTAACGGTCTATCAGGAGATGCAGAAGATGAAATTGCATCAGGACGTTTTGTATTGCTTCATGAGCCAGACGGACAGGACACCTGGGATGGCGAATTCCGCTGCGTCACATATATTCGCGCAGATGTTGATGTCATGATGCAAGAAGATCCCCTTCTGCCTTCCGTGGGATGGAACTGGCTTCTACAATCGTTAGATGCATCTCAGTGCGCTTACGCCGCCGCTAGCGGCACGGTGACTCGTGTGGCAAGTGCTTCTTTTGGAAAACTTTCTACCCGAAGTGATGAAGCTGAAATTGAAATTCGGGCATCATGGACTCCCATCCTTTCGAGCGCCGAAAAAATTGCCAACCACATTCAAGGCTGGTGCACTCTTCTTGAAGAACTCGCCATGTTGCCGCCCATTCCAGAAGGTGTTACCGCAATTCGCTCACCTCATGTTTCGAGGTAGTTGATGGAAACCGTTGCAATACCGTTGCTTGCTCCTCTCGAAGGAGTTCCTGAAATCATCAACTCGGAGAGTGCGCTGGCTAAAGCAATTGCGGAATTAACAACGGGGGTTGGTCCTTTTGCTATCGATGCCGAACGAGCGTCGGGATATAAATACAGTTCGCGCGCTTATCTCATCCAAATCAAACGCACTGGCGGAGGGTTACACCTCTTGGATCCCATCGCATTTCCATCAGATGGAATCCATCCGCTCTTTACACAATTGAACGAACTACTTTCTACTGGTGAAGTAATTCTTCATGCCAGTACTCAAGACCTGCCATGTTTGCGAGAAGTTGGACTTGACCCTTCACGACTTTTTGATACAGAGTTAGCGGGCAGAATTGCAGGTTTGCCTCGAGTGGGTCTTGGACCGCTCCTTGAAAGTTTACTTGGTGTAACACTTGCTAAGGAGCACAGTGCAGTTGACTGGTCCATCAGGCCGCTTCCACTTGCATGGTTAACTTACGCTGCCCTTGATGTCGAACTACTTGTGGAACTTCGAAATATCATGAGCGAAATTTTAGAATCGCAAGGAAAACTGGCATGGGCGTCAGAGGAATTCGCATCAATTCTTGCTGCAAGGCCACCGGAGAAAAAGAAAGATCCCTGGCGTCGTACTTCGGGTATGCATAAAATTAAAAAAAGAAATGTATTGGCAGTTGTTCGGGCGCTCTGGTTACGTCGAGACGAAATTGCTCGCGGCCTTGATGTTTCCCCCAGCAAACTCCTCTCTGATTCTGCTTTGCTGGAGTTGGCAGTTCATACTCCAAAAAATCGTAAAGAGATGGAGAAAGTCTTAAGGCCCATTGGGGCACGCGCCCGTTGGTTTGAGCAGACCGATGAGTGGCTGAACGAAATAGAAAGTGCTGTTGCACTTCCTGAGAGTGAATGGCCTCAAATGAGGGCTCAATCAGATGGCCCTCCTCCTGCGAAGATCTGGCGGGAGAAATATCCTCAGAAATACGCTCCCCTTTCCCACGCGCGCGCGGGGATTGAGGCGAAAAGCGCTGAGTTGGCAATCCCCGCGGAGAATCTCATTAGCCCTGAGATAGTTCGCCGGGTGATCTGGGAGCCGCCTACCGGATCCATGCAGGCGCTCGACGTCGAGAGCGTAGAAAGCACCCTTCGCGAGCGCGGAGCGCGTCCATGGCAAGCCTCGATAGTTGCGCCTCTACTTGCGGCAGCACTGTTGGAGCGCGAAGCGATTACTCTGCCAGAATCGCCCATGGAAACGCCAGCAACGCCAGCAGAGCCAGCAACGCCAGCAGTTGGAGGAGATAAGCCGAAGGTGTGAATTACGCAACATTAGAGTTGCGTAATACCTGAATGCGCTTTACATTGAGCAGGTGTTCAGCACATTCATCATCGCCCTACGCGAAGGGCTAGAAGCCTCCCTCATCGTTGGCATTCTCTTGGCTTATCTCCACAAAAGTGAGCGTAAATCACTTCGTGGAGCGCTCTGGACTGGCGTCACCCTGGCTGTAGCCCTCTCCCTGGGCCTCGGCGCCTTCTTGACCTTTACCTCACATGAATTACCTAAACACGGTGAAGAGGTTTTTGCCGGCACGCTAGCGGTGGTTGCGGTAGCGCTCGTGACAGCGATGGTCTTCTGGATGAAACGCACCGCACGAAATATGCGAACAGAGCTGGAAGGAAAAGCGTCCCAGGCCGCCCACTTAGGCACCCTCGCAATGATTGCGACAGCTTTCGTTGCAGTAGCGCGGGAAGGTTTGGAGACCGCCCTCTTTCTCTATACAAATTTTGCGACAGTAAAGACTTCACGTGGTCCCGGAATCGGCCTCATTTTGGGGCTCGGCGCCGCGATCGCTTTGGGATTTCTAATCTACCGTCGGACAATCTCGATCAACCTAGGTAAGTTTTTTAAAGTTACAGGCATCGCTCTTATTGTCGTAGCAGCTGGAGTACTTGCAAATGGAATCGGTGACTTGCAAGGAGCGGGTTGGATTCCTGGAAGTGGTGCGCGCGCTTGGAACATCGAAAGTTGGCTCTCCCCTGATTCACTCATCGCGAGCGCCCTTGCTGGGTCTATTGGTTTTTCATCAGTGATGACGTGGCTTCAAGTCGCAACCTGGGCCGCCTATATCTCGACGGTTTTAACTATTTTTCTCAAAGCGGGCGCTCCCAAGATCGTGGCGCAAAAAGTTACTCAGTAAACTTTTCTAACTGAGTATTGCGACTTTGGCCGTTTGACTCAACGGCTAGAGGTACCTTTTTCCCCTACTGACGAGTAACCTACATCTGACCTCGTGATACCACTGGTCCCAGAAGAAGGAACTCATATGTCGCGCTCCGTAGTGCTAGTCGATGCTGTTCGAACTCCATTCGGAAAGTCAGGCTCGTTGTATGCGGAGGTCAGAGCCGATGACCTCATGGTCAGAGCAATTCGAGGACTTCTCGATCGCAATCCGCACGTTCCTCTAGAACAAATTGACGATGTCGCCATTGCCGCCGCAACTCAAATGGGAGATCAAGGGATGAATCTTGGTCGCAGCGTTGGGCTGCTCGCTGGTTTACCTAAAACAGTTCCTGGATATTCGGTTGATAGATGGTGCGCTGGCGCACTCACTGCAGTCACGACGATTTCTGCTGCGATCGCATTTGGCGCCTACGACATCGCAATTGCCGGTGGAGTCGAACACATGGGACGCCACCCTATTGGAGAGGGCCTTGATCCCAATCCACGTTTTCTTGCAGAGAAGATTGTTGATCAAGATGCCCTTGCCATGGGAGCGACTGCAGAGAGACTTCACGATCGCTTTGATCATTTAACAAAGTCACGAACAGATGCCTATGCCTACAACTCTCAAATGAAAACTGCAGCGGCCTATGCAGCAGGAAAATTGCAAAGAGATTTGATTCCAGTCGCGACTCGCAGCAGTGAACTTGGTTGGGGTATTGCTAGCGTTGATGAACCACCTCGTCCTTCAACAACGATGGAGGGATTAGCCGGACTGAAGACGCCTTTCAGACCATCTGGGCGAGTAACAGCTGGCAACTCATCTGGCATTAATGATGGTGCGACTGCCTCTCTCTTGATGAGTGAAGATAAAGCAAAAGAATTGGGAGTTGGCATCAAGGCGCGATTGGTGACCTTTGCATTTGCTGGAGTGGAGCCAGAAATCATGGGATTTGGTCCGGTACCTGCCACAATTAAAGCTTTAGAAAAAGCAGGGCTGAGTATTTCCGAGATTGGTCTCTTCGAAATTAATGAAGCATTTGCGATTCAGGTTCTGGCATTTCTTGATCATTTTGGAATTGCAGATGACGATCCACGCGTTAATTTATTCGGGGGCGCGATTGCGGTAGGACATCCACTCGCATCTTCAGGAGTCAGGCTCATACTCAACCTTGCTCGGGGCTTTGAAGAGCACCCAGAAGTTCGCTACGGAATTACAACGATGTGCATTGGCCTTGGAATGGGCGGCACCGTTATCTGGGAGAACCCATCATGGAAAGGTGGGAAATAAAATGACATCACTTGAAATCCCAGCCGGAGCGCCAGAAGAAGTTGTTACACACGCAATTGTTCGTGATATTGATTTGACTGCCTTTGGAGTCAGTGGCACTTTTTCTTTGATCACTCTTGATAACGGACAAGATCACAACCGCCCCAACACTTTTGGTCCAAAATCTTTGCTCGAACTTGATATGGCGATTTCAACCGCAGTATTGCGTAAGCCGATGGCGATTGGCATTACAGGAAAGCCTTTCATCTTTGCCGCAGGCGCAGATCTCACCGGGCTCTCGTTTATTTCTGCTAGAGAACAATCTCTTGCAGTGGGCAAAATGGGTCACGATGTATTTCGACGTCTTGGTGAAAGTGGGATTCCAACTTTCGCTTTCATCAACGGACTAGCCCTTGGTGGTGGACTTGAGGTCGGTCTCCATTGCGATTATCGAACCCTTGCTACGACAGCACTCACCGGACTTCCTGAAGTATTCCTTGGACTCGTACCTGGATGGGGTGGCGCGACCTTGCTTCCGAAGTTGATCGGGCCAGAAAAAGCAGTTCAAGTCATCATGTTGAACGCTCTTAACAACAACACGATGTTGAAAGCAAAAGACGCGCTCTCCCTCGGAGTCGTTGATGCCGTCTTTGAACCCGCAGATTTTTTAGAACGCTCAGTGGGGTTTGCTGCCGATATTCTGGGTGGCAAAAAGAAAATTGGCCGCGAGGATTTCTCGCATGACACTGGATGGGAAAGCGCACTTGCGCGTGGACGGGCAGCTGCTGCTAAAAAATATGGTGGTGCAGATATTGACGCGCCTCGTCGCGCCCTTGAAATTATCTCCGCGGCACGAACGGCCACTCGAGACGAAGGATTTGCCGCGGAAGATAACGCTCTGGCAGATCTCACAATGAGCGACCCGCTTCGCGCTTCTCTCTATGCCTTCAACCTCATTCAAAAGAAACGCAAAAAAGTCGAAGGCGCTCCGAAACCAGCCCTAGCGAGAAAGGTCGCAAAAGTTGGTGTAGTTGGAGCCGGATTGATGGCCTCCCAATTGGCCTTGATTCTTGTTCGCAATTTGAAATGCCCCGTTGTGATGTCAGACCTGGATCAATCCAGAGTCGACAAAGGTGTCGCGTGGGTGCACCAAGAGCTCGCCAAACTTGTTGAAAAGAAGCGCATGAGTGCAGAGTCTGCGCGACGTTTAGGATCCCTAGTTACCGGCTCGGTTGATCAAAATGTATTTGCCGGTTGTGACTTCATTATTGAAGCGATTTTTGAAGAGCTTTCCCTCAAGCAAGTTCTCTTTAAGAATTTAGAATCTATCGTTGGCCCCGAATGCGTGCTCGCCACGAATACATCATCACTCTCAGTTGAAGCTATGAGCAAGGATTTAGACCATCCAGAAAGGGTTATCGGCTTTCACTTTTTTAATCCAGTCTCACTGATGCCTTTGCTCGAAATCGCGCGCACCTCCAAGACGGATGACGCAAGCACGGCCACGGCTGTCAGCGTTGGCAAAGAGCTCAAGAAGACCATGGTCATTACTAAAGATGCACCTGGCTTTGTCGTTAATCGACTTCTGACTCGCTTCATGGGGGAAATCACGGATGCCATGGATGAAGGAACGAGTCCGGATATCGCAGATAGTGCAATGCGCAGTATTGGTTTTCCAATGACACCTTTCGAACTTTTGGGACTAGTGGGTCCAGCAGTTGCTCTCCATGTAGCAGAGACATTGCACGAAAATCTTGGACCTCGATATCGCATCTCCCCAACCATGCAGCGTATGGTGAAGGAAAACATTCGTACTTTTTACATCAAAGGCGAAAACGGAACATACTCACCAAATCCCGCCGCACTTGCACTAGTGGAAAAGGGAGATAAACCATCCACTTCAGAAGAGGTGAGAAATCGGGCACTTTCCGCGCTAGCCGAAGAAGCACGCATGATGTTGGATGAAGGCGTCGTATCTAGTCCTGCAGAAATTGATCTTTGCATGCTGCTTGGAGCCGGCTGGCCATTGGTCCTCGGAGGGATTTTGCCGTATCTAGATCGTGCGGGAGTCAGCAAAGTTGTATGCGGGAAACGCTTTCATGAAAAGGGAGTCGCCTCTCTTCCAGCGTAAGCGCTTCCACGATTTTTGCTGAAATCGCACCGACAATGAGGTCGCATTCTGCGAGAACTGTGCTCCGTTTACCGTGATCAAGAAATTTCAAAGGGATTCCACAGGAAATGATGGTCTTATTGGATCTGCACTTTTGTAATTTCTCGGAGAGAGAACTTGCAACGCCGCCGTGTTCAATTCCATCTTCGATAACAACTACCAATGAAAAATTCTCGCAATAATTCAGAATTTCAGATGAGAGAGGTTTTACCCACAACGGATCAATAACGCTTATCGAAAGATCGATTAGCTCATCAGCAATTTCGCACGCCATTGTGGCTAAAGGGCCCACCGCAACAATAAGTACCCGTGCTTGCTCCCCTTCGCGCAAAACGTCAAAACTACTCTGACGGCGTATCGCATCAATATCCGCTCCCAGTGCTCCTTTCGGAAAGCGCACGATGGTTGGGCCGTCTTCAACGCTCACCGCCTGTCTCAAGAGTTCTTTAAGGCGTCGCTCATCACGTGGCACAGCAATCCTGAGATCAGGAACGATGCCCGCCAAAGCCAGGTCCCATACCCCATTGTGCGACGGGCCATCATCACCTGTAATGCCTGCACGATCTAAAACAAAGGTCACACCTGCCTTATGCAGGGCAACGTCCAAGAGAAGTTGATCGAATGCTCGATTGAGAAAAGTTGAATAGATAGCGACAACAGGGTGCAGACCTGCAAAGGCAAGTCCGGCTGCGCTGGTAACCGCATGTTGTTCGGCAATGCCCACATCAATTGTTCGCTCTGGAAAAAGTTTTTGAAATTCATTTAGGCCAGTGGGTCCCTGCATCGCTGCAGTGATTGCAACGATGTCTTTGCGTTCGCCACCTAGCAGAGCAATTTCTTTGGCAAATACACTCGTCCACGATTTCGTGGACTGTGAAATTGGTATACCTGTTACGGGGTCCACGACTCCCACTGCATGAAATTTTTCGGCTTCATCTTCTAGTGCTGGTTGGTGACCTCGCCCTTTTTCCGTGACGGCATGAACCACAACTGGACGAGTAAAGCCCTTGGCAAGTTCCAACGTCTTTTCTAAAAGCTCTAGGTCGTGACCATCGATCGGTCCCAGGTAGGAAATTCCTAACGTACGAAATATCCCCGCATGCTCGCCATCTTTCGCACGCAGTTTTTCGAGAGAAAGTGCAATCCCACCTATGGTTGGTGAATAAGAACGCTCGTTGTCATTGAGCACAATTACTAATCGACGATTCTGCGCCGTTGAAATATTATTGAGCGCCTCCCACGCCATTCCTCCAGTGAGAGCGCCATCGCCAATAACTGCAACGACGCATCGATCGCTTTCTTCCAAGAGAGAAAAGCCATGAGAAATTCCGTCAGCCCATGAAAGTGAGGTCGAGGCGTGTGAATTTTCGACGACGTCATGTGCGCTTTCGGATCGAGATGGATATCCAGCAAGACCACCGCCTTGGCGAAGCTGATCAAAGAGCCCTGCTCGCCCCGTCAAAATTTTGTGGACGTATGTCTGATGGCCAGTATCGAAAAGGATCACATCGGCAGGTGAATCGAAGACCCTATGCAGGGCCAGGGTGAGTTCCACGACCCCAAGGTTGGGTCCAAGGTGCCCACCACTTCGCGACACCTTTTCTATAAGGAAGGTACGGATTTCCTGGGCAAGGCTCTCCAATTGCTCAAAGGTGAGGCCAGAGAGGTCCTGGGGCGAATTCAAGGAGTCGAGCACCCTCCAACCCTAGGGGTCAGAGGGCGATCATGCTCACTTTTGTGAGGATCTTTTCACACCTCTTCTTAGGTTCCTAGGCTCTTAGGCATGGAGAAGTGATCGCAGAACGTATTGCATGATTCCACCGTGGCGGTAGTAATCCGCTTCTCCTGGAGTATCAATGCGTACCTTAGCGCGGAAGACTTCTCCATCCGCTCTGACCTCAACTTCGTTAGGGGTCGAACCGCCATTGAGCGCCTCGATACCGGTAACTGAAAATGTTTCAGATCCGGTAAGTCCTAGGCTCGCGGCAGTATCGCCAGATAAGAATTGAAGTGGCAAGACGCCCATTCCGATGAGGTTAGAGCGATGAATTCTTTCGAAGGATTCTGCAATTACTACTCGCACTCCCAGAAGCGCTGTGCCTTTAGCAGCCCAATCTCGAGATGATCCAGAGCCATATTCTTTGCCCGCCAAAATGACGAGCGGAATCCCTGCACTTTGATAAGCCACTGATGCATCATAAATTGTGGATTGCGCACCACCACCGACAAAGTTGAGAGTAAAACCGCCTTCAACGCCATCGAGCAGAAGATTCTTCAGTCGGATATTTGCAAAAGTTCCACGAATCATGACTTCATGGTTTCCACGGCGAGAACCGTAAGAGTTGAAATCCTTGCGATCTACTCCGTGTTCGGCTAAATACTTTCCAGCCGGTGAATCAACTTTGATATTTCCAGCCGGTGAAATGTGATCTGTCGTAACAGAATCTCCCAGAACGGCGAGAACTCGCGCTGCATGAATATCTTTGACGGGGGTCGGTTGGGCTGGCATATTGTCAAAGTAAGGAGGCTTGCGAACATATGTGGAATTTGACTCCCATTCAAAGGTGTTGCCCGCAGGAGTCTCCAAAGAGTTCCAACGATGATCACCTTGAAAAACGCTGGCATAATCCTTGGTAAACATGGATGAAGAAATCGAAGCTTCAACCACTTCAGAAATTTCACTCTCACTGGGCCAAATATCTTTCAGGAATACGGGATTTCCTTGCTGATCATTTCCTAAAGAGTCAGTATCGAAGTCGTGGTCCATTGTTCCCGCAATTGCATAGGCGACCACCAAGGGAGGCGATGCAAGGTAATTCATTTTTACATCAGGACTAATGCGACCTTCAAAGTTTCTGTTACCCGAGAGTACGGCCGTGACTGCGAGGTCATGCTCGTTGACTGCTTTGCTTACATCAACTGGAAGTGGTCCAGAATTACCAATGCAGGTTACGCATCCGTAGCCAACTAAATTGAAGCCAAGTTTTTCCATGTATTGAGTAAGTCCTGCACGATCGTAATAATCAGTGACAACTTTCGATCCTGGCGCCAAAGTGGTCTTCACCCACGGCTTAGATGTCAAACCCCTTTCTACGGCCTTTTTAGCTAAAAGAGCCGCACCGATCATGACAGAAGGATTAGAGGTATTTGTGCATGAGGTTATGGAAGCAATAACCACATCGCCATTTTTTACGGTGGTTGCTTTGCCGTTTACCGCGATATCAATCGCCGATTTACTCGACTTGTCAGAGAGATAGGTAGGAAGAATTTTTTCGAGGGCGCTCTTTGATGCAGTCAACGCAATGCGATCTTGCGGTCGCTTTGGTCCGGCTATCGACGGAACGACAGATGAGAGGTCGAGTTCGATGTGCTCGGAGAATCGAGGAGAATCTGAAGAATTGTGCCAAAGTCCTTGCTGCTTCGCATAACTTTCCACGAGGGCGATCTGGGCTGCACTTCGACCGGTCAGAATTAAGTACTTCAACGTCTCCTCATCGATTGGGAAGATTGCGCACGTAGAACCATATTCAGGGCTCATATTTCCGATAGTGGCGCGATTGGCCATCGGTATCGCAGAAACGCCTGGTCCATAAAATTCTACAAACTTTCCAACGACTCCATGTTTGCGAAGCATTTCCGTAATGGTCAGAGCGAGGTCTGTAGCGGTCGTTCCGGCCGGCAATTCCCCATTCAATTTGAAACCAACGACGCGTGGAATCAACATCGACACTGGCTGTCCAAGCAGAGCCGCTTCGGCTTCAATGCCACCTACTCCCCATCCAAGAACGCCAAGACCATTCACCATCGTCGTATGAGAGTCAGTGCCAACAACGGTGTCGGGATATGCACGTCGAACGCCATCAACTTCCCGAATCATGACAACACGAGCCAAGAATTCAATATTTACTTGGTGAACAATTCCTGTTCCTGGTGGTACGACTTTGAATTCATCAAATGCGCCTTGCCCCCATCGCAGAAAGCGATAGCGCTCGTGGTTGCGCTCGTACTCGACGTTGGTGTTCTGCTCAAAAGAAGTATTAGTGCCAAAAAAATCTGCGATGACTGAGTGATCAATGACGAGTTCAGCTGGGGCAAGTGGATTGACTTTTGCAGGATCTCCACCCAGATCGACAATCGCTTCTCGCATTGTCGCTAAGTCCACGACACATGGGACGCCTGTGAAATCCTGCATCACAACACGAGCAGGAGTGAATTGAATTTCAGTATCGGGCTCAACTTTCGGATCCCAATTGGCCAGAGCGCTAATTTGCGCAGCCGTAATGTTCGCTCCATCTTCGGTGCGCAGGAGATTTTCCAGAAGAATTTTCAGGCTAAACGGAAGGGATGCAGCACCTGAAATCTTAGAAATATCAAAGATCTCAAAGTTTTCACCCTGCACATTCAAGGTGGTCTTGGATTGGAAGGAATCTATGCTCATTCTGACCTCGCTTAATTTATCTTGATATCAAGATACCTCATTTGGCACCTTTTGTGAAGGTTCGAAGTGCGCGACACACTCGACGTGATGTGTCATGGGGAAAAGGTCAAAGGCGCGGAGAGCGCTCAATTTGTATCCCAATTCCGAAAGGTAGGCGGTATCCCGGGCAAGTGATGCTGGGTCACACGCTACATAGACGACAGAACGAGGGCGATAGATCACGACTTGGCGCAATGCTGACTTTCCCGCACCTTCGCGTGGAGGATCCAGAATGACAAGATCGGCCGCAGAGATATTTTTCAACTGCAGGTCCACATCACCCGTGTAAATACGTACCTGAGAATTCCCAGCAAAATTTCGCTGCGCATCTTGGGTGGCTGCGCGACTCGATTCGATCAGTTCCACTGTGCCATACGATCCAATTCGATCAAGTACCGCAGCGGTGAATAGTCCAACTCCCCCATAGAGGTCGAGAACATGGTCGTCTTTTTGTACAAATTCAAGTACCGCTTGGGTGAGAACTGAAGGAGCAAGTGAGTGACTCTGCCAGAATGAATTCTGACTCACATCAAGTTTGCGGCCTTCAATAACTTCATGTGCGACTTTGGGTCCTTCGGTAATCCGCGACTTTGAACCTCGATCGGTGGAAGCAATAGCGACAGTTCGTTCTGCTTGACCGCTTATAGAAATCTCTACACGCGATCGAGGTGGCCAAGTCTTTTTGGCTAACTCTGGGAACTTGATCTCTTCAACGAGAATCATGCAATCATCAACAGGAACGACATCGTGAGTGCGTGATGCATAAAAGCCCAATCTGCCATTCTCATTGCTTGATGCAATCGATCGAGTGCGCCAATGTGTCGGTAGACCGACTTCTTCCACTACAACTTGGACTTCCATCTTTGCTAGACGTTTGAATTGCTCCTTGATCACTTCCGCTTTAAGTAGCCGCTGATAAAGCGCCGAAATATGTTGAAAATCGCATCCGCCACACAAATCAGGCGCTGCGAACTGACAGGGTGGAAGAACACGCTCTGGTGAAGCGGTAATAATCTTGACCGCGTCCGCCCTCACAAAATTTTTTGCAACGCCAGTGATCTTTACTTCGACCGTTTCTCCCGGGATGGCATGTCGCACGAAAATCACATGCCCGTCGAATCGGGCAACAAAATGTCCCCCGTGGGCTACTTTTTCAATAGTAACGGTGTGATGTTGGCCCACTTCAAGGGATTTACCTCGTTCAATTGCCATAGAACCGAAGCCTATTGCGAAAGGTGGTGTAGGTTTTCACCGTGCACGTGGTAATCATGGGATGCGGACGCGTCGGTTCCTCACTCGCGAGTGAACTTGAGGCAGCTGGTCATTCAGTCGCTATCATCGACCTTTCCCGCGAGGCCTTTCGTCGACTCGGCGCGGATTTCAAAGGGAAAACAATCACAGGCGTCGGTTTCGATCGCGACACTTTGATTGAGGCAGACATCGAGCACGCAGACGCTTTTGCAGCAGTGAGCAACGGTGACAACTCCAATATTTTGGCGGCACGTGTAGCACGAGAAACTTATGGGATCAAAAATGTTGTTGCGAGAATTTACGACCCAGGTCGTGCTGAGATTTACCAGCGCTTAGGAATTCCTACCGTAGCGACCGTTTTATGGACATCCGACCAGATCATGCGGCGACTTCTTCCCCAAGGTTCCCAGTCTGAATGGCGAGATGCCAGCGGTTTAATCCAACTCTGCGAAATGCATATTGATGGAAGTTGGTTTGGCAGCCCAGTCTCGCTGATTGAAAATATCACCCCCGCTCGCGTGGCATTTATTACACGACTCGGCGAAGGACTTATTCCTGATGCACACACCGTCTTGCAGGATGGCGATCTCGTGCACGTAATCGTGCACGACAACGAGATATCGATCGTTGAGAATGCACTTGCGCATTCACCGGCGGAAGCCTCATGAGAGTAGCGATTGCAGGTGCGGGCAATGTCGGGCGAGCAATTGCTCGAGAACTTCTCGATAGCGGCCACCAGGTACTGTTGATAGATCGCGATCCACGCGCGCTGAAATTAGAAAGTGTCCCTGATGCCGAATGGCTTATGGCGGATGCTTGCGAAATTTCATCACTCGATAAAGCAAAATTGAATTCTTGCCATGTTCTCATCGCTGCCACCGGCGATGACAAAGTTAACCTTGTTGCATCGCTTTTGGGTAAGACTGAATACGGTGTGCCGAGGGTTGTTGCTCGCGTAAATCATCCAAAGAATGAATGGCTCTTTGATTCTTCTTGGGGCGTGGATGTCGCCGTATCGACACCGCGAATTATTTCAGCCCTTGTCGAAGAGGCGGTCAGCGTAGGTGATGTTGTTCGCTTATTTTCGTTCAAGAAGGGACAAGCGAATCTAGTTGAGATAACACTTCCCGATAGCTCACTATGTCTCGGAAAAACCGTTGAGGAAATTGAGTTGCCTGAAAACTCAACGTTGGCTGCTATCGTCCGCGACGGTCGAGTTATTTCGGCCAAAGCACATGACGTTTTTACCGCTGGGGATGAACTTCTGTTTGTGGCATCTACTCAGGCAGAGTCTCTTCTCAAGGAATGCTTCGTAGCCAAACAAAGCTAGAGCATGTGATTTCGAGCCAGACTATTCGCTTGCATCAGTAATCTTCGCTGTGGGCACATTTCGAATCACGATCCACGATCCCCATGCCGCTAACAAGAAGAGTGGGTATCCCATTACCAGCCGCGCTGTTCCTAGAGCGTTTACGTTGCCAGATTTGTAGAGCGGATATTGAACAAGCAATCGCAAAACAAAAAGAGCAACCCAGAGCCAGCCCGCACGAATATATGCCTGCTTACGTGCAGGAACTTTTCTCCACGCAAGGTTCTCTCCGAGGATCGGCCCAAGGAGTAATCCGAGTAGCGGTAAACCAACGAGATTCAAGATCCCGTAAGCAAAGGCATATACGACATTGATGATCAGGCCGGGAAGATAGAAATCTGCAGCTTGACCTGTTTTCCTTGCTAGGAAGGCGCAAAATGCCACGCCTACAAACCCGGAAAGCACGTGTTGCAAGGTATCTTTTTTTGCCAATCTAATTACTGTCAGAAATGCAGAAGTGATCACAGCTGCGATCGCTGCATCCTTTAATCCATGTGTAACGTTATAAGCGATCAGAAAAACAAGAGATGGAAGTCCAGAATCGAGAATTCCCTTCTTTCCGCCAAGTGCGTTCATGACTTTCTTCTCGTCACTCTCCATTACGCTCTCCCCGTTGACCCAAAACCACCTGTACCTCGCCCAGAACCTGGGAGTTCGCCAACTTCAACAAAATCTGCTCGCTCTACTTTTTGAATAATTAATTGGGCAATTCGATCTCCTCGTTTGAAAGAAATTGCTTCTTTCTGATCATGATTAATGAGAATCACTTGGATTTCTCCACGATATCCAGCATCGATTGTCCCAGGTGCATTCACTACGGATACACCATGCTTTATTGCAAGACCCGATCGCGGATGGACGAAGGCAGCGTAGCCATCGGGCAGTGCTATGGAAATTCCCGTAGGAGCAAGCGCTCTCTCCCCTGGTTGTAAGGTGAGATCAATGCAGGTTATTAAATCGGCACCGGCGTCTCCGCCTTTTGCATACGAAGGAAGTGGGACTTCTGGATCGAGGCGCTTAATGAGAACTTCGATCATGGATTGATCTCCCTAGTTCTTTGCTCGATCATGGATTGATCTCGAAATTAGGGTCCACAAATGCGAGAAGTTCTGGATGCGCTTTGAGATATTCCAAATATTCGGTCGGAGCGTTGTCAAAGAAATGTCTCATAGGAACAATGACAAAGAGAGCCGACGCCCGAACCGCTATTTCACCCTCCGGAGAGTCCAGACGTCCTTCAGCGGAGGTGTACACCTTGCGACTTACCTGACCCGAAATTCTTGCGGATATATGCAATCGCGTTCCAATAGGCACAGGTTTAATAAAATCCGTTTCTAAACGGGCTGTCACCGCAGGTGCACGAAGTAGCCACATCAATTTTCCTAGCGCTTCATCAAAAGCCAACGAAAGTAAGCCGCCGTGAGCCAGCCCTGGTGCGCCTTGATGGTCTTCCGTCACAGTGAATCCTGCGGTGAGATCTAGCCCTTCACCCGCATGGGCAACGAGATGAAGACCTGTCGGATGTAACGCACCACAGCCAAAGCAATGGCCAAAGTGCGAAGGAATTTGCGTGCCAGGTGGAGGGGCGAGTTCATGTCTGAGTGGAATTCTTGCGCCCTCTGGTGGAATCGTACTGGGTACCCTGCTCATGCGCTCAAGGTTACTTGATAATCCAATAACATCAGACATGTGAAGCCTGAAGAATCTGAAAAAAACGCGCTCAGTAGATACGTTGAGGTGGTTCGCCCACCATTCTGGCTTAATATGTTTATTTTTTTTCTTCTGGGCTCTCTCGCTCTCTCAATTTGGGCAGCTTTTGATAACCCAGCCGGGCAAATTTCCCTTATCATCGCAATCATTGCTACGCCTGCAATATCAGACCAACTGTCGATGCGGATACTTGTATCAGAAAATGAATTGCGCATTGGCGATGCGCACATAGAACGCAACTACTTGGGTCAGGTTCAAGAACTTTCAGCAGATGCCATGCGTTTGGCTCGTGGCCGTAACGCCGACCCGGCTGCCTTTCTTGCCATCCGTTTTTGGCAGCCACGTGGTATCAAAATTGAAATCTGCGATCCGCGAGACCCAACTCCATATTGGCTCGTGAGTTCTAAGCGGGCTGATTTACTATCTGGAGCGCTCCAAAAAAAATAATCAAAAAAAGTTCTACGCGCATTCCTTACAAACTGCAGTTGTACCATCACCTTTTGCTCGTTGGGTAATGTGATGCACTAAGAAACAACGCGAGCATGCAAATTCGTCCACCTGTCGTGGCACAACTCGGACGGATAACTCTTCGCCCGAAAGATCCGCTCCCGGAAGTTCAAGAGTTTCTGCTGCTTCTGCCTCGTCAACATCGACCTGGCCCGATTGGGCATCAACTCGACGGGCTTTAAGTTCTTCTAAAGATTCTTCATGTAACTCTTCGTCAGTTTTCCTGGGGGTGTCGTAGTCAGTCGCCACGTATCGCCCTCGCCTTCATAATGTTTACCGTTCATCGTCGCTGGGGAGAATTACCACAACGGGCGCATAGTCGCGCAAATCTAACCAATCAGAGCGTTAAACCCTCGGCGTGTCGCAAATATTCCCGACTGGCCGCTAGGAGATTCGTCTCACTGGGCCACCATAGGTTGGAACTACCCCTTCACCAAATCGGCGATTTGCTGGGCTAGAGCCGCATCGACCCGGGCATGGAGGGAGGTTCCTTCGGCTAGATACTCCTGGCTAATTATCTCACCCCGTTCGTGCACCGCGCTGACCAGATCTCCTCGTGAATAGGGGATCACCGCGTCAATTTCGACCTTGAGTATAGGAAGTGAACTCTCGATTGCCAGAACAAGCCCGGTTACACCAAATCCCGAGCGAGCCGAAAATGCATATGCACGGCTCTCCTTACGCAAGATGTTCATAATCATCGTTGGGTCCGAAATATCCACCTTATTTACAGCGATGATCTCAGGAATATCGGAGGCGCCGATCTCGTCGAAAACTTCTCTCACAGCGCGTATCTGCTCAAATGGATCTGGGTGTGAACCATCTACGACGTGCACTATTAAATCGGCGTCTTGTACCTCTTCCAACGTTGACTTAAATGCATCCACCAATTGATGTGGCAAATGGCGAACAAATCCTACTGTGTCTGTGAGTGTAAAAATTCTGCCATCTGTCGTGTGCGATTGTCGTACTGTCGGATCAAGAGTGGCGAAGAGTGCATTTTCTACGAGAACCCCTGCATCAGTTAAAACATTGAGTAGTGATGACTTTCCCGCGTTTGTGTAGCCCGCGATTGCGACCGATGGAATTCGATGTCGACGCCGCTCCTGTCGTTTAGTATCGCGGGAGACTTTCATTTCCTTTATCTCGCCACGTAATTTTGCTTGCTTATCGCGAATCCGACGGCGATCCGTCTCGATTTTAGTTTCACCTGGTCCGCGCCCACCGATACCTGCGCCACCGGCGGCACGTCCGCCCACTTGTCGCGATAGTGATTCACCCCAACCACGTAACCGAGGAAGTAAATACGAAATCTGTGCAAGCTCTACTTGGGCTTTGCCTTCTTTACTTTTTGCGTGCTGTGCAAAAATATCAAGAATGAGGGCGGTCCGGTCAACAACTTTTACCTTGAGTTTGTCCTCTAATTGTCGAAGCTGCGATGGAGAGAGTTCGCCATCACAAATGACGGTGTCCGCACCAGTGGCAACCACTATTTCCTTGAGTTCAGAAACTTTTCCTGAGCCAATATAAGTCGCGGGGTCTGGCTTATCTCGTCTTTGAATAAGACCATCAAGAACTTCAGAACCAGCAGTTTCTGCTAGCGCTTTTAATTCAGCTAGAGAGTTTTCCGCCATTTCCGCACTGCCTTCGGTCCATACCCCCACGAGTACAACTCGTTCCAACTGCAACTGACGATATTCAGCCTCAGAAATATCTTGTAATTCAGTAGAAAAGCCTTTTACTCGACGAAGAGCTTGCCTTTCGAGGAGAGCGGGTTGAGAATCTTCCGCGCCTGAATCGTAATCCGCAGCAACCTGCGCACTCTCCCGCAGGAGAGCTTCAAATTGATCATCACCTTCGTGATCGCGTTGCTTGGCCATTTTCTATCCTTTAATTCACTAAATACTTCGAAATATCAACATCTCTGACGAGCACAGCAGGGCCGGTCAAGATGCCGTTGAAATGAGGATCGATTTCTACCTGCACAGCCCCACCGGGTGGAGATATCTTCCATGTCGCTGGCAACTTTGCCTTTTGATAAATTGATGCAGCAAGTGCAACAGCGCAGGTTCCTGTTCCACAGGAACGAGTTTCCCCTACGCCTCTTTCGAAGACGCGCATCTTTACTTCTCGCTCATCGACCAATTCGACGAATTCAACATTGACGCCATCAGGATAATCCTCTGCTGGAGTCACGACTGGGGCTACCTTTAGATCCCCAGCATCCTCTATAGAATCCACGAAAACTACGGCGTGTGGATTGCCTACGCTGACGTTGTATCCACTCCACGTCTTTCCATTTGCGGTCACTGATATCCGACCTTCTTCCTCAGTCACATGTCCCATATTCACAGTGATGTCACCTTCTGCCGGGACTCGCAAATGTTTCAGGCCATCCCGTGTATCGATGGGGAAAATTCCCTCTTTCTGATGTCCTCGTTCAACAAGATATTTCGCCATCACTCGAATTCCATTGCCACACATTTCTGCAATTGATCCGTCGGCATTGCGATAATCCATGAACCATCGATTTTTTGATTTGGCGATGCGGATTAATCCATCCGCGCCAATTCCTTTCCCGCGATCGCAAATGGCGACAATCTCCTCGGGGGTAATTACAAAGTGATTCTCGGGATCGAAAATGAGTACAAAATCGTTTTCGGTGCCATGCCCGTATGTCGCAAGAGTATTCATATGGCGTCAGTTTATTGCATTATCGATGGCGCAGGCTTTCCTAATATTTCAAGGACAGTTTCTAGGCGTAGTTGGACTGGCGATATCCAAACGATCCTTTCGTCTCGCGAAAACCAGGTCTCTTGACGCCTTGCATATTGACGTGTGGCTCGTTTCGTATCTTCACGGGCTTGATCTTGAGTAAATATCCCATCACGATATTTGAGAATTTGGGCATAGCCCAAGGCTAATTGGGCTGTCCTTCCTTCGCGTATTCCCTCTTCTATTAGCCGATCGACCTCGGAAACAAAACCCCTCTCCCACATAGCATCCACGCGATCGCTGATGCGCGCATCCAACTTTTCTCGATCCATCACCAGTCCGACTTGGCGTGCATCGGGATATCGCGAACTTTCTTTGCGTGGCAGATTCGCCGTAAATGGTTTTCCTGTAATTTCGATAACCTCGAGAGCTCTAATTACGCGTCGGAGATTTTGCGAATCAATTGCTAGCGCTGCGGCAGGGTCGAGCGCTTGCAATCTTTGGAACATTCCCTGTGCTCCAATCTTCTCAGCCAATAGATTAAATCTTGCTCGAACTTCTGGATCGGTATCTGGAAAATTAAGTTCATCAAGAATCGCTTTGATATAAAGACCAGTTCCGCCAGCGATGATGGGACGTTTTCCGCGAGATTCAATATCGGAAATTAGTTCACGAGCGGTGTTCTGATACGAAGCCACGCTCGCTTCCTCTTTGACATTCAAGATATCGAGAAGATGATGAACAATGCCTTCACGTGCGGCCACCGATATTTTGGCAGTGCCAATATCCATACCTTTATAGAGTTGCATGGAATCTGCGTTGATGATTTCTCCATCAAAGTGTTTGGCTAGAGCAATTGCCAAATCACTTTTTCCCGTAGCAGTTGCCCCACAGACAACAATCACGCTCATGGTCGTGACGCAGGCATTCCTAAAAGCAGCGGCTCGGACTCTCTCTCCTCTGTCCGTAATTGATGAGCATCGCCTCCACGAGTTCGGCGTACTGAGATTGCATCGCCAATCAAAAAATGTGATGCGGCATCGGTAATTTCAACTTTAACTACATCACCTGGTCGGGCAAGTAATTCAGGTGTATACGTGAAATGAGCCAATCTAAAATCTTCAGTTCTCCCCGACATCCTTGCGCGTTCAACATCTCGCCTTCCTTCGTGCTCCGTGACGAGAACATGCGCTTGAGTGCCGATTGCCTCGAGATTGACAGAATTCGAAATTTTTTCTTGGTGAGCGTGCAATCGCGTGTACCGCTCTCCCACAACATCTGCAGTGACTTGATCGGGCATTGTGGCTGCAGGAGTCCCGGGACGCTTGGAATATTGATAGGTGTAGGCCGCGCTGAATCGAGCCTGCGTGCATAAATCTAAAGTTGCCTGGAAATCTTCCTCAGTCTCCCCCGGGAATCCGACGATGATGTCGGTAGTAATTTGCGACTGAGGGATTGCCGCTCGCACCCTGTCAATGATTCCTAAGTATCGATCAGTTCTGTATGAACGACGCATTTCTTGAAGAATTCGATTAGAGCCGGATTGAAGTGGCATGTGTAGGTGAGGCATAGCATTGGGCGACAAAGCCATCGCCTCAATGACATCATCAGTGAAATCACGTGGATGCGGAGACATAAACCGCACCCGCTCTAGTCCATCCACTTTGCCGCACTCTGCCACTAATTTTGCGAATGCTTCACGATCACCAAAATCCACGCCATATGCATTGACATTCTGGCCAAGCAAAGTTATTTCAATGACGCCAGAATCCACCAACGTCCGCACTTCGCGCATGATGTCCGAGGCTTCGCGATCCTTCTCGATTCCGCGCAGGGTAGGAACAATGCAGAAAGTGCAGGTGTTATTACATCCCACTGAGACCGACACCCACGCTGAAAATGCGGAAAAACGTCGCGCCGGAAGAGTAGAAGGAAAATGTTCAAGCGATTCAAGAATCTCGATTTGAGATTCCTCTTCGATGCGAGCCCTTTCCAGAAGGACGGGAAGCGAACCCACGTTGTGAGTTCCGAAAACGACGTCCACATATGGCGCCTTTTTGATGATCGTAGCTTGATCTTTCTGGGCAAGGCATCCCCCGACGGCAATCTGCATGTGCGGATTTGCCTTTTTTATAGGAGCGAGAAAACTCAAATTTCCGTAGAGTTTGTTATCTGCATTTTCTCGGACCGCACAGGTATTAAAGACAACCACGTCGGCCTGAACTCCTGGGAGAGCGGGTATATAGCCAGCCTCATCAAGAAGACCTGCTATGCGCTCTGAATCGTGGACGTTCATCTGACAGCCATAGGTTTCCACCGTGTATGTGCGCGCCATCTGCAAATCCATGGGTCAATCGTAGTGGGGCTATACAACGCCGATTTCACGTAAAACAGAGTTGATTACTGAGGATGAGAATCCTTTACGCATCAAAGTTCCGTGTACTCTGCGACGAATTAACTCTGGGTCAAGATGAGCAATGGGACGATATTTTCGTAAGGCTAATTCCAAGGCGATGGCATATTCGGTATCTGGATCAATCTCGGATGTGACAATCTCAATAATTTCAGAGCTCACGCCTTTTTCTCGCAACTCCCCTGCGATAATTCTGCGCGAAAGTTTCTTGGTGCGCTGACGCGATTCACTCCACGCGCGTGCGAATTCCTCATCATTTACAAAGCCTTGCTCTTGAAGCCTATAAATCACCGCATTTGCGACATCATCAGTGACGCCACGTTTCTTGAGATGAGCAAAGAGTTCACCCCTACTCTTGGCACGAGGAGCAAGCGCAATCAGCGCTATCGATTCGGCCGTTGAGTAGGGGTCAGCATCCACTACTTTGTGTGTAGCAGTTTGAGCAGAAATTAGAAGTCAACCTCTGCTGCTGCTTCATTGACCGCTGCTACAAGCTCGGGGTCAATCGGTGCTGGTGCAAAGTGCGCGCGAATCTTGGTCTCGATATCGTTGCTGAGATCTGGATTATCGAGAAGGAAGTTACGCGAATTCTCTTTACCTTGGCCAAGTTGATCTCCTTCGTAGGTGTACCAGGATCCAGATTTCTTCACGATTCCAGCATCGACGCCAAGATCAAGAAGTGAACCTTCACGTGAGATTCCAACACCGTAAAGAATGTCGAACTCTGCTTGCTTGAATGGTGGCGCCATCTTATTCTTGACGACTTTGACGCGTGTGCGGTTGCCGACTGCCTCTTGACCATCCTTCAAAGTTTCAATTCGACGGATATCCAATCGAATAGATGCGTAGAACTTCAGCGCTTTCCCTCCGGTCGTTGTCTCAGGAGAGCCAAAGAAGACGCCGATCTTCTCGCGAAGCTGGTTGATAAAGATTGCAGTGGTCTTTGACTGATGAAGTGCACCAGTAATCTTTCTTAGCGCCTGTGACATCAAACGTGCTTGAAGACCCATATGAGAATCGCCCATCTCGCCTTCAATCTCTGCGCGAGGCACGAGAGCGGCTACAGAGTCCACGACAACAATGTCGAGAGCGCCAGAACGAATCAACATATCCATGATCTCGAGTGCTTGCTCACCGGTGTCTGGTTGTGAAACAAGAAGGGCATCGATGTCGACGCCGAGTTTCTTTGCATACTCTGCATCAAATGCATGCTCTGCATCGATGAAGGCCGCAATTCCGCCGCCTTTTTGCGCATTTGCTATTGCATGGAGTGCAAGCGTTGTCTTACCTGAAGATTCAGGTCCGTAAATCTCTACGATGCGTCCTCGTGGAAGTCCGCCGATACCAAGTGCGATATCCAGGCTGATTGACCCTGTTGGAATTACTTCGACGGTCGCGTTGCCGCGCTCGCCCATCTTCATGACCGCACCTTTACCGAATTGACGTTCAATCTGGGCAAGGGCGGTATCTAGGGCTTTAGAGCGATCGTTATTAGCTTTTTCTGTAGCCACGTATCTTTCCTTTCAATAAACGTCTCATCGACGGGTAACGATCCAGAAGGTACGGAAGGCCACTGACGAGGGAACAAGGGCTTGCCTTGAGTCGTGGAAACCGCTCTGGTTGGGTACGAGAAGAGTATCCGAACACCTGTTCGAATTGTGGATGAGGGGGGCGACACGCTG
>JANYDL010000070.1 GCA_025363635.1 Actinomycetes bacterium
AATTACTTAACGGAAACGGTTGCTCCGGCTGCTTCGAGCGCTGCCTTTGCCTTATCAACTGCATCCTTGCTTACCTTCTCTAGCAATACTGCGGGAGCGGCATCAACGATGTCCTTAGCTTCTTTCAAGCCGAGGCTTGAGTTGATGTTACGAACTTCCTTGATAACAGCGATCTTCTGTGCGCCAGCAGATTCAAGAGTGAGTGTGAACTCATCTTGTGCTGCTTCGGCTTCGGCTGGGGCACCTGCTGCAGCAACTGCAACTGGAGCGGAGGCCTTAACATCGAATTCTGTTTCAAATGACTTAACGAAATCTGAAAGCTCTACGAGTGTCATTTCCTTGAACTGACCCAATAGGTCCTCTGTGCTGAGTTTTGCCATGTTTTATTCCTTTTCTTCTTCTACTGGGGCTGGAACTTCTTCGGTAACAACTGCTTCTGCAGCAACTGCTTCTGCAACAACTGGAAGTGGTCCTTCTTTTTCTTCGCGCTGAATGCGAAGTGCATCCACCGTGCGAATGGCGTTGGCAAGAATTGCTTTCATTGCGCCAGCAAGCTTGGCCAAGAGAACCTCTCGGGATTCAAGATCAGCAAGCTTGTAAATTTCTGCCGCGCTAACAGCCTTGCCTTCAAAAATTCCGCCCTTGATAACAAGGAAAGGATTCTCTTTAGCGAAATCGCGAAGGCTCTTCGCGGCAACGATTGGGTCGCCCTTGATGAACGCGAGCGCCGAAGGTCCGGTCAAAAGTTCCGCAGGAACATCAAAACCAGCTTCCTTTGCAGCGATCTTTGTAAGCGTGTTCTTTACGACCGAATACTTGGTGGTTACACCAAGGTCACGGCGAAGCTTCTTCATAGAGGTCACGGAAAGTCCGCGATACTCGGTCAAAACAGTCGCGGTCGATGAACGGAAATCTTCCGTCAACTCGGCAACTGCCGTTACTTTGTCTGGGCGAGCCATACGGTTCACCTTTCTTTTTAGTTTTGTCTCTAGATCACTTCGCTCCCCTGATGAGGAACGAGATTCAAATTCCGCCTAAAAATGCAATAAACCCGATACGCGTAGGAGCGCACGGGTTTAGCGTGAGAACCTACGCGGGATGTCTACTGACACTTAAACGATCACTAATTTCTTAGCTCTCGTACCAGCGGTCTTTGGTGAGAATGCAAGGGTAGGCGTCGCCGCCCACCCTCGTCAAACTCGGGTAAAAATTCTTATTCGGCTGAGTTGGTCTCGCGAACAAGGTTTGGATCTACCTGAATGCCAGGTCCCATCGTTGTTGAAATCGTGGACTTCTTAATGAAGCGGCCCTTGGAAGAAGATGGCTTCGAACGCATTACTTCTTCAAGTGCTGCCGCATAGTTCTCAGCAAGCTGGGCGGCGGTGAAAGATACTTTGCCAATGATGAAGTGAAGGTTGGCATTCTTATCAACGCGGAATTCAATTTTTCCGCCTTTGATATCAGTGACAGCTTTGGCTACATCAGTGGTTACGGTTCCGGTCTTTGGGTTAGGCATCAAACCGCGAGGTCCAAGCACCTTTCCAAGTCGACCAACCTTTCCCATCAAATCTGGCGTTGCAACAACTGCGTCGTAATCCAAGCGACCCTTTGAAACTTCATCGATCAATTCATCAGCGCCAACAATGTCGGCACCTGCAGCTCGTGCCTCGTCAGCACGCGCGCCGCCAGCGAATACGAGCACTCGAACAGTCTTACCTGTTCCGTGTGGCAAGTTAACAGTGCTTCGAATTGCTTGATCGGCTTTCTTTGGATCTACGCCAAGACATAGTGCAACTTCAACTGTTGCGTCGTACTTGGTCGGTGACGTTTCGCGAGCCAGAGTCACGGCCTCAAGTGGGCTGTATAGGTGATCTTTCTTAACCTTCTCGGCTGCTGCGTTGTACTTCTTACTGCGCTTCATTTCGCTCCTTTGTACAGAATCGTCAAGCAATTCTGCGTAGGTTGTGGTTAACGAACCAGCGAGGTCCTCCCACATCTATTCTCCAATTTGGAGAGTAGAAATTTAGATAACAGTGATACCCATCGAACGAGCGGTGCCGGCGATGATTAAACTGGCTGCATCAATGTCATTGGCATTGAGATCTTCCATCTTGGTCTTTGCAATCTCTTCGACCTGAGCCTTCGTGATTGAAGCAACTTTGGTCTTGTGAGGAACCGCAGAACCCTTTTCAACTCCAGCGGCCTTCAAGATAAGGCGTGAAGCAGGAGGAGTCTTGGTAACGAATGTAAATGAGCGATCTTCATACACGGAGATCTCAACAGGAATGATCTGTCCCTTTTGTGATTCGGTAGCAGCGTTGTACTGCTTCACGAACTCCATGATGTTGACGCCATGCTGACCTAGAGCAGGACCAACTGGGGGTGCAGGTGTTGCAGCGCCAGCCTGGATCTGCAATTTGATCATTGCTGTGATCTTCTTCTTCGGTGCCATTTTTCTCTCTTTTTCTATTCGCTTCGGATTAAATCTTTTGTACTTGGTGGAATGAAAGCTCTACAGGGGTTTCGCGTCCAAAAATCGAAACCAATACTTTGAGTTTTGCCTGCTCTGGCATGATCTCGCTGATTGAAGCTGGCAAAGTTGCAAATGGTCCATCCATAACTGTGACTGACTCTCCAACGTGGAAATCGATAACCCGAATCTCTGGCTTATCGGACTTCTTAGCCGGACGCGGAGCCAAAATCTTTTCGACTTCATCAAGGGTGAGCGGACTTGGATGATGGGCGTTTCCCACAAATCCCGTCACTCCGGGAGTGTTACGAACTGCAGACCAAGATTCATCTGTGAGATCCAATCGAACAAGAACATAACCTGGATAAATATTGCGCTTGACCATCTTGCGCTGGCCGTTCTTGATCTCTTGAACTTCCTCCTCAGGAACTTCGATCTGGAAAATAAAATCTTCCATATTCAAAGATTGAATACGATTTTGAAGATTACCTTTTACCTTCTTCTCATAACCAGCATAAGAATGGACTACATACCAATCACCTAGCGCTGTGCGAAGCGCGCGACGAAATTCTGCATTGGGATCGTTCTCTTCGTCTTCTTCGGCGCCTTCTCCATCAGCATCAGTTAATGCCTCGTTAGTGACAGCATCTTCAGCAACGGGCATTTCACTGCTGGAATCCTCTGGCACAAAATCGGTCGAGTCGGTTTCAACTGCAACCGTCTCTACAGCTGCAGCGGAAAGCGCAGCCTCGAAGGCGTCAGTTTTTTCTTCAGACATGTTCTTCCCTATCCAAATACCAAGAAGACGATCTTGGTAAGTACAAGATCGAGCAATGAAACTACGGCGATGATGAAGGTTACGAAAACAAGAACTACTGCGGTGTAGGTGGACAACTGCTTCCGAGTCGGCCATACAACCTTGCGGAGTTCATAAACTACCTGGCGATAGAAAAGGCCAATGCGCGAGAAGAGTCCGAGTTTCTTCTTCTCCTCGTGGGACGCAACCGCATCCGTCATCGTGAGCCTTCCTTTCACTAGTTACAACCAGCTCTTACGAGCCTTCTCCATATGGCAGGGCAGGAGGGACTTGAACCCCCAACCGCCGGTTTTGGAGACCGGAACTCTGGCCAGTTGAGCTACTGCCCTTCAGACGGCATGGGAAAGAGACCATAAACGTCAGGGGCAGAGTGTAGAGCCTGAGGTGGGGCGGGGTCTAACTCACGCATGAGAGAGGCCTATTTCACCTAAAAATGGGGAATTGCGACGTTGACCCGTGGGGCAGAATTGCGACCATGAGCCATCAAAGAATTTCGAATCGGATCGCTGCAATCGCCGAATCCGCAACACTTGCGGTCGATGCGAAAGCTAAAGCGCTCAAGGCGGCCGGCAAACCTGTAATCGGCTTTGGCGCGGGAGAACCCGATTTTCCAACGCCAAGTTACATTGTTGACGCAGCGATCGCGGCGGCATCCATTGTTTCAAATCATCGCTACAGCCCGACATCTGGACTTCCAGAATTGCGTGATGCGATCGTTAAGAAAACTTTGCGAGATTCGAACTATGAAATCAGTGTTGATCAAGTTCTAGTTACTAACGGTGGAAAGCAAGCGGTGTACCAAGCCTTCGCAACAATTGTCGAAGATGGCGATGAGGTACTCCTACCGGCTCCCTATTGGACGACATATCCGGAGTGCATCAAATTGGCGGG
>JANYDL010000081.1 GCA_025363635.1 Actinomycetes bacterium
CCTCCACGAAGAATATGATCTCTGTCACCATGGTCATCCCATAGAAATCGTAACGTATAACTTAAACCCAGCGTTAACTTTTTGAAAGGTTCATAGAGTTGAGGAGAAAGTGAACCAGCAAATTCAATTCCTTTTTCATGAGACCCATCGGAATAGGACTCCAGGCGAAATGCCACCGAAGTGTTGAATAACGCCTTGAGAGGTTGCTCATCTGGTAATCCAGGCTGCAAAGCCGGTGGCAAAGTGTAAACTTCTCCCATAAAAATGACCTCCAAAAACTACGTGATTAAAATAATTATCCCTCCTTATCGCCATTCTCAGAAAAAGTTGCGTAGTTTTTTATCCAGGACGTCATTTTTTTTATTTGGGCTTCAGAATGCGTCGCCATCAGAGTGAGGCGGAGGCGGGAAGTTCCTTCGGGGACGGTGGGTGGGCGGATGCCTTGGAGGTAGATGCCTTCTTCAAGTAAGCGATTCGAAATTTTCATGGTTTCTTCGGCGGAACCAATTTTGATCGAGAAAATGGGGGATGGAGAAGAAATGCTGGGCAGATGATCATTGAGATACTCAATATTCTTCCACAAACTCTCTCTCCTATCTGGTTCGTTCTGAATAATCCTTAACGCCTCTCGTGAGGCAGCAATAACCGCTGGCGGCAAGGCTGTCGAAAAAATAAACGAGCGGGCTTTATTGATCAAAAACTCTTTCACGGACTTCGAGCTGACAACAAAGGCCCCATAAGACCCAAACGCTTTTCCAAACGTTCCCATCGAAACTAGATTCGGCGGAAAATCACTAGGTGCTAGCCCTTCGCCATTCTTTCCCAAAATGCCCATGGCATGCGCTTCGTCGAGATAAACCATCGCATCGTATTTTTCAGCGAGCTTGAGAAGATCCTCCAGCGGGCAGAGATCGCCTTCCATGCTGAAGATGGCTTCGGTGACAATCCATCGTCCCCCTCTCTTCGATAGCGAGGAGAGGGGGTTAGGGGGTGAGGAGGTTTTCAATAATTCTTCCAAATGCCCCAAATCATTATGCCGAAAAACATGCTTTTCAGCTTTCGAAAGTCGACAACCATCAATGAGAGACGCGTGATTCAATTCATCACTGAAAATAACATCACCCTCGCCTGCTAGCGCAGGAATGACGCCTATATTTGCGTGATAACCGGAATTGAAGAGAAGTGCGGCTTCGGCGCCTTTAAATTCGGCCAGTTCGGACTCCAATATTTCCATCAACTCGAGATTTCCAGAAATCAACCGAGCTGCACCGCTACCCGATCCAAAACGTTCAATGGCTTGAATCGCCGCTGCGTTCAATCGAGGATCATTCGCGAGACCCAAGTAATTATTCGAACAAAAGTTAAGGACTTTTTTGCCGTTAATCTCAATTTCAGGCCCTTGTGCAGAACTTAAAGTCCGTAAAGATCGATAAAGTCCCTGCTCTTTCACTTTATTTATCTCATCCTCAAAAAAATTCATGGGCGTTCTTTCCCATCTTGCCAAAAAAACCGCAACAATCTAAGACGAGCCCTCTCATGAGCCAAATTCGCCACAATTGGACCGTCGAAGAAATCGCGGCTATTTATAATCAGCCTTTTTTGGAGCTGGTTTATGAGGCTCAGACCGTTCATCGCCAGCATTTCAAATCGGGCGAAGTCCAGAAATCCACGCTGCTTTCGATCAAAACAGGATCTTGTCCGGAAGATTGCGCTTACTGTCCGCAATCCGCTCACAATAAAACTGGTCTCGAAAGAGAAGCTCTTTTGCCTTTAAATGACGTCCTTCAAAAAGCTCGCGAAGCAAAGGCCGAAGGCTCGACCCGTTTTTGCATGGGAGCCGCGTGGCGCGAAGTCAAAGAAGGTCCCGATTTCGACCGCGTTTTGGACATGGTTCGTGGTGTCGCCGGCCTTCAAATGGAAGTTTGTTGCACTCTCGGCATGCTGACGCCCGAACAAGCTCAAAAGCTGAAAGCCGCTGGTTTGACGGCCTACAATCACAACCTTGATACGTCACCGGAATATTACGGCGAAATCATCACAACTCGAACTTATGCTGACCGCTTGAATACGCTCGAAAACGTCCGAACAGCGGGCATTCAAGTCTGTTGCGGTGGTATTGTCGGTCTCGGCGAATCTCAAGCGGATCGTATCCGGCTCCTTCAAATGCTCGCGAATCAAGATCCTCAGCCAGAGAGTGTGCCCATCAATAAACTCGTCGCTGTCGAGGGAACACCTCTCGAAAATCAAGCCGAGATTGATACGCTGGAGTTTATTCGCACCATAGCCACAGCTAGAATTTTAATGCCGAAGTCGCTCGTTCGACTCAGTGCCGGACGCACGACACTTTCTGATGAAGCTCAAGCTTTGGCCGTCCTTGCTGGAGCCAATTCGATTTTTGCCGGTGATAA
>JANYDL010000001.1 GCA_025363635.1 Actinomycetes bacterium
CACGTCACGCGATCTCGTAAATACGCGCTCTACACAGGTGGAGGACTCTTTGAGATTTTCTTCAAGCACGGTTTTATCCTTGAAACAGTCTTGAACGCTGGCGGCAGTGCGCTGGCAAGCCGACTCGAGGTGACGGGTCACGTCGCCAACTTTGTCGATGAGCTGTCGCCCCAGGCGCAATGCATTGGTAAAATTGTTCCATTCCAAGCGCATGGAAGCTGAAAACTGACTGCTTTCAGCGGCCCGATTTTCCTGGGTGTGCAGAGTGAGTGTCAGTTCGTTCAGCAGAAGGGCAAATTGCTCTGCCTCGCGAGAAAAGTGCGTCAATAGCCCAGATACTTGTGCGGCGTCCAGATAACCTTCGACCATTGAACCTTCGAGTCCGTTCCCGGCTGTGACCGATGGGACACCGTCCTGTTCAGGCTTTGTCGAAAGGCTTCTCAAGTCAACGGCGAGTTTTTCCAAGACTCGTTCGACATCGTCAAAACGACGGGACGTATCAACTTCGCCAGTAAGAGACGTCGTGCCAGCGTGAGCAGTGGTGTTGTTGTTTTCGGTGTAGCGCCAGGCGCATAGGCCAGTGGCAATCATGGCTAGCAGAGCACAGGATCCCATTGCGTAAAGAAACAGAGGGTCGAGCATCGTCAGTCGCTCGGTCTCGCCAACGACTCTATCTGCCGCCATCTTCGTTGCTGCAGCGTCGAGATGTCCTGTTGTCAGTGTAGCGATCTCGGTTTTCACATCAAAGCCCGTCGCAAAGGAACTGTGACCGCCGCGACTGGCATCAAGAACCATAAAGAATATGGCCGCTAACAAAACCATTGGTGGAACAAACATCCATTGGCTGCCTTGAAATCGAAAAGTTCTCATTGGGCGTGCCTCTCCCTCGCAACAAGCGGAATTCGCTGTACGGTTTCATCGGCCTGACTGGGAAAAACCTTGAATGTGTCGCGTAGAGCTGAGAGTTGGCAGAATAGCGAAAATTGCTTGAAATCGCCTTCATACGGTATTCTTGGAGGTGGAATTCCGGTTTGTGCCGGAAAGTGGGATTTCATTTCTTCGGAGGTTTTGGAATGAATTCGAAAGTTGCCTTGGTTGCACGTGGGTTGCTAGGTCTTGTTTTCCTAGTTTTCGGGCTAAATGGCTTTTTCTTGTTTATGCCACAGCCGCCCTTGCCGGAGGGGGCTATGGCCTTTTTTACTGGGTTAATGGCTGCAAAGTATTTGTTACCCCTGATGGCCGGAGCTCAAGTCCTTTGTGGGGCTCTTTTGCTTGCCAATAAAAAAGTACCGCTAGCCCTACTCATCTTGGCACCGATCTGTTTGAACATCTTATTGTTCCACATCTTTCTTGAGATGAGCGGGCTACCCGTGGCAATTGTGATCATCGTTCTGGGGTTGATCGTTGCGTGGGATCGGAAAGAGGCTTTCCGAAGTGTCTTAGCTTAAGTTGTCCTCTGAAACGGCACGGATTCACATGCGATCGATGTGTTGCGTCTGAATTACACCGGGCTTACTGCGAAAGGTGAGAGCCACTTGGACAGTGGCTGTAGTTGGTGGGGCGAAAAGGGGGTTTTTGGGCATGTGAGGCCTAGGAATCCCTTTCCCTATCAAGAGATGGGTCGCTCCCTGTGCCTTTGCCTCAAGCAGGCAGTTCATTTATGCAAATCGAGTGCCGCTTAAGTGCTCGATTCACAAGAATTTGTACAGCAAGGAATTGAAGGAATTGGCGGATGTTTTGCATGCCCTTTGGTTCGGATGGGTTTGATTGCCATTGGAGGAGCTGCTAGGAGGCATGCATGGAGACGTCGAATCTATTCAATCACACATGCAACATTAATGAGATGGCCACTCGGTTGGTCAAGCTATCTACACCGGAGCAAGTTGCGGCGCAACTTCACGACATGCAACTTGAGCTGAATGCCCAGTGGATGGCGGAGGGGCGTATCCTCAAACCGTCGGTAGAGCATTTAGACGATGCGGTTGAAATGATTGAGCTGGCGGGATTGCAAGAGGAGAAAATGAGTGAGCTGGTTGAAATCATGCAGCGCCATGATCCGGGCTCCGAGGCTTGGTCACAACTCATGGATGAACTGCGGCAGATGATCGGTGCGCATCTTCGCACTGAGAAAAGAGTGATGAACCTTCTTATGGTCCACACGACTCGATCTGAACGTGAATTAATTCAGCGGAACGTCGAGCTGGAAAAAATGACGATCATTGCCCGCCATCGCACTATGGAAGCAGGTAGTTAGAACGGGTCTTAGTGACTTCGAAC